>NZ_CP086615.1:2779772-3088636 GCF_020883455.1 Spiribacter halobius | reverse complement strand
GTGGTCCGACGCCGGGTGCGCTCTGCGCTGTCCGACGTTGGTGACAGGGTGGCGGTACACGCCTTTCAACGGTATTGGATATTCCTCGTAAGGTCGGCAACTTACGCAGTTCTGCGTACGCGTTCTGCCGCTGGCCCCGTGCCTGGGTTAAACACAACGACAGCACGTGCACAACGATGCACAACGAAATCGCAAGCGTTGTGATCCGTTGTGTCCGTGGTGTCGTTGTGTTTATCGAATCCACGTCGCGCTTGGCCGCACATTTCGGCCCTGCGCCAACCTGGGTTAGCGACGTGCCGAGTAGTCCGGGAAGCCGTTCAGCTCGTCCCAGGTATTGACGATGGTGCAGAAGAGCTCGGCGGTCTTCTCGGCGTCGTAGATCGCCGAGTGGGCCTCGCGGGGATCCCATTCCAGGCCCGCCGCCTTGACGGCGCGGGCGAGCACGGTCTGGCCGTAGGCGAGGCCGCCCAGAGTCGCCGTGTCGAAGCTGGAGAAGGGGTGGAAGGGGTTGCGCTTGAGGCCGCAGCGGTTCACCGCGGCGTTGAGGAAGCCGAGGTCGAACCAGGCGTTGTGGCCGACAAGCACGGCGCGTTTGCAGCCGGTGGCGCGGATCTCCTCGCGCACGGGCTGGAAGATCTGGCGCAGCGCCTCCTCCTCCGGCACCGCCATGCGCAGGGGGTGGTCCGGGTCGATACCGTTGAATTCCAGCGACTTCGGGTCGAGGTTGGCGCCCTCGAAGGCCTCGACGTGGGTGGTGTGCGTTGCCACCGGACCGAGGCGGCCGTCGTCGTCCATGCGCAGGATCACCGCGGCGATCTGCAGCACGGCGTCGGTGGCGGCGTTGAGGCCGCCGGTCTCGATATCCACCACGACGGGCAGAAAACCGCGGAAGCGGCCGGCGATACGCGCGGCGGCGGGGGAGGTGTCGGAGCTCACGGTGCGGACCGGGTGGCGTCGAGGCGTGCCGATGTTAGGGGCTCGCCGGGTCCCCGGCAAGCTGCCAGGCCACTTCGGCACCCGCGCGCAGCGGCACGATCCAGCCCCGGCCGTAGGGCAGGGCGTCCGGCAGGCGGCGCGGCGCCCGCCGCAGGGTGAGCGTATCCCGGTTGCGGGGGAGGCCGTAGAAATCGGCGCCGTGGTGGCTCGCGAAGCCCTCCAGCCGCGCCAGGGCGCCGACGGCGTCGAAGGCCTCGGCATAGAGCTCGAGCGCCAGCGGCGCGGTGAAGATTCCCGCGCAGCCGCAGGCGGTTTCCTTCTGTCCGCGCTCGTGGGGCGCGCTGTCGGTGCCGAGGAAGAAGCGCGGATGCCCGGAGGTGGCGGCCTCCAGCAGCGCCTCCCGGTCGCGCTCGCGCTTGAGCACCGGCAGGCAGTAGTGGTGCGGGCGGATGCCGCCGGCAAGCAGGTCGTTGCGGTTCATCAGCAGGTGCTGCGGGGTAATGGTGGCGCCGAGACGCTCCGGGCCGGCCCGCACGAACTCCACCGCACGGCGGGTGGTGAGATGCTCCAGCACCACGCGCAGGCGTGGATGGGCGTCCAGCAGAGGCCCCAGGCGCTCGTCGAGAAACGCCGCCTCCCGGTCGAAGATGTCCACGCCGGGGGCGGTGACCTCGCCATGGATGCAGAGAGTGAGGTCGTGCTCGGCGATGGCCTCGAGGGCGTCGTGGCAGCGGCCGAGGTCGGTGACGCCGGAGTCGGAGTTGGTGGTGGCGCCGGCGGGATAGAGCTTCACTGCCTGTACCACCCCGCTCGCCGCGGCCCGTTCGATCTCCGCCGCCGGTGTGTTGTCGGTGAGGTAGAGCGTCATCAGCGGCTCGAAGCCGGAGCCTGCGGGCCGCGCCGCGAGGGTGCGCTCCCGGTAGGCCACGGCGGCCTCGGTGGTGGTCACCGGCGGCACCAGATTGGGCATGATGATGGCCCGCCCGAAACGCGCGGCGCTCCAGTGCACGACGTCGGCGAGCACGTCGCCGTCGCGCAGGTGCAGATGCCAGTCGTCGGGCTGCGTGATGGTGAGGCTGTCCATGGGTCGGACCTTTGGAGTGGGGCGCCGGGTGGAGTTGCGCGGGTCGGCTGCGCAGCAGTTTCGGGTTTAAAGTTTAAGGTTTAAGGTTTGGCTCCGCTGTACCGCGACGGCAGGTTCCGGCCTGCGGCGTCACCGGGCGGTGGTCACGGCGCGGCGCCCGAGTCTGCCGTGTGGCGCGCTGCGCCGAACTTTAAACTTTAAGCTCGAAACCCGAAACTCAGAGGCCCTGCGGGGCCGCAGAGGGTGGCCATACCGGGCCGCCCCGGAAAGGGAACCCCTTCGATGAGTGAAGTGAAAAAAGTCGTGCTCGCCTACTCCGGCGGCCTGGACACGTCCGTGATCCTGCAGTGGCTGCGGGATACCTACGACTGCGAGGTGGTGACCTTCACCGCCGATCTCGGCCAGGGCGAGGAGCTGGAGCCCGCGCGGAAGAAGGCCGAGCAGCTCGGCGTGCAGGAGATCTACATCGACGACCTGCGCGAGGAGTTCGTGCGGGATTTCGTCTTCCCGATGTTCCGGGCCAACGCCATCTACGAGGGCGAGTACCTGCTCGGGACCTCCATCGCCCGGCCGCTGATCGCCAAGCGCCAGATCGAGATCGCCCGCGAGGTGGGGGCGGACGCCGTCTGCCACGGCGCCACCGGCAAGGGCAATGACCAGGTCCGCTTCGAGCTCGGCTACTACGGCCTCGAGCCCGGCATCCGCGTCATCGCCCCCTGGCGGGAGTGGGACCTCAACTCCCGCGAGAAGCTGCTCGCCTACGCCGAGCAGCGCGGCATCCCCATCGAGGGCCGGAAAGAGGGCGGCGGCTCGCCGTACTCGATGGACGCCAACCTGCTGCACATCTCCTACGAGGGTGGGGTGCTGGAGGACACCTGGACTCCCGCCGAGGAGGCCATGTGGCGCTGGAGCGTCGCCCCCGAGGCCGCCCCGGACCAGCCGACGCAGATCGACCTCGACTTCGAGCGCGGCGACCCGGTGGCCATCAACGGCGAGCGCCTCGCCCCCCATGAGCTGCTCGCGCGGCTGAACCGCCTTGGCGGCGACAACGGCATCGGCCGCATCGACATCGTCGAGAACCGCTACGTCGGCATGAAGTCCCGGGGCTGCTACGAGACCCCTGGCGGCACCATCCTGCTGCGCGCCCGTCGTGCCATCGAGTCCATCACCCTCGACCGCGAGTCCGCCCACCTAAAGGACGAGGCCATGCCCAAGTACGCCGAGCTGATCTACAACGGCTACTGGTGGAGCCCCGAGCGCCGCGCCCTGCAGGCGCTCATCGACGACACCCAGGGGACCGTCAACGGCACGGTGCGCCTGAAGCTCTACAAGGGCAACGTCATCGTCGTCGGCCGCCGCTCGGAGACCGACAGCCTGTTCGACGCCAGCATCGCCACCTTCGAGGACGACGCCGGCGCCTACGACCAGAAGGACGCCGAGGGCTTCATCAAGCTGAACGCGCTGCGCTTGCGCGTCGCGGCGAGGCGGCGCGGCTGAGCGGCGGCGCTGTCTACGCCCGGCCGCGTGCCGGGCGTAGAGTGGCGGCATACGGTGGCGGCCTCGGGAGGCGGCATGGAGCAGACCGGACACGGCAATGCGCGGGATCTGAAGATATGCCGCACCGCAGAGGAGGCGGTGGCGCGCATACGTGAGCTCTACGAAGGGGCGGCCGAGCGCATCCGCGAGCGCCACCGGCGCTTCGTCGCCGGTGACCATGAGCCGGACGGCGTGCTCGACGCCTGCTACCCCTACGTCGGCATCGAAGTGGGGCATTCCGAGCTGAACGTCGCCCCGCGCACCACCTACGGCGCCCTGCGCAACGCCGGCGTGCACGGCACCACGGTCACCCGACCGGACATCTTCGCCGACTACTATCGCGAGCAGCTCGGCCTGCTGATCGAGCACCACGGCGTGCCGGTTCTGGTGGGCGTGAGCGACGAGCCGATGCCGCTGCCGTTTGTGGTGGAGGAAGCCACCGCCGACCTCACCGCCGAGCAGGTCCGGCAGATGGAGCGCATCTTCCACCTGCCGAACCTCGGGCGCATCGGCGATGCCATCGCCAACGGCACGCATCGCACGCCGCCCGGTCACCCGCTGCCGCTGTCCCTGTTTCCGGCGCTGCGGGTGGATCTCGCCCTGCAGCGCCTGCACCACTACACCGGCACGGATCCGCGCCACTTCCAGGGCTTCGTCCTGTTCACCAACTACCAGCGCTACGTGGACGACTTCATCGCCTACGGCCACGAGCAGGTGGTGGACAGCGCGGTCTACACGGCCTTCGTCGAGCCCGGGGATGTGGTGGAGGACGGTGATCCGGAGACGCCCGCCGGCGGCGTGCCGCCGGCGCAGCAGCCGCCTATGCCGGCCTATCACTTGAAGCGGGCGGACGGCCTCGGGGTGACGCTGATCAACATCGGCACCGGACCTTCCAATGCCAAGACCATCACCGACCACCTGGCGGTGCTGCGCCCGCACTGCTGGATCATGGTCGGCCACTGCGGGGGACTGCGCCGTTCCCAGCAGCTCGGCGACTACGTCCTCGCCCACGCCTATATCCGCGAGGACCACGTGCTGGATCAGGATCTGCCCCTGTGGGTGCCGGTGCCGCCCATCGCCGAAATCCAGGTGGCCCTGCAGCAGGCGGTGGTCGCGGTCACCGGCCTCACCGGCAGCGATATCAAGACGCGCCTGCGCACCGGCACCGTGGCGAGCACCGACAACCGCAACTGGGAGTTCCGCTACGAGGAGCTCTACGAGCGCTTCAGCCAGTCCCGCGCCATCGCCGTGGACATGGAGAGCGCCACCATCGCCGCCAACGGCTTCCGCCTGCGCGTGCCCTACGGCACGCTGCTCTGCGTCTCGGACAAGCCCATGCACGGCGAGCTGAAGCTCCGCAGCATGGCCAACGCCTTCTATCACACCCGCATCAACCAGCACCTCACCATCGGCCTGGAGACCCTGCGCGTGCTCGAGGAGGCGGGCATCGACGCCCTCCACTCCCGCAAGCTGCGCAGCTTCGACGAGCCGGCGTTCCGGTAGGGCGGTTGCCTCACGGCTGCGGGCGCGGGTCCGACGGGCAGCGCCGCGTTGCGCGTGACGTGTGTGCTCAGGACCGATGAGCTGGCCTGCGCCCGGTGACTCTCCCGCGCGTCGTCCTGGCCGTCCCGGGTCGCAGCCAGCACGGCCGTTATCCCGCCCGCGAGGTCCCAGCGGCATGACTGAGGCGGGTACGTAGTCAGGATGCGGTTTACAAGGCGGTCGCCGATGGCGGTGGCACCTCGCTCAGCAACAGGTAGGCGGCGACCCCAACCAGCAAGGTCCCCATGGCGGCGTTGAACCACCGCATCCGCCGCTCGCTACGCACGAGCCCCACGGCAGCGTTGCCCAGAACGGCCCAGCCACCGATGCCGAGGAAGCAGATTACGAAGTATAGGGCGCAGAAGACGGCCAGTGCGGCGTAGTCCCCTGCCGTGGTGAACGCGCTGACTCCGGACACACAGGCCAGCCATGCCTTCGGGTTCAGCCACTGAAGCGCAAACCCTTCCAGGAACCGGGGGCAGGCGCGCCGCCCTAGCTCCAGCGCACCGCCCGCGCGGAACAGCTGCCATGCCATAAAGAGGATGAACAGCGTGCCGGCGTACTTCAGTACCTGCAGCGCTGCCGGATAGGCGTCGATGAGCCCGGACAGCCCCAGGCCGATGGCAGCGAGCAGGCAGGTGAAGCCGATGGTGGCTCCGGTGACGAAGGGTAGGGTCCTCCTGACTCCGTTGGTCACGCCGGAGGTCAGCGTGATGATGTTCACCGGTCCGGGCGAGGCCGACATTGCAGCGGCAAAGCCGCCCATGGCGAGAAGCAGGCTCATGGCGATCCTCCACTGGACGGGGAGGAAGCTAAGCGACCCGCGTTATCGCCACAATCCCATTTTCCTGGATTTCAGTGTTCGATAATCTGCAGCTATGCTGGAGGATCTGCGGGCGCTGGTGCTCTTCGCTAAAACGGTGGAGACCGGTTCATTCCGGAAGGCGGCGGAGGCGTTCGGCCTCTCGCCATCGGTGGTCAGCCACCACATCGCCCAGCTCGAGCAGCGGCGCGGCACCGCGCTTCTCTACCGCTCGCCACGCAAGCTGGCGCTGACCGCCAGCGGCCGCCGGGTATTCGGCGAGGCGAGCGCCCTCGCGCGGTCGGCGGAAAGCATCGCCCGTCTATTCGCCGAGGATGCCAAGGAGGTGGCCGGCGAGATCTCCGTATCCTTTCCCGCCGCCCTCCTGCGCGGGCCCCTCATGCGGCGGATCACTGCATTCGCCCACGATCACCCGGACGTCTCCATCACCCTCATCGCCACGGATCGCCGCACCGACATCGTCGGCCAGGGCGTCGACATGGCCCTTCGGGTCGGCACCATGCCGGACAGCGCGCTGAAGGCGGTCAGCGTGGGGCAGGTCGAACGCACCCTGGTCTGTGCCCCGGCTCTCCTGCATCGCTACGGGCGACCGGCCGAGCCCTCGGAGCTCGCGGCGTGGCCCTGGATCCGGCTGGCCATGCTGCCGCCGGCACGGGATCTGATCGGCCCGCACGGCGAGCGCGCTCGTATCCAGTTCACCTCACGCATCCAGGTCGACAGCGTCGACGCCATGTACCAGCTCACCCGGGCAGGACTGGGCATATCCTCCCCGCCGGACTACCTGGTGGCGGAAGACCTGGTGACCGGTGACCTCGTCCCCTTGCTGCCACAGTGGTCCGTGACGGCGATGCCCGTCTACGCCGTCTGGCCACCGAACACACCGCCGCGCAGCGTGACGCGGCGCCTGGTGGACTATCTCCGCGAACCAATCGAGTCCGATTAAGCCGTGGAGCAGCTGGCGGCGACGTCGCTTGAGCGGGCCGAGATGGCGGCGCAGCAGCCCCGGCTGCACGCTCTCCAGCAGCTCCTCGGCGGCGAGCAGGGCGAACATCTCGCTCTCGTTCAACCATAGGCCGGGCAGCTCGAATGCGGCGGTGTCGGGGGCGTAGGGGTAGCCGTTGCGCTCGCGGTGGTAGAGCAGCGGTGCCTGGAAGAAGTCGCGCAGGTACTGGATGTCGCGCTTGGCCGTAGCGCGCGAGATTTCCAGCTCGTCCGTAGATCCGGGCGAGGGACACCGATTGGCGTCCCTGCAGCAGCCCGTGGAGCCGGCAGGTCCTCTCGGCCCGGTTCATCCTGGGCTCCCGATGATCCCCGGTGGCAGGGAACCGCAGGACGCGCGCGACGGGAAGCGTCCGGGGCGGCGTGGCCGCCCCGGCAAGGGTCAGGCGGTTTCGGGCTCCAGGTCGACGCTGAACAGCGACTGCCCGTCGATATCCCGCAGGGCGACCTTCATCACGCCGCTGGCGCCGTCGATGCGGACGTCGCCGAAGAACTGCAGGCCGGCGGAGGGCGGCAGGTTGCGCTGACCCTCCGGCGGCGCCTTCTGGTACATCACCTGCGGGCCGAAGGTCGGATCGAGGGCGTTGGGGCCGAAGGTCCCGGCGTGCAGCGGCCCAGTGACGAACTCCCAGAAGGGGCGGAAGTCGGCGAAGCGGGCCTTCGCCGGGTCGTAGTAGTGGGCGGCGGCGTAGTGGACGTCGGCGGTCAGCCAGACGACGTTGCGGATGTCGTTGTGGTGGATGAAGCGCAGCAGCTCGGCGATGTCGTGCTCGCGGCCGAGGGGCGGGCCGTCGCCGTTGGCGCCGTTCTCGAAGGCCTCGCCGTCGCTCACGATGAGCCCCACCGGCATGTCCGAGGCGATCACCTTCCAGGTGCTGCGGGAGGCGAGCAGGGCGCGCTTCAACCAGGCGATCTGCTCGCCGCCGAGGAGGGCAGTATCGGGGCCGGGTGCGGCCTGCCGGTTGCGGGTGTTGGGGCCGCGGTAGCTGCGCTTGTCGAGGAAGAACAGCTCCAGGTGCGGGCCCATGGCCTGATGCCGGTAGATGCGCTGGGGGTCGCCCGCCACCGGGCGCAGCGGGGCGTACTCGAGGAAGGCGCGGCGGGCGCGGGCGGCGAGCAGATCGACGCTGCTCACGCGGTAGCGCTCGTCCTCCAGCACCTCGCCGGGGTACCAGTTGTTCACGGTCTCGTGGTCGTCCCACTGCCAGAGCTGCGGCACCTCGGCGTTGAAGGCGCGGACGTTGCGGTCCAGCAGGTTGTAGCGGTACTGGCCGCGGAACTCGTCCAGGGTCTCCGCCACCTTGCTCTTCTCCTCGGTGACGAGGTTGCGCCAGGTGCCGCCGTCGGGCAGAGCGACCTCGCGCTCCAGCGGGCCGTCGGCGTAGACGGTGTCGCCGCTGTGGATGAAGAAGTCCGGGGCGAGGCTGCGCATGGCCTCGTAGATGCGCATGCCGCCAAGGCTCTCGTCGATGCCCCAGCCCTGGCCCGCAGTGTCGCCACCCCAGACGAAGCGCACGTCCCCGCGCCCGCCGCCCGGGGTGCGCAGGCGTCCGACCACGGGCTCGCTCACCGCGCGCGGATCCTCCAGGCTCTGGAAGCGCACCCGGTAGAAGACGTCCTCGCCCGCGGGCAGATCGCGCAGGTAAAGGCGGGCGGTGTAGTCGTCCGCCGCCAGCGCCTCGGGCCCCCGCAGCGGGCGCGCTAGGCGGAAGGACTCCGTCGGTGCCGTCTCCACCAGCATTCGGGCGGGGCGGTCGCTGCGGCTCCAGATCATGGCCGAGTGTGGTGTGACGTCGCCGCTTGCCACGCCATGGGGGATCTGCGGGCGGCTCCTTTCCGAGGTGACCACCGCCGGCGCCCGGCCGGCCCACGGCAGCACCACCGCGCCGGCGCCCAGCGCCGCGCCGGCTCCGAGCAGACGGCGGCGGGAACGATCGATGCAATCGTTGCGGCGGGACATGGCTATACCTCCGTCGGCTGCGTCCTTGAAGGGGCACCAAAGAGGCTTGCAGGGGTGTATGTCGCATTGACGACCGACGTGTATCAGTGTTGTGACCGCCGGCGCCGGGCGGGCTTGCGCCGGGCGCCGGGCGCGCTAGATTCGGTGGGCAGGGTCCGAGGAGAGTGTGGGGTAGGCCGGTCATGGCTACCGCTCGCGAGTGGCTCGTATGCTGGATGCGGCCGCTGTTCGCCTACGCGATGACGCTCACGCGGGATCGCGAGCGGGCGCAGGATCTGGTGCAGGAGTGTGCGGCGCGGGCGCTGGCCGCCGAGCGGCTGCCAGCCGCCGAGCGCGCCCGCGGGCGCTGGCTGTTCCGCACGCTGCGTCATTGCCATGTCGACGGCGTGCGGGCCGAGCGGCGCCGGCGCGAGGCCGAGCCGAGCGTGGCCCGCGCCGCCGCTGGCTGGGCGCTTGGCCAAGGCGCTGCGCCGGAGGAGGAAATTGCGCTGCGCCAGGCGCTGCGGCGCCTGCCGCCCGCCCAGTACGAGGTGATCCTGCTGGTGGATCTGCAGGGCTACGGCTATCGCGAGGCGGCGGCGACGCTGGCACTGCCGGTGGGCACCGTCATGAGCCGCCTGGCCCGGGCGCGGCGCGCCCTGCTGGGCGCGCTCGAGCCGGGGGTTCTGAGCCAGGGAGGAGACCGTGAATGAGCGGTGAACGGCGGCCGGACTGGGAGACCCTGAACGCCTACGTCGATGGCGAGCTGCCGGCTCGCGAGGCGGCGGCGGTGGCGGCGGCGGTGGCCGCCGAC
Source organism: Spiribacter halobius (assembly GCF_020883455.1). Lineage (NCBI taxonomy): Bacteria > Pseudomonadati > Pseudomonadota > Gammaproteobacteria > Chromatiales > Ectothiorhodospiraceae > Sediminicurvatus > Sediminicurvatus halobius. The sequence continues at coordinate 3,078,963 of NZ_CP086615.1, read as the reverse complement.
GCCGGGCTCGCCGCGGAGGTGGACGCCCTGCGGCGGCTCAAGCGGCGCCTCGCGCGGCTTCCGGGTGCGCAGGAGAGCGCCGGGCGGCGGCGCGCACCGCGGCCGCTGCTGGCGGCGGCGGTGGTGGCGGCGCTGGCCGTGGTCATCGCGCTGCTGGCGCCGACGCCCCAGGGCGAGCGCCTGGGTGCGCAGCTGGTGCAGGCCCACGCGGCCTGGTCGCCGGATGACGCCGCCCTGCGGGCGGTCTCCGACCTGCCCGCGGGCGTTTTCGTGCCGGATTTGACCGCGGCCGGACTGGAGCTGGCCGCGGTCAGGCGCCTGGCGCTCCCCGATGGCCGGTCCGCGATCCAGCTCGGCTATCTGGGCAGCCGCGGCTGCCGCGTGAGCCTGTTCGCGGCGCCTGCGCGCGGAGCGGCAGCGGCGCTGGCCTCGCCTAACGGCCGGGTCGATCTGAGGCACTGGCAGGCCGGGCCCCTGCGCTATGTCCTGGCGGTGAGCGGAATGGCCTCCGATCGTCATCGCATGCTCCTCGAGACGCTGCGCGAGGCCTCGCGAGCGCATGCCCAGCCCGATCCCGCGACCCGCCTCGCCCTTGCCCGCAGCCGTGCGCGCAGCGCACCGTGCGTCGGCTGAGCGCCGGGATTCCCGCAGCGAGGGAATAAACCGCTGGCCCCGTTCGTCTCTCCGTGACCCCGCGTGACAAGCGGGGGCAGAAGCCGTCATGACCGGCAGAGGAGAGAGCGATGAGCGAGCAACGCAAACAGGAACGCGGGATCTGCGAGCTGTACGAGACCGACCCCGAGCGCGCGGACGCCCTGCTGTTCGGCCGCCGCTGGTGCAGTGACCGCCGGGGATTCCTCAAGGGGGCGGGGCTGGCCACGATGGCTGCGGTGGTGGGGGGCAGCATCCCGTTCCACCGCAATATGCCCGGTGGCCTGATTCCCGCCGCCCTGGCCGAGGAGACCGGGGCGTTCGAGATCGAGGGCAAGGACGGGCTGCGCGTGCTGAACGACCGCCCGGTGAACGCCGAGACCCCGCCGCATCTGCTCGATGACGACGTCACGCCCACGGCGCGGCACTTCATCCGCAACAATGGCCTGCCGCCCGGCGACTACACCCCGGACGGCTGGCGCATGACCGTGGACGGCGAGGTGGACAACCCGCTGGACCTCGGCATCGAGGATCTGCAGTCGCGCTTCGAGGTGGTGACCCTGCGCCTGCAGCTCGAGTGCGGGGGCAATGGGCGTGCCGCCTTCAACCCCCCGGCGAGCGGCAATCAGTGGACCCTGGGTGCCATCGGCAACGCCGAGTGGACCGGCGTGCGCCTGCGCGACGTGCTGAGGGCCGCGGGCATGCGGGACACCGCCCGCTATACCGGCCATTACGGGCGCGACAGCCATCTCTCCGGCGATCCGGAGCGGGACGCGATCTCCCGCGGCATGCCCATCTGGAAGGCCATGGACCCGCACACGCTGGTCGCCTTCCGCATGAACGGAGACGCGCTGCATCCCATGAACGGGGCGCCGCTGCGTATCGTGGCGCCGGGCTGGCCGGGCTCGGTATCGCAGAAGTGGCTGAGCCGCATCTGGGTGCGGGACCGGGTGCACGACGGCCAGAAAATGGGCGGGATGTCCTATCGGGTGCCGCGCTATCCGGTGGAGCCGGGTCAGGAAGTGCCGGAGGAGGACTTCAGGATCATCGAGTCGATGCCCGTGAAGTCGCTCATTACCTCGCCCATGTCCGGGCATGAGCTGCCCCGGGATCACCGCAGGCTCGAGGTGCGGGGTCATGCCTGGGCCGGGGACCGTGCCGTGCGCGCGGTGCACGTCTCCTACGACTTCGGCAGCACCTGGCACCAGGCGGAGCTCTCGCCGCCGCCCAACCCCTACTCCTGGCAGCGCTGGCGGGCTCGGCTAGAGTTTCCGCAGAAGGGCTACTACGAGGTGTGGGCCCGCGCCACGGACGACGCCGGAGAGAGCCAGCCGTTCGCGGTGGCCTGGAATCCCAAAGGCTATCTCAACAACTCCATGCACCGGATCGCGGTGCGGGTGCCGGTATGAGGGGAGCGCCTCGACGGGTGCTGGCGGGGCTGGCAGCGCTGCTGCTGGCCCTGCCCGCGTCGGCTCAGGATGCCGGTCCGCTGCCACCGGGCGAGGGCCGTACCCTGGTGCGGGCGCTCTGCTCGGCCTGCCACTCCATTCGTCTCGTGACCCAGCAGGGCAAGAGCCGGGAGCGCTGGGACAGCACCCTCGACTGGATGGTCGAGGAGCAGGGCATGATGGAGCCCGGCCCGGAGAACCGGGAGGTGATCCTCGACTATCTGGCCGAGCACTTCGGCGAGGATGCTGCGGGCAGCACCGGCGGGGGTGCCATGAGCCCCTGGAACAACTGACGCCCGTGCCCGGGCCGGCGCGGAACGCGCGCGGGTTCGGGCGTCGCGGGCGCCCGGTCATCGGCCCGGCGCTAGCGCCCGGATTGGCCACCCGTCCGCTACGCCGGAGGGGGATGACGATTGCCCCGGATCCAGCGGCGCGTGCCCGCTCGCGCTGCGTGGAGGCTTGTCCCGGAATTAAGACCTTGCTACATTTCACAGCATCTTCTGCAAAAGCGAGATAATCCCATGATACGGGTGTGGTTGGCCGGCATTGTCGCGGCCTTCGGAATCGGCGCCTCGGCGGCCGCGCAGGAGGGTCCGGTCCGGGTCGTGACGACGATCGGGATGATCGCGGATGTGGCACAGACGGTGCTCGGCGACTGCGCGGAGGTGACGCCCATCATGGGACCGGGCGTGGATCCGCACCTGTATCAGGCGAGCGCCGGTGATGTCGCCCTTTTCCAGGAGGCCGACCTGATCCTCTACTCCGGGTACTCGCTGGAAGGCCAGCTCGGGAACGTGCTGGAGCGCTTCGGGCAGCGCAAACCGACCATCGCGGTAGCCCCCGCTTCCATCGACACGGGGCAGCTGATTACGGTCCAGGACATCTACGGCATCGACCCCCACTTGTGGATGGACGTCAGCCTCTGGCGGCAGATTGTGCCGACCATCAGTCAGGCGGTGGTGGACCTGCGTCCGGAGTGCGCCGCTGCCATCGAACGTCGGGCCGGGACGTACGTGGAGCAGCTCGAGGCCCTCGATGCCTGGGTCCGGGAGGCTGTGGCGAGCATCCCGGAATCGCAGCGCATCCTGGTCACGGCGCACGATGCGTTCGCCTACTATGGTCGTGCGTACGATATCGAGGTTGCCGGCATCCAGGGCATCAGCACGGAGTCCGAGGCGGGTGTCGCCGACATCCGGCGCATGGCGCAGACAGTGGCGGAACGTGGGGTGCCCGCCGTTTTCATCGAGAGCACGATCAATCCGCGCACCATCGAGGCGGTGATCGCCGCTGCCAGGGAGCGCGGGCAGCCCGTCGAGCTCGGCGGCGAGCTCTACTCGGATGCCATGGGCGAACCGGGCACGGCCGAGGGTACCTATATCGGGATGATCGTCTCGAATACCGAAACCATCGTGCGCGCCCTGGGCGGATCGGTGCCGGCGCTGCCCGCGCCGCTGGCTACCTGGGCCGAGCGCTGGGGCGCCCCGGCCCGCCCGGATGCGTGATTACCGGGTACCTGCAAGGAGACCGTGAATGCCCGCAAGCCATCTGCACGAGCCCGAGCTGGCGCTCCACGTGGAGGACCTGACGGTCAGCTACGGCGACCGACCCGCACTCTGGGACATCGATCTCGACGTGCCGCCCGGTGTGCTCTGCGGTATCGTCGGCCCCAACGGCGCGGGCAAAAGCACCCTGCTCAAGACCGTGCTCGGGCTGATCCCGCCCGCGGCCGGGCACGTGCGGCTGTTCGGGCGGCCGTACGCGGCGCAACGCCGCCGCGTCGGGTACGTGCCGCAGCGCTCCAGCGTCGACTGGGAGTTCCCCACGAGCGCCCTGGACGTGGTGACCATGGGGCTATATGGGCAACTCGGCTGGTTCCGCCGCCCCGGGCGTGCGGAACGCGCCCGTGCCCGCGCGGCGCTTGATGAGGTTGGCATGGCACCGCTCGCGGACCGACAGATCAGCGAGCTCTCGGGCGGGCAGCAGCAGCGCGTCTTCCTGGCGCGCGCCCTCGTGCAGGACGCGGATATCTACTTCCTGGACGAGCCCATGGCGGGCGTTGACGCGACCACCGAGCGGGCCATCATCGAGCTGCTGCGCGGCCTCCGTGATCGCGGCAAGACTGCCATCGTCGTCCATCATGACCTGAATACCGTGCGTAGCTACTTCGACTGGCTGGTCCTGCTCAACGTCCGGGTCGTCGCCCAGGGCGCGATGGCCGAAACCTATACCGCCGCAAACCTGCGGCGCGCCTATGGTGGCCAGGTCGCGCTGCTGCAGACCGGCGCGTCCGGCGAGGACGAGGAGTCGCCGGACGCCGGCGCGGCGGCGCGCGAGCGGGCCGTGCCATGACGGCACTGCTGGAGCTGATCGGCGACTACACCATCCAGAACGTCGCCCTCGGCGCCGCGCTGCTCGGGATCGTCAGCGGCGCCCTGGGCTGCTTCGCGGTGCTGCGCGAGCAGAGCCTGCTGGGGGATACGCTCTCCCATGCAGCGCTGCCCGGCGTCTGCCTCGGCTTCCTGGTCGCTGGCGGGCGTGAGCTCGGCAGTATCCTCGCCGGCGCGCTGCTCACCGGCGTGCTGGCCGCGCTGGCCATGCTCGCCCTGGTGCGCATGACCCGCCTGAAGACCGACGCCGCGCTCGGCATCGCGCTTAGCCTCTCGTTCGCCGCAGGCGTGGTGCTGCTCACCTACATCCAGGGCACCGGCAACGCCAGCCAGGGTGGCCTGGACGCCTTTCTGTTCGGTCAGGCGGCGGCCATCCTGCGCCGGGATCTCTGGGTGATGGGCGGGATCACCGCATTCGCGCTCACGATGGTGGCGCTGCTGTGGAAGGAGCTCAAGCTGGTCACGTTCGACCCGGAATTCGCCGGGGTGATCGGTCTGCCCGTGCGACTGCTGGATGCGCTGCTGACAGTGATGGTGGCGCTTGCCATCGTGGTGGGTCTGCAGATGGTGGGCGTCGTGCTGATGGCGGCGATGGTTATCGCGCCCGCGGTGGCCGCGCGGCAGTGGGCGCGCTCGCTTGGCATCATGGTCATCGTGGCGGCGCTGATGGGGGTTGCCGCGGGCGTCTTCGGCGCCGTGGTCAGCGCGCTCGGACGCGGTCTCGCCACGGGTCCGCTGGTGGTCCTGAGCGCCTCCGCCATCACCCTGGTCTCGTTGCTGATCGCCCCGGGACGGGGGCTGCTCTGGGGGCTGCACCGGCGCCTTGCCTTCCGCCGCCGGCTGAGCCAGGAGGCCGTGCTGCTCACGCTCTACCGCCTCGCGAGCGCGCATGAGGATCCCCACTACCCGACGGAGCAGGGCGCGGTGGATGCCTATCACGGCGTAGGCACGCGGCGCTCGCTGCAGGCGCTGGCGCGCCGTGGGCTGGTGCGCTCCTGCCAGCACATGCGCGAGGAGGGGGCGCACTGGGTCCTCACCAGGCGTGGCCGCTCGCGCGCGAAGTACCTACAGGCCGGTGGCGACCTCGCCCGGGATGGCGGCTGATGTTCGCGGAACTGCTCTCGCAGCCGCCGTTTGTGATCATGCTCACCGGTGCCCTTGTGGGGGTTGCCGCCGCGCTGGTGGGCTGCTTCCTCGTGCTGCGCGGCAACAGCATGCTGTCCGACGCCATCAGCCATACGGTGATCTTCGGCATCGTCATCGTCTGGCTGCTAACCGGGCAGATCAGCGGCCCGGTCCAGGTCGTCGGCGCGGCGTTGACGGGGGTCTTCACCGTCATGCTTATCGAGGCGCTGACGCAGACGCGCCGCGTGCGCCAGGACGCCGCCATCGGCCTGGTGTTTCCCGTGCTGTTCGCAGTCGGCGTGCTGCTGCTGAACCTCTACGCCCGCGACGTCCACGTCGACGAGCATACGGTGCTGCTCGGGGAGATCGGTTTCGTGTGGCTGGAGACGACGCCGCTGGGTGGGGTCGAGGTGCCCACGGCGCTGCTCGCCATGGCCGCGGTGACCCTCGTCAACGCCCTTTTCGTCGGCCTGTTCTACAAGGAGCTCAAGATCGCCACCTTCGACCCGCAGCTCGCGCAGGCGCTCGGTTTCGCGCCCGCGCTGCTGTTCTATGCCCTACTGCTGCTCACCAGCACCACGGCGGTGGCCGCCTTCGATGCGGTGGGGGTGGTGCTGTTCATCGCCTTCGTCATCGTGCCGCCGTCAGCGGCCTACCTCCTCACCGACCGGCTGGATCGCATGCTTCTCTACGCCATGGCCATCGGCATGCTCTCGAGCCCGCTCGGCTACGCCGCCGCCATTGCGCTGAATGTCTCCATCGGCGGCATGATGGCGCTGATGACCGGGGTATGCCTGCTGCTGGCGCTGGTGGCTGGACCGCGCCACGGCATGCTGGTGCGCTGGCGGCGGCAGCGGCGCCAGGCGCTGGAGAACGCCCTGCGCACCCTGGCCGTGCACCTCTACCAGCACGAGGCCGGCCCGCAGGCGGCGGAGGAGAGCCGTACCGCGGCCCTGAACGATCACCTGATGTGGTCGCCCGGCCGGGTCGAGGCTACGCTCTCGGAGGCGACCCAGCGCGGCCTCGTGGCCCGGCAGGATGGCCATCTCGCTCTGACCGACCGCGGCCGCCGGCTCGCCCGGGAGATTCTCGAGCCGTGGCAGGGCGGGCGCTGATTGGCATGGCTCGCCATATGCCCCCGGGTGTATTCTCGAGCCACATCTCGAGCTTGGGAGGAAACGCGATGCGCAGCACGCTACTGGTTCTCGCTCTCGGCGTGGCGGTCGCCGGCGCTGCCCTAGCCCATGGCGGCTCAGGCAGCGGATATGGGGAGGATGCCGGTCATCACGGACCGTGGCCCGGTCATTACGGCATGATGGGCTCCGGGGCGATGGGTCCCGGCATGATGGGCGAGGGCATGATGCAGCCCGGCATGATGGGCCACGGGATGATGGGCCCGGGGATGATGGGCCCGGGAATGATGGGCCAGGGCATGATGGGCCAGGGCATGATGGGCGCCTTTGCGGCCGGGCTCGCCGGGCTGCCGCAGGCGGAGCGCGACCGGCTGCGGGAGCTGCATGCGGAGCATGCCGCGGAGCGCTTCGACCAGATGCTCGCCATGGCGGAAGCCCGGCGTGATCTGCAGGCCGCGCTGAGCGCGGATACCCTGGACGAGGACGCCGTCGCCGAGGCCTATGACCGCCTGTCCGCCGCCCGTCGAGACATGATGCTTTCCGGTCTGCGTTTCCGGTCCGCCGTCCGCGACGCCCTGCCGGAGGATTTCCAGGCGCAGCTGCGCGAACGCATGCAGCAGGGGAGCGGCGGCATGATGCCGGGCCAGGGGGCTGGCGGCCACGGCATGGGCCAGGGCGGCATGATGCATCGCGGCAACTGATCGGCGCGCCCCGGGCAGCGCGGCAGAGCCGCGCCGCTCCGGGTCAGGCCTCCGCGTACTTGTCCTTTTCCCGGAACTCGCAGAGGTCGAATATCACGCAGGCGCCGCACCGGGGCTTGCGGGCGGTGCAGACGTAGCGCCCGTGCAGGATCAGCCAGTGATGGGCGTCCTTCAGGAACTCCCGCGGCACGTGCCGCAGCAGCCGGTCCTCCACCTCGCGCACGTTGCGCCCCGGGGCGAGACCGGTGCGGTTGGCGACGCGGAAGATGTGCGTGTCCACGGCCAGGGTCGGCTCCCCGAACGCGGTGTTGAGGATGACGTTGGCGGTCTTGCGGCCGACGCCGGGCAGCGCCTCCAGCGCCTGGCGCGTACGCGGGACCTCGCCGCCATGCTGCTCGACGAGCTGCCGGCAGGTGGCGATGAGGTTTTTCGCCTTGCTGTTGTAGAGCCCGATGGTCCGGATGTGCTGCTTCACGCCTTCCTCGCCCAGGGCGAGGATCGCCTCGGGGGTGTTCGCCACCGGGAACAGGCGCGCGGTCGCCGCGTTGACGCTGCGGTCGGTGGCCTGGGCCGAGAGCATGACCGCCACCAGCAGCTCGAACGGTGTGCTGTAGGTGAGCTCGGTGGTGGGCGCCGGATTGGCGTCGCGGAGGCGGCGGAAGATCTCGGCGCGCTTCTCGCGGTTCATGGCGTACGCCCCCCGCTGCGGCGCCGGGCGCGCACCCGCTCCAGCGCGGCCTGGACCGCCGCGCGGCGCGTGTCCCGGTCCGGCACGCCGCTGCGGGCCGCGGCGGCCCGCCGCCGTTCGCGCTGGGCCGTCTTCTCCGCGCGCCGCTCGGCGAGTCGTCGCTCGCGCTCGCGATGGCGCTCGCGCGCCCGGTCCGCCCGGGCCTGGCGGGTGGCGGCATCCTCATGCTCGCGCCCGGCCGGCACCAGGTGGATGCAGTCCACCGGGCAGGGGTCGACGCAGAGCTCGCAGCCGGTGCACTCCTCGGTGATGACGGTGTGCATCTGTCCGCGGGCGCCGAGGATGGCGTCCACCGGGCAGGCCTGGATGCACTTGGTGCAGCCGATGCAGGGGGCCTCGTCGATCCAGGCAAGCTGTACCGGTCCGGGGGTACCGTAGCGGCGGTCCACCGGCTTCGGAGTGCGCCCGAGCAGCCGCGCCAGCGCGGCGGCGCCGGCGTCGCCGCCGGGCGGGCACTGGTCGATGTCTGCCTCGCCGCGGGCGATGGCCTCGGCATAGGGCCGGCAGCCGGCAAAGCCGCACTGCCGGCACTGGGTCTGGGGCAGCAGGGCATCGATGCGCTCGGTGAGCGGTGCCTCGGGCTCGCGGGCGGTCACGGCGTCACTTCACCCGCATGCCGGGCCGGGCGCCGGCGTCGGGCGCCAGCAGCCAGAGCTCGTCGCCGCCGGGGCCGGCGGCCAGCACCATGCCCTCGGAGACGCCGAAACGCATCTTGCGCGGCTTGAGATTGGCCACCATCACCGTGAGCCGCCCCTGCAGCTCGTCAGGGGCGTAGGCGGACTTGATGCCGGCAAAGACCTGGCGCTCCTCGCCGCCGAGGTCGAGCACCAGGCGCAGCAGCTTGTCCGCGCCCTCCACGTGCTCCGCGCGCTCGATGCGCGCCACGCGCAGGTCCACCCGCGCGAAGTCCTCGTAACCGATCTCCTCGGCGATGGGCTCCGCAGGGGAAGCATCGACTGCCTCCTCCGCGGGTGCCGTCGTCTTGCGCCCCATGGTGTCCCTGGACTCGGCGATCATCGCCTCGATGCGCTCCGGGTCCACCCGGGTCATCAGCGGGCGGAAGCGCGCCACCGGGTGGTCGAGCAGGGGCTGGCCGACGTCCGCCCAGCGTAGCGGCGGGACGTTGAGGAAGGCCTCCGCGGCCTCGGCCGTGCGCGGCAGCACCGGCTTGAGGTAGAGCATGAGCACGCGGAAGAGGTTGAGGCCCGTGGTGCACACGGCCTGGACCTGCTCCGCCTGGTCCGGATCCTTCGCCATCACCCAGGGCTTCTGCTCGTCGATGTACTGGTTGGCCTCGTCGGCGAGGGCCATGGTCTCGCGCATGGCCCGGGCGAAGTCGCGCCGCTCGTAGAGCTCGGCGATGACCTCGCCGCGGGCGGTGAAGCGGCGGAACAGCTCCGGCGACTCCAGCCGGCGCCCGAGGCGGTTGTCGAAGCGCTTGTTGATGAAGCCGGCGCAGCGGCTCGCGATGTTCACGAGCTTGCCCACCAGGTCCGAGTTCACCCGCTGGCTGAAGTCCTCGAGGTTGAGATCGAGGTCGTGGACGCCGTCACTCAGCTTGGCGGCGAAGTAGTAGCGCAGGTACTCGGGGTTGAGGTGGCGCAGATACGTCGAGGCCATGATGAAGGTGCCGCGGGACTTCGACATCTTCTGGCCGTTGATGGTCAGGAAGCCGTGGGCGTTGACCCGGGTCGGCTTGCGGAAGCCGGCGCCATGCAGCATCGCCGGCCAGAACAGGGCATGGAAGTAGACGATATCCTTGCCGATGAAGTGATACAGCTCCGCCTCGGAGTCCGCCGCCCAGTACTCGTCGAAGTCCAGCCCCTCGCGCTCGCAGAGGTTGCGGAAGCTCGCCATGTAGCCGATGGGCGCGTCCAGCCAGACGTAGAAGTATTTGCCCGGCGCATCGGGAATCTCGAAGCCGAAATAGGGCGCGTCGCGGGAGATGTCCCAGGCGCGCAGGCCCTCGTCGAACCACTCGCGCAGCTTGTTCGCCATCTCCTCCTGCAGCCGGTCGCCCCCGGCCCATTCCCGCAGCATCCCCTCGAAGTCCTGCAGGCGGAAGAAGAAATGCTCTGACTCCCGCGGCACCGGGCGCTCGCCGGAGACCACCGAGACCGGGTCCCTGAGCTCGTCCGGCGAATAGCTTGCGCCACAGACCTCGCAGTTGTCGCCGTACTGGTCGGCGGCACCGCAGCGGGGGCAGGTGCCCTTGATGTAGCGGTCGGGGAGGAACATCCCCTCGCGTTCGTCGTAGGCCTGGGTGATGGTCTGGCGGTCGATCCAGCCGCCGTCCCGCAGGCGGGCGTAGATCAGCTCCGAGTAGTGGCGGTTCTCCTCGGAGTGGGTGGTGTGGTAGTTGTCAAAGGCCACACCGAAGCCGGCGAAGTCCTCGCGGTGCTCGCGGCCGACGCGCTCGATCAGTGCCTCGGGCGTGATGCCCTGCTCCCGGGCCTTGAGCATGATCGGCGTGCCGTGGGCATCGTCGGCGCAGACGTACCAGCACTCATGACCCTGCAGCTTCTGAAAGCGCACCCAGATGTCGGTCTGGATGTACTCCACCAGATGGCCCAGGTGGATCGGCCCGTTGGCATAGGGCAGGGCGCTGGTGACGAGGATCTTGCGACTCATCGACTCTCCGCGGCTCGGCGAGGGGGAACGCCGCATTATGCCAGAGCTGCGGCGGCGGCTCGCCCCTCCCAGCCCGATCAGCGCATCCCCAGCAGCGCCGGCAGCTCGGCGATGGAATCGATCACCGCCGCCGGCCGGACCTCGGACCGGGCCAGCTGCGTTTCCCGGAACTTGCCGGTGCGCACCAGCGCGCCGGGAATCCCCGCCGCCTGGGCGCCGCCGACATCCGCCTCCAGATCGTCTCCGACCATCAGCGCTTCGCTGGCCGCCACGCCCAGGCCGTCCAGCGCCGCGGCGAAAAAGGCCGCCGCCGGCTTGCCCGCGATCACCGCCTCGCAGCCGCTGGCGTATTCCAGCGCGGCGACGAAGCCGCCGAGGTCGAGCTGCAGGCCCGTCTCCGTGCGCCAGTAGCGGCTGCGGTGCAGCGCCAGCAGCTCGGCGCCATCCATCAGCGCCCGGAACGCCTGGTTGAGATGCTGGTAGCGCCAGGCGTCCCCGAGGTCGCCCAGCAGCACCACCTCGGGCGTCACCTCATCCACGGGGAATTCGCTGAATTCGTCCTCCAGCACCTCCGGGATCAGCGGCAGGATGCGCGGGCTGCCCCGTGCCCGCAGCCAGTGCGCAGCGGCCCGAGGGGCGGTGAGCAGCTCCTCCGGCGCCACCTCGAAGCCGAGCCCCCGCAGCTTCCCGAGCAGATCGTCCGCGGAGCGGCGCGTGGTGTTGGTGACGAAGCGCAGCGGCAGCCCGGCCGCACGCAGCCGTTGCAGCGCCTCACCGGCGCCGGGCAGGGCGGCGTCGCCCACGTAGAGCACGCCGTCGATGTCGATGAGCAGGCCGCGCGGTGGATCATCCAGGGCCATGGCTGTCTCCCGATGATGCCGAAGCACACCGCACCGCCACCATCAGGCTGCCCGCAGGCGGGGATGGATGCAACGCCGGAGTCAGTCCTGTCCGCGGCGGCGTTCAGGGGTCATATGCAGTGCCCGGGGCGCTCCCGCCACGTCCCGCCCTGCGCAAGCTGATGCCGGCCTCCGCGATGGGTTGACGTCAGGTGTGATGCGCCTGACCACGCCCTTGCAGCGCCTCCACGATGGCCTCCATCGTCGCCTCCTGGTCAAGCTGCGAGGCGTCCACCGTGATCTCGGCGTGGCGCTGATACAGGGGCTCACGCTCGTCGTAGACGTCCCGCAGCGTCTGGTCGCCGGCCTTGGCGATGCCGCGGGTGTCGAGGTTGGTGACCCGGCGCTCGAGCACCGGCCAGTCCACGTGCAGATGCACGATCACGCCGTCCCGGCGCAGGGCGGCCATGGCGGCCTCGCTGTACACCGCGCTGCCGCCGGTGGCGATCACGTGGTCGCGCACCGTGAGCGTCTGCAGCACCTCCTCCTCCACCGCCCGCAGAGCCTCATGCCCCTGCTGGTCGACGATGGTCTGCAGGCTGCGCCCGGCGTGGCTCTGGATCAGCAGATCGGTATCGACGAAGCCGAGAGCGAGGCGCTTGGCGAGGAGCACGCCGACGGTGCTCTTGCCGGCGCCGGGCATGCCGATGAGCACGACGTTGGAGCGGCTCATGCGTGGCCGCCGCCGTTGCCGAGACGCTCCAGGGCAGCGCCGGTGACGCGGTAGGTGGTCCACTCGTCCATCGGCTCGGCGCCGAGCGCCCGGTAGAACCCGATGGCGGGCGTGTTCCAGTCGAGCACCGACCACTCCAGCCGCCCGCAACCGCGCTCCAGCGCGAGCCGGGCGAGGGCGCCGATCAGCGCCTGGCCGTAGCCCTGCCCGCGATGGGCCGGGCGCACGAACAGATCCTCCAGGTAGAGCCCGGGGCGGCCGAGGAAGGTGCTGAAGCTGGTGAAGAAGAGCGCGAAGCCGACGGGCTCGTCACCGGCCTCGGCGAGCAGCACTTCCGCCGCCGGCTGCGGGCCGAACAGGTGCTTGCGCAGCAGCGCCTCGTCCGCCACCACCTCGTGGGCGAGGCGCTCGTACTCGGCGAGCTCCCGGATGAGGGCGAGGATCAGGCCGCAGTCCGCGGCCTCTGCCCGCCGGATGCGTAGCGCGCGCTCCGCCGCCTCGGCCATGGTCTTCTCCCACACGGGCCAGGCCGTGAATTTGCCGCAGCCCACAGCCCCGGGCAAGCCGGGCGGGATGGCCGGCCGGCGAGAGCGCTGAGACGTGGCCTTACTTGCGACCGGGTGAGTATAATCGCCGCCCGCGCCGGCGGCCGTGCCGGCAGGCCCAATCCCCCCGACATCGCCAGGAGGTGTACGTCATGGCCTACGAGGGCATCACGCCGGGCAGGAACGTCCCCGAGGACGTCAACGTCATCATCGAGATCCCGGCCAACGCCGATCCGGTCAAGTACGAGGTGGACAAGGACTCGGGCGCGATGCTCGTGGACCGGTTCATGTTCACGGCCATGCACTACCCCTGCAACTACGGCTACATCCCCGAGACCCTGTGCGGCGACGGCGACCCGGCGGACGTGCTGGTGATCACCCCGTTTCCGCTGATCACGGGCTCCGTGGTGCGCTGCCGCCCCATCGGCGTGCTGGAGATGACCGACGAGGCCGGCGAGGACGCCAAGCTGCTGGCCGTGCCGGTGTCCAAGCTCACCCCGATGTACGACAACGTGCAGGGGCCGGACGACCTGCCGCCGATGCTGCTGGAGCAGATCAGCCACTTCTTCGAGCATTACAAGGATCTCGAGAAGGGCAAATGGGTGAAGGTCAACGGCTGGAAGGGCGTCGAGGCGGCCCACGCCGAGATCCGCGACGCCGTGGAGCGCGCGGCCAAGGGCTGAGCGCCTCGTCCGGCCCCGCGCACGGGGCAGGGCAGGCCCCGGGTCGTCCGTCAGCACGGCCCTTCCCGCCATCGCATCCGGGCCGCCCGCCGGCCCGGCTATCCGCCCCGGCTGGAGCCTTTCATGGTCAAGCTCACGCGCATCTACACCCGCACCGGCGATGCCGGCGAGACGGGGCTCGGCGACGGCAGCCGGGTGGCGAAGACCGATCCACGGGTCGCCGCCTACGGCACGGTCGACGAGCTGAACGCCCTGCTCGGGCTGTGCCGCCTGCAGGCGGGCCCCGATCTGGATTCCGCACTCGCCCGGGTACAGAACGACCTCTTCGACCTCGGCGCCGACCTCTGCACGCCGGAGATGGAGGATCCACCCTTCGAGCCGCTGCGGGTGGTCGCCTCCCAGGTGGCCTGGCTCGAGGCGGAGATCGACCGCGTCAACGCCAATCTGGAGACGCTGCGCTCGTTCATCCTCCCGGCTGGCAGCGCAGCCGCCGCCCACCTCCACCATGCCCGCACCGTTGCCAGGCGGGCGGAGCGTGAGACTGCCGCGCTCGCCGCCACCGAGGCGATCAACGCCGAGGTCCTGCGCTACCTGAACCGCCTCTCGGACTACCTGTTCGTGCTCGCCCGCGACGCCAACCGCGACGCCGGAGGTGACGTGCTCTGGAAGCCGGGGGCCAGCCGGGACGCCTGAGGCTGGTCGCGGGTTGTTGGAGATCAACCGCGAAGGCGCAAAGGGCGCGAAGGAAATGCGCCCCGCACCGGGCACCAGGCCCGGGCCAACCGCGGCGTCGCGGACCCGCGGGCGACCACGCGTACGCCGGTCAACAGTGCACTTGCTCCCCTTGCGCAACCTCGTGCGCTTCGTGTGCTCGTGGCCAATCGGTCGGACGGCACCACCACTGTGACGTGGGTCTTGGAACGCGACCGGGGGCTCCGTACAATCGCGCCACCGTGCCCGTCCGGGCGCCCGTTGCCGATCGGGGGAGCCGATGGCCCGAGCCATGACCGTGGAGCGGCTGCTCGAGGAGAACCGCCATCATGCCGCCAGCGGCGGCGTGAGCCAGCGTGTGCGGCCGCTCGGCTTCGCCCCGGCGTTTCTCGACACCCGCACCGGCATCGTGCACCTCGCCCGCAACCCCGACGGTACGCCCGCCTCCTGCCACCGCCTCGACGGCCTGCCGGAGGCGCTGATCCTCGGCCGCGACGAGTGCGGCGGCGTGACGGCCGTCCACCCTGACGTCATCGCGGGCTTCGAGTACGGCGGCTGCTTCTACACCCGCGAGCAGGCCGCCCGCGCGGTGTGGCCGCGCTGAGGGCGCCGCCCGCCCGCGCCGTTCCGTCGCCGGGCAAGCACCGGCGCCCGCATCGACTATCCTGCGTCCGATGAGCTGGAAGCAGATCGTCTTCGAGCTGCCCGCCAGTCGTGCCGGTCTCGCCGAGGCTGTGCTCGAGGCGGCTGGCGCGCTGTCCGTCACCTACCTGGAGCCCATCAGCGGCGAGCCGGTCCTGGAGCCGGCGCCCGGGGCGACCGAGCTGTGGTCGGAACTGCGCGTGCAGGCCCTGTTCCCGGCGGCGGCCGACGCCGAGGATATCGCCGCACGCCTGGCCGAGGGCCTGGGTGCCCGCCCCGAGGGCTGGCGGGTGGAGGCGCTGGCGGATCGCGCCTGGGAGCGGGCGTGGATGGACGACTACCGGCCCATGAGCTTCGGCGGCGGCCTCTGGGTGGTGCCGACGGACATGTCCCCGCCGGAGCCGCACGCGGTCAATCTGCGGCTGGACCCCGGGCTCGCCTTCGGCACCGGCACCCATCCCACCACCGCGCTCTGCCTGCAGGGGCTTGCGGCGCGTCCGCCGGCGGGTGCCCACGTCATCGATTATGGCTGCGGTTCCGGTGTGCTCGCCATTGCAGCGCTGCTGCTGGGGGCGCGCACGGCGGTGGCGGTGGACAACGATCCCCAGGCACTGCTGGCCACCCGGGAGAACGCCGAGCGCAATGGCGTCGCCCACCGTCTCACCGTGCTGGAGGCCGACGCCGCTCTGCCTGCCACGGACTGCCTCCTCGCCAACATCCTCGCCGGCGTGCTCGAGGCGCTTGCGGGTCGCCTCGCCGGTGCCCTGCGCCCGGGCGGACGGCTGATGCTGTCCGGCATCCTGGCCGAGCAGGCCGCCAGTGTGGCCCGGGCCTACGCGCCTGCCTGCGGGATGGCCGCGCCGGTGACGCGCTCGGGCTGGGTGCGGCTGGATGGCGTGCGCAGGGGCGAGGGCGCATGAGCTACACCCAGTGCCCGAGCTGCCTGACACTGTTCCGCGTCGACGTTCGGCATCTGCGCCAGGCGGGCGGGGTGGTGCGCTGCGGACTCTGCAGCGAGTCGTTCAACGCCCTGGCCAGCCTCTGCGACCGGCTGCCGGGGGACCTGCCGGTGGTGGGCGACGCTGCGGATGGGGCATCGGCCCCCGCCGGGCCGGCGCCGCGGGAGACGGCCCCGGCCGATACGGAGCCACCAGCGCAGACGCCGGCTGCGACCGATACTGCCGGCGTTTCCGGCACCAGCGAGGCCACCGGCACCGCGGCGGCCGCCAGTGCGCGGGCGCCGGAGGATGTTCGCGAGGCGCCGACAGGGTTGGCGCCGGACTGGGGCGAGGCCACGCGGCTGGAGGTGGAGACGCCCGCGCCGGTGCCGGCGCGCCGCCGCGGGCGCTGGCTGCTCTGGTCGCTGCTCTCGCTGCTGCTCGCGGCCGGCGCCAGCGGCCTCTGGCTCTGGCCGGAACGCGAGCAGCTGCTGCAGGACCCGCAGTGGCGCCCGTGGCTCGCCGAGATCTGCGCGCTGGCCGGCTGCGAGCTGCCGCTGCTGGAGCGCCCGCAGGTGGTTGCGGTGCTCGAGCGCGAGCTGGCCGCGCTGCCGGACGGCGGCGGCACGCTGCGCTTCACCGCCACCGTGAGCAACCGCGCGTCGGAGGCCATCGCCTGGCCGGAGCTGGTCATCCACCTGCTCGACCCCGCCGGGCGGACCGTGGCCGAGCATCGGGTCCCGGCGTCCGGGTATCTTGCAGAAGCGCCCGCGGGCGGGGGGATGCCCCCGGGCGAACCCGTGCAGCTCGCCATCGAGCTGCCGGATCCGGGCCCGGGGGCGGCGAGCTTCGAGATCCGCTTCCGCTAGTCTGCGACGCTGTCATCGAGCTTTAACCCCACGGGGGTTGGGTTTATCATCGGGAGCCTTTCGGGAGGCGGCAGACGGCTGCAGCGATGGCGATGCATCGCGGCGAGCGGTCTGCCATGGCATTCGGGACGACCGTCGGTTGGGGCATGGATAACAAAGCGACAACAACGCCGGACGACTATGACGAAGACCAGGTGCGGGCGGGGGCGGCCCGCGGGGTAGGTCCCATCCGGGCCTGTGTACGGGATTCCCTGGAGGCGTACTTCCAGCAGCTCAACGGCTATGACTGCGCGGGGCTCTACAAGATGGTGCTCACCGAGGTCGAAGTGCCGCTGCTGGAGGTGGTGATGCGCGAGTGCGGGGGCAACCAGACCCGCGCCGCCGAGGTCCTCGGCATCAATCGCGGCACCCTGCGCAAGAAGCTCCAGTTCTACGGCCTCGAGGCCTGACACCCGCACCACGCCCGCCTGGCACCGCGGCGGCCGGCGCCGCCACGACGCCACACACACGAGGGCAGCCAGTCCATGGCAGCAACGGCCGAATCCGTGCCGGTGCGCCGGGCGCTGATCAGCGTCTCGGACAAGACCGGTATCGTCGATCTCGCACGCGCGCTCCACGACCAGGGCGTCGCGCTACTCTCCACCGGCGGCACCGCCCGCCTGCTCGCCGAGGCCGGACTGCCGGTGACGGAGGTAGCGGAGTACACCGGCTTCCCCGAGATCATGGACGGCCGCGTCAAGACCCTGCATCCGCGGGTGCACGGCGGGCTGCTGGGGCGCCGGGGCACGGACGACGCGGTGATGGCCGAGCAGGGCATCCCGGCCATCGATCTGCTGGTGGTCAATCTCTATCCCTTCGAGCGGACCGTGGCGGATCCTGACTGCACGCTGGAGACCGCCATCGAGCACATCGACATCGGCGGGCCGGCCATGCTGCGGGCGGCGGCAAAGAATTACGCCGGGGTCGCGGTGCTCACCGACAGCGCGGACTACGACGGCGTCTCCCGGGAGCTGGCGGACACCGGCGGCGTCAGCGCCGCCACGCGGCTGCGGCTTGCCATTGCGGCCTTCGATCACGTGGCCCGCTACGATGCCGCCATCAGCGACTACCTCTCGGCGCTGCAGCCGGACGGCCACCGCAGCGCCTTCCCCGGGCAGGCGAACCTCACCTTCCGCAAGGTGGCGGATCTGCGCTACGGCGAAAACCCGCACCAGGGCGCGGCGTTCTACCGCGAGCCGGAGCCGGCGCCGGGCAGCTTCGCCACCTTCCGCCAGCGCCAGGGCAAGGCGCTCTCCTACAACAACCTGGCCGATGCCGACGCCGCCTGGGCCTGTGTCGGCGCCTTCGAGGCGCCGGCCTGCGTGATCGTCAAGCACGCCAACCCCTGCGGAGTGGCCGTGGCCGCGGACCTCGCCAGCGCCTACGACGGCGCCTTCGCCACCGACCCGACCTCGGCCTTTGGCGGCATCATCGCCTTCAACCGCCCGCTGGACGAGCTGGCGGCGCGGCGCATCATCGAGCGCCAGTTCGTGGAGGTGATCCTGGCGCCGGCGGTGAGCGAGGCGGCGCTGGAGGTCATCGCCGGCCGGCGCAACGTGCGGGTGCTGGAGATCCCGGACGGCCCGGTGCCGGCGGCAACCGGCCGCCAGCTCCAGCGCATCGACGGTGGCCTGCTGATGCAGGACGCCGACAGCGCCCTGCTTGACCCCGACGGCCTGCGCACCGTGACGCGGCGGCAACCGAGCGACGCGGAACGGGCCGATCTCGAGTTCGTCTGGCGGGTGGCCAAGTACGTCAAGTCCAATGCCATAGTCTACGGTGGCGGCGGCCGGACGCTCGGCATCGGCGCCGGTCAGATGAGCCGCGTGGACAGCGCCCGCATCGGTGCCCGCAAGGCGGCGGATGCCGGGCTCTCGCTCGCTGGCGCCGTGCTCGCCTCGGACGCCTTCTTCCCGTTCCGCGACGGCATCGATCAGGCGGCCGAGGCGGGGGTGGCGGCGGTCATCCAGCCCGGCGGCTCGATCCGGGACGAGGAGGTGATCGCCGCCGCCGACGAGCACGGCATGGCCATGGTCTTCACCGGAATGCGCCACTTCCGCCACTGAGCGGGGCGCCTTCCGCGGCAGAGGGTGCGGTGCCGCCGTGCCCGGGAGCGGCAGCATGAAGGTTCTTATCGTTGGCGGCGGCGGCCGCGAGCATGCGCTGGCCTGGTCCGTGGCCCGCTCACCGCGGGTGACGGACGTCCACGTCGCGCCCGGCAACGCCGGCACCCGGCTCGAGCCGGGCGTGCACAACGTTTCGGTGGGGGCGGAGGATGTCCCCGGTCTGGTGGACTGCGCGCGGCAGCTCGCCATCGACCTCACCGTGGTCGGCCCCGAGGCCCCCCTCGCCGCCGGGGTAGTGGACGCCTTCCGGCAGGCCGGGTTGCGCTGCTTCGGCCCGACCCGCGAGGCCGCGGCGCTGGAGGCGTCCAAGGCCTTCAGCAAGGGGTTCCTCGCGCGCCACGGCATTCCCACCGCGGACTACCGGACGTTCGACGACCTCGAGGCCGCCAGCGCCTACATCCGCGAGCGCGGCGGACCCCTGGTGGTCAAGGCCGACGGCCTCGCCGCGGGCAAGGGCGTCACCGTCGCCCGCACCCTGGACGAGGCGCTGCGGGCGGCCGAGGAGATGCTGGGCGGTGCCTTCGGTGACGCCAGCGCCCGCATCGTGGTGGAGGACTTCCTCGAAGGCGAGGAGGCGAGCTTCATCGCCCTGGTGGACGGCGAGGCGGTGCTGCCGCTCGCGAGCAGCCAGGACCACAAGGCCCGGGATGCCGGTGACCGCGGCCCCAATACCGGCGGCATGGGGGCCTACTCGCCGGCGCCGGTGGTTACCGAGGCGGTGCACCGGCGCATCCTCGAGGAGATCGTGCAGCCGACGGTGGCCGGCCTCGCCGCCGAGGGCCGGCGTTACACCGGCTTCCTCTATGCCGGGCTCATGATCGCCGCCGACGGCACGCCCCGAGTGCTCGAGTTCAATGTCCGCATGGGCGATCCGGAGGCGCAGCCGATCCTGATGCGCCTGCGCAGCGATCTGGTGGATCTGCTGGAGGCGGCGCTGGAAGGGCACCTGGCAGGACAGCCGGTGGACTGGGATCCGCGCCCGGCGCTCGGCGTGGTGCTCGCCGCCGGCGGCTACCCCGGCCGCTACGACCGGGGGCACGTCATCAGCGGCCTGCCGCAGGCCGAGGCGCCGGACCGCAAGGTTTTCCACGCGGGCACGGACCTGGACGAAGCCGGCAACGTCATCACCGCCGGCGGCCGCGTCCTCTGCGCCTGCGCCCTCGGCGACGACATCGCCGACGCCCAGCGCCGCGCCTACGCCCTCGCCGACGGCATCCACTGGGAGGGCTGCTTCTACCGCACCGACATCGGCTGGCGGGCGCTGCAGCGTTAGGGCGTCCCTCCGCGTGGGCCGACGGCGCATGCCGGTGTAGTCAGGGCCGTTTTCCCCACCCGCCAGGCGCCGCGGTCGCTTCGGGATCCGAGGTCCAGTGGGCTGTCCGAACCCGCGACCGTGGTGATTGTCACGGCGGTGGGACGCCTTCCCTTTGAACCTTGAACTGCAAACCTGGAACCCGAACGCATGACCCTCGCCCTCTGGACCCTGCTCATCGCCGCGATCATCCCATACATCTTCGCCGGGCTCGCCAAGTCCCGGGGGGATTTCGACAACGCCCGGCCGCGGACGTGGCTGGCGCAGGTGGAGGGCTGGCGGCAGCGGGCCCACTGGGCGCAGCTCAACAGCTACGAGGCCTTCCCGCCCTTCGCGGCGGCGGTGCTCACCGCCGAGCTCACCGATGCCGACCAGGCCTGGGTCAACGGCCTAGCGCTGCTCTTCGTGCTGTTGCGCCTCGCCTATGGCGCCGCCTACATCACCGACCGGCCGACGTTGCGCAGCAGCCTCTGGACGGCCGCCTTCGCCTGCGTGGCGGGGCTCTTCGTCGCCGCCGCTGTCGGCTGATCAGGGGAGTCACACTATGGTGGTTCCCGCCGAGGTACGGGCAGCGCCGGGCCGCTGGCTCAGTCCCCGTCGCTGGGTGCCGGGCCGGTCGGGCGGGTGGCGAGGAAGACGGCGACGATGGCCATCACCCCGGTGGCGGCGAGGCGTGCCGTTTCGTGGGGCACGGTCAGCCACATCACCACCCAGCTCGCTGCGAGCAGCAGCAGGGCCGTGATCTTCGCGCGAGGCCGAATGGCCCGGTGATCGCGCCAGTCGCGCAGCAGCGGTCCGAAGCGCGGGTGGCTGTAGAGCCAGGCGTGGAGGTGCGGCGAGCTGCGCGAGGCGCAGTAGGCGGCGAGCAGCAGAAAGGGCGTGGTCGGCAGCAGCGGCAGCACCGCGCCGGCGCTGCCGAGACCCACGAACACCAGCGCCAGCGCGAGCCAGAGACGGCGCACAAGCGCGGCACGCAGGCTCGGGTTTTTCCTAGCCCGCATATCTCACCGATTCGCGACTGCGGCCGCGGATCTGGCGGACAGTCCTGCGTTGCGCTCGGCTCGGGTGCTCGACGTACTGTCCAGTACGCCTGCGCGCCCGAACTCTCCCGCGCCTTGTCCTGCCCGCCATCTCCACGCCCTCGCTTCGCAAATCGGTGAGATATGCGGGCTATTCTGTCCGCCGGTGTTTCCGGATCGCCGCGGCATGCGGTCTCCCTGTGGTCCCTGCGGACAAGATACTCATCGTGCCGCCGATCGTCGCGCTCTCAGGCGTTCGGGCGGGTCCGCAGACCGGGCCTGATCCAGGTCAACCACGAGCCGAACCGGTGGCGCTACCTTGCTCCCGTCACGTCACGGGAGGTTGGTTGCCATGGCCGAGGGTCTGTCGCTGGAGCGTGAGCTGCTCCGCCGCTATGACATCACCGGGCCGCGCTACACGTCGTATCCCACGGCGGCGCAGTTCAGTGAGGCCTTCGATGCCCGCCGCTACCGCGAGCGGGTGGCCCAGAGCAATGAGGATCCCCTGCCGCGGCCGCTGTCGCTCTACGTGCACGTGCCTTTCTGCCGCACGGTTTGTTTCTACTGCGCCTGCAACAAGGTGATCACGGCCAACTATCGGCGCGCCGAGCGCTATCTCGAGCATCTCGAGCACGAGCTCGCCCTGCAGGCTGCGCTGTTCGATGACGATCGCCCGGTGGAGCAGCTCCACCTCGGCGGCGGCACGCCCACCTACCTGCGAGACGAGGACCTCGCCCGCCTGATCGCGGCCATCGGCGAGCGCTTCCCCCTGGCCGGGCCCGAGGAGCGGGAATTCTCCATCGAGGTGGACCCGCGCACGGTGGATGGGGACCGCATCGCCCGGCTCGCAGGGCTCGGCTTCAACCGGCTGAGCCTCGGCGTGCAGGATTTCGACCCGGAGGTGCAGCGGGCGGTGAACCGCCTGCAGAGTGTCGAGGCCACCGCCGAGATCGTCAGTGTCGCGCGGGCGCACGGGTTCCGCTCGATCAATCTGGACCTGATGTACGGCCTGCCGCAGCAGACCCCGGCGCGTCTCGGGCGCACCCTGGATGCCGTGCTCGCCATTCGCCCGGACCGCATTGCGCTCTACAACTATGCGCATCTGCCCTCGATGTTCCGGATCCAGCGTCAGATCGACGAGCAGAGCCTGCCCTCGGCGGAGACCAAGCTGACGCTGCTCATCGACGCCATGCAGCGACTTTCCGGCGCCGGCTATCGCTACATTGGCATGGATCACTTTGCGCTCCCCGGCGACGAGCTCGCGCAGGCGGCGGAGGACGGCACCCTGCACCGCAATTTCCAGGGGTACGCCACCCGCCCGGATCTGGACCTGATCGGTCTCGGCGCTTCCGCCATCGGCCAGATCGGCGACGCCTACAGTCAGAATCGGCGCGACCCGGCCGGCCATGCGGCGGCCCTGGTGGCCGGCGAGCTGCCGGTGTGGCGCGGCGTCGAGCTCACCGCCGATGACCGCCTGCGTCGGGACGTGATCCAGGAGGTGATGTGCCGCGGTGCGGTGAACTTCGCCGCCATCGAGGAGCGCCACGGTGTGGTGTTCCGGCAGTATTTCCGCGATGCCCTGCGTCAGCTCGCGCCGCTGGAGGCGGACGGTCTGGTGGCCGTGCAGCGCGAGGGCCTCACGGTCACCGAGCGCGGCCGCTTCTTCCTGCGCAACGTCGCCATGCCCTTCGACGCCTACCTGGCGCCTGCGCAGAGCGGGCGCTTCTCGCGGGTGATCTGACTTCGCGCCGGACCGGCGCACGCCCGTTGCCAGCCGCCGCGAAGCGGTAGCCGGCCGGGAACCACCTCAGGGCGTAGGTCGTGCGCGGCGCAGCCGCGTGCGACGTCCCCGAATTCCCTGATTCGTTTCGGGTTGCAGGTTTCAGTTTGGCGAAGCCACCGCGGCGGCGTGCAGGGCGCCGGATGAGGCGGAGTGCGGTGCTGTCTCCCGGGACCCTAGGCGGCAGGGATGCCGCCTTGGAGCGTACAGGGATGTATTCACAGCGTGTCCCGGGAGACAGCACCGCGCTCCGCCCGCCACCCACGGCTTCGGACAGGCCAGGCCTCGCGGATTGGGGAGACGTCGCACACGGCTGCGCCGTGCACGACCTACCGGGATTCGGCACGGGGCGCGCTTCTCCCCCGACGCCGACGGCCGCGGCCCGGCGCGGCACTTACTGCGTTCGCCTGCCGGCGTGTCGGGTACCGCCGGTGGCGGTTCCCGACCTACGACTCCCGGGACGCCGCACCCGTTCATCCCCCCGCGGCTCGCACGAGGCGATCCAGGGTGTGGGTGGGGAGAAGCCGCTTGAGCGCCTTGAACAGGTGTGTGGGCACGGTGACGTGGTAGCGCGCCTTCGGGCGCGGGTGCTCCAGTGCATGCACCAGCTTCGCAAGCACCGCCTCCGGCCCGAGGGTGAAGGGCGCCTCGCCGCTGCCGGCAAGGCGGGCGGCGACTGCCTCGTAGGCCTCCCGGTGGACGCTGGCCCCGGCGTCGATCCAGCGGCGGAAGGCCAGCTCGCCGTTGGCCCGGAAGCGGCTCCGTACCGGGCCGGTCTGGATCAGGCTGACGGTCACCCCGCTGCCCCGCAGCTCGTGGCGGAGCGTGTCGGTGAGCCCCTCCAGCGCGTACTTGCTGGCGTTGTAGGCGCCGCGCCAGGGCAGTGCGATGAAGCCGAGCACCGAGCTGTGCTGGGCAATGCGGCCGTGGCCCTGGCGGCGCATCACCGGCAGCGCGGCACGCAGGACCGCCTGGGCGCCGAACAGGTTGGTCTCGAACTGCTCGCGCAGCGCCTCCCGCGGCAGATCCTCCACGGCGCCGGGCTGGCCGTAGCCGGCATTGTTGAACACGGCGTCCAGCCGTCCGCCGGTGCGCTCGAGCAGGGTATCGAACGCGGCCTGGATGCTGGCGTCGTCGCGCACGTCCAGCAGCAGCGTTTCCGAGAGGCCCTCGGCCCGCAGCTCGTCTACGTCCGCCTGCCGCCGGGCACTCGCAAACACCCGCCAGCCGCGGGCCTGAAGCCCGAAGGCGCAGTGCCGGCCGATGCCGCTGGAACAGCCGGTGATGAGGACGCTGCGGGGCTCGGTCATTGGTGCTTATCCTCCAGTCCTCCAGGCCGTCACGTTACGCTATGGGTGACGGGGTCAGCGCGAAGACGCGCCTGACGTTTCGGGTTTAAGGTTTCAAGTTCGTGCCCCCGCCGCGGACGGGTGCACCGCGCCCGATGAGGCGGAGTGGGGTCCTGTCTCCCGGGACCCTCGGCGGCAGGGATGCCGCCGTGGAGCGTACACGGATGTATTCACAGCGTGTCCCGGGAGACAGGACCCCGCTCCGCCTGGCAACCGAGCGTGATGCGCCTGCGGCGTCGTGGGTCAAGCCAATCTGAAAGCTTCAACCCGAAACGAAACCCCGCTCAGACGCCGCTTAAGGAAGCGCTGATCAATTCCCGCGGGCCTCTGGCCGCAGGTCGCGTGTGCAGACAAGGCGCGCTGTACCGCGCTGTACCGGGGGTACAGTCAAGCAGAGCAACGCCGGCTGCGCGCGCGACCTGCGGCCCCGAAGGGCGCTCCAGAGCGCAGAGGCCCACGGGAATTGATCAGCGCTTCCTTAACGTCCAGTCGTTGTTCGTGATCGGCTCAGCGCCGTTCGGGGTAACGCGCACCGTCTCGCTCACGCCGATGCCCCAGGCCCCCGGCAAGCGCAGGCATAGGGGCAGGTGGAAGACCATGTTCTCCTCGAAGGTGCGCGTCTCGCCGCGGGCAATGAAACCGGAGCCTTCCACCCAGGAGGGCGGGAACTGCACGCCCACGGTGTAGCCGAAGACGCCCGAGAAGAACACCCGGTGAGCGTCCGGCTCCAGCGCCGCCTCGGCTGCGGCGGCCGCCTGGTCGAAGCTTTCGCCCGGGCGCATGGCGGCGGTCACCGCCTCGTACACTGCCCGGCAGCGTCGGTGGATCGCCACCATGTCCGCGGTGGGTGTGCCGGCGATAACCGTGTGCATCAGCGGCGCCGTATAGCGCTGCCAGCAGGCGCCGAGCTCGAGGAACACCGGATCGCCGGCCGCGACCTCGTGGCGGCGGTGGTTGGTATGGATGACGCTGCTCCGCCAGCCCGCGGTGACGATGGGCTGCATGCTCATGAACTCGCTGCCGCCGGCGAGCATGGCCTCCGCCGCGGCCGCTGCGATGGTCTGATCGCTGACGCCGGGGCGTACCGTGGCGGCCGCCGCGTCGATGCCGGCGCGGGTCAGGCGCGCGCTCTCGCCGAGATACGCCAGCTCCGCGGGGCTCTTGATGATGCGCAGCCCATCCACCAGCCCGGAGGCGTCCACCAGCCGGGCCCGCGGCAGCGCCTCCTGCAGCCCCTGGCGCAGGGCCGGGCGCAGCCCGGCGGACCAGTCATCGACACCGATGGCACCATCGCCGGCCCCCAGATCGCCAATGGCGCCGGCGAGCTGGGCCACGGCGCCGGCGGCGCCCTCCCAGCGGTAGCCCATCACCTCGTCCACCCGGCTGCCGGTCACGGCGGGGCCGGTCTCGATGGAGGGGACCTGCAGCACCAGCCGGTCCGCGGCGGCGAGCAGGGCGGTGTGCACGGAGACCTCGAAGGTGTTGTAGCCGGTGAGGTAGCAGATGTCGGCAGCGTCGGTGATGAGCAGGGCATCCAGCCCGGACTCGGCGAGCCGGGCCGCCAGCGCCTCGTGCCGGCCCCGGTACTCGCTCTCGTCGAAGGGCAGGTCGCGCAGCCCGACGCGCTCGCGCAGCAGCTGGCGGTAGGCCTTGTGGTCCATGCGGGGCTCCCGTTGCCGGCTGGCCGAGCGTAGCAGACGCCCGGCACGTCCGCGCCGAATGCTGGCGTAGGTCGTGCACGGCGCAGCCGTGCACGACCTACGCCAGCAGTACGGCGACGATGCCGGTGATGAAGACGCCGTCAAAGGTGCCGGCGCCGCCGATGGACGCGAGGGGGGAGCCGAGGCGGCGGACGTCGCTGAGGCGCATGAGGTCGGCGCCAAGGAGGACTCCCAGGGTGCCGCAGACGTAGGCAAGCGGGGCGCTCATCTCCGGCAGCAGGAGCAGGGCGATGAGCGCCGCCGAGAGCGGGGCGAGCAGCAGCGGCATGCCAATGCCCATGCCCGCTATCGGCCGGCTGGTCGCGTAGCACACCGCCGCCTGCAGGGCGATGGCGATCGCCACCGTACCCAGCGGCAGGGGGTGGTTGCTCAGCAGGTAGAGCGAGAACGCCACCGGAATGACGCCGCCGCCCACGTTCACCGCAATCAGCACCTTGTTCGGGTCGAGCTGGGCGGCGAGGGGATCGAGCCAGCGTGGGCGCTGGCGCCAGCGCGGGTCGGGCGGCGCCTCGGCGTCGAGGGTGAACAGCGGCAGGTTGATGCCGCTGCCAAGCAGCGAGCTCAGCAGCAGGAGCATCGCCGAGCCCTGGGAGAGCCCCAGCTTGTCGAAGGCAATGGTCACCACGCCCACCTGGATCATGGCGAACAGCAGGGCGAACAGGAAGATGGCGACCAGGAGCTGGAGCGGCAGCATGACCGGCGCGGCCTCCGCGGTGGTGGACGACATGGACGGACCCGCCCGGGCAGGGCAGACTGCCGTCATGGTGCCGGCATGCCGCCGCCGGTGCGAGGCCTGTGGCAAGGCGGGCCTTGCGCCGAGCCCCTGCCGCCCCTATAACGCTTCACGCCGGGCACAGGCGGCGCTGGTCTTACCACTTGAGGCCGGAGCCGGCCGGATACGCCCGTACGGCGCCAGATCGCGCCGCGCCACACGGTTATGCGAGGGAACAACCGTCATGCCGATTTACGAGTATGTCTGCGACGACTGCGGTCACGAGCTCGAGGCCCTGCAGGGTATGAACGACCCTGAGCTCACCGACTGCCCCGAGTGCCAGACCGCGAGCCTGCGCCGGCGCATCTCCGCGGCGGCCTTCCGCCTCAAGGGCGGTGGCTGGTACGAGACGGACTTCAAGTCCGGCAACCGCCGCAATATTGCCGGCGAGGGCGAGAAGGCCGCCGGCAAGGAGAGCAAGGGCGAGGCGAAGGCCGAGGCCAAGCCGGAGAGCAAGTCCAAGTCGGGGGACAGCGGCAAGAGCGGCGGCGAGAAGAAGGCGGCGGCGTCTTAGTCCGCCTGTCTCACCGATTCGCGAGTTCCTTCTCGCTCTGAGGCCCGTGCTGGCCGGATAGACCGGCCGCTGCGGTCGCCCCCCTGGGGTGGTCTGGTCCTCGTGGGGGCGGCTCCGCCCGCCGAACGACGCCTGGGCGCAGTGCCACCCGGGGAGGGGGCGACGGTGATGCGCGCCCCGGGTCGCCTTGCGCCCCGGGGCGCCCCCACTTACCATCTGCGCCCTGTCCGGGGCGAGCGCCCCTGCCAGCCATTCCCCTGTCTGCGGCATACGGCGGTTGCTTACCCATGCGCACGCACTACTGTGGCGAGGTCACCGAGTCCCTCCTCGACGAGACCGTCGAGGTCTGCGGCTGGGTGCATCGGCGCCGCGACCACGGCGGTGTCATCTTCATCGACCTGCGGGACCGCGAGGGTCTGCTGCAGGTGGTGTTCGACCCCGACACCGAGGCGGCCTTCGCGACCGCGGACCGGGTGCGCAGCGAGTATGTCCTGCGGATCGTCGGCCGCGTGCGCCGGCGCCCCGAAGGTACCGAGAACCCGAACATCGCCACCGGCCAGGTGGAGGTGCTCGGCCGGGAGATCGAGGTGCTCAACCGCGCGAAGACGCCGCCGTTCCAGCTCGACGAGACGGACGTCGGCGAGGACGTGCGCCTGCGCTACCGCTACGTCGACCTGCGCCGCCCGGAAATGCAGCAGCGCCTGCGCACCCGGGCGCGGGTGACCGGCGCCATGCGCCGCTTCCTCGACAGCCGGGGCTTCGTGGACGTCGAAACCCCCATGCTCACCCGGGCCACCCCCGAGGGCGCGCGGGACTTCCTCGTGCCGAGCCGCCTCCACGCCGGGAGCTTCTACGCCCTGCCCCAGTCGCCGCAGCTGTTCAAGCAGCTGCTGATGATGTCCGGGCTCGACCGCTACTACCAGATCGTGCGCTGCTTCCGCGACGAGGACCTGCGCGCCGACCGCCAGCCCGAGTTCACCCAGCTCGACGTGGAGACCGCGTTCCTCGACGAGGCGGACATCATGGGGCTGATGGAGGCGATGATCCGCGACCTCTTCCGCGAGGTTGCCGGCGTAGAGCTGCCTGATCCCTTCCCGCGCATGACCTACGCCGAGGCGGTGCATCGCTTCGGTATCGACCGCCCGGACCTGCGCATTCCACTCGAGCTCACGGAGGTGAGCGATCTGCTCACCGGGGTCGAGTTCAAGGTCTTCGCCGGCCCGGCGGCTGATCCCAAGGGCCGTGTGGCCGCGCTGCGCGTCCCCGGCGGCGGCAGCCTGACCCGCAAGGCGATCGACGACTACACCCACTTCGTCGGCCGCTACGGCGCCAAGGGCCTGGCCTACGTCAAGGTCAACGATCCCGCCCTGGGGCGCGAGGGGCTGCAGTCGCCGATTCTCAAGTTCCTGCCGGATGCCGCCATCAGCGGCATCCTCGAGCGCACCGGCGCCGAGGCGGGGGATCTGGTCTTCTTCGGCGCCGATCGGGCGCGGGTGGTCAACGACTCCCTCGCCGCCCTGCGGGTGCGCCTGGGGCATGACCTCGGGCTGGTGGAGGACGCCTGGCGGCCGCTGTGGGTGGTGGACTTCCCCATGTTCGAGTACGACGATGCCGACGGGCGTCTGTACGCCCTGCATCACCCCTTCACCGCGCCCCAGGCGGACTCCGTGGAGGCGGTGCAGGCGGCGGACCCCGAGGCGCTGCTCTCGCGTGCCTACGACATGGTGCTGAACGGCACCGAGCTCGGCGGCGGCTCGATCCGTATCCACCGCCCGGAGATGCAGAGCGCCGTATTCGGTCTGCTCGGCATCGACGAGACGGCGGCGCGGGAGAAGTTCGGGTTTCTGCTGGACGCCCTCGAGTACGGCGCCCCGCCCCACGGCGGCATCGCCTTCGGCCTCGACCGCCTGGTGATGCTGATGACCGGCGCCAGCTCCATCCGGGACGTGATGGCCTTCCCCAAGACCCAGACCGGCACCTGCCTGCTCACCGAGGCCCCGGCCGAGGTGGACGAGGCCGCTCTGCGCGAGCTGCACATCCGCGTGCGACGCACGGCCAAGGACTAGCCCGCATATCTCACCGATTCGCGGCCGCAGCCGTGAATCGGCGAGATATGCGGGCTAGGGCGGCGGCCAGGGCTGACCGCCACGCCGTCGACTCGGGGGCTCAGGCCTGGGGCAGGAGGCTGCGCTTGCGCTCCAGGCGGCGGATGAACTCTTCCAGGATCATGCGGTAGAGGTCGTCGCCGAGGTAGCCGTCCTCGACCCCGGCGTCCAGGTTGGGGTTGTCGTTGACCTCGATCACCACCGCCCGCTCGCCGCTCTGCTTCACATCCACGCCGTAGAGGCCGTTGCCGATCAGCCCGGCGGCGCGGGTGGCGACCTTGAGCACGGCGCGCGGGGCGTCGGAGGCGGCGATGGTGCGGGAACCGCCCTCGCGGACTCGGCCGTCCGCGCCGTGCTGAACGATCTGCCAGTGGCCCTTGGGGAAGAAATACTGGCAGGCGTAGAAGGGGCGGCCGTTGAGCACGCCGATGCGCCAGTCGTAGTCGCTCACCAGGAATTCCTGGGCGAGGATCAGATCCGAGCGCTCGAACAGCCGCGCCGCCGCCTCCGGCAGTTCCGCCGGCTCCGGCACCTTGACCACACCGCGGGAGAAGGAGCCGTCGGGTATCTTCAGCACCATGGGGAAGCCGAGGGTCTCGCCCGCCGCGGCGAGGTCCGCCGGCCGGCCCTTGTGCAGGATGCGCGTCGCGGGCGTGGGCACTCGGTGGGTGGCGAGCAGATCGGCGAGGTAGACCTTGTTCGTGCAGCGCAGGATGGAGTCCGGGTCGTCCATCACCACCATGCCCTCGGCCTCCGCCTTCTTCGCGAAGCGGTAGGTATGGTCGGAGATGGCGGTGGTCTCGCGGATGAAGAGCGCGTCGTACTCCGCGAGGCGGCCGAACTCCTTCGGCGTGAGGAGATCCACCGCGATCCCGAGCTGCCGGCCGACGCGCTGGAAGTTGCGCAGTGCCCTGGCGTTTGACGGCGGCAGCTGCTCCTGCGGGTTGTGCAGGATGGCGAGGTCGTAGCGGTAGCGCCGGCGCGCCCGGGGCCGCCGCCAGACGTCGCCGCTGAAGCGATCCAGGGCCTCGGCGAAGGCGCCCTGCTGGTGGACCGTGAGGCGCGGCAGCGCCAGGGTACGGAGGCTCGCGATGCGCCAGCGCCCCTGGTGGCGGAGCTCCACCTGCAGCAGCGGGGCGCTGAAGGCATCGAAGATCTGCCGGGCGAGCTCGCCGAAGCGCGGGTCCGGCGTGGTGCCGAAGAAGATGTCCAGGGTCAGCCGGTCCCCCGGCGCCGTGCCGGAGCGGGCCAGCGGGCGCTGCAGCAGCTCGTCCAGGTCCTCGGTCTCGAGCCCGTAGATGGCCTTGCGCGAAAGGTCGTTGATGGTGCGCACGGTGGGCAGCACCCGCTGCTTGCGCGCCTCGGCCAGCAAAGAGACGTAGTAACCGGTGGAGAGATAGCGGTAGCTCTGGCAGAGATTGATGACCCGCGTCTCCGCGCCGGCCCGTCCCGGCTCGCCGAAGAGGTAGTCGTCGGCGCTGATCACCCCCTCGCTCGCGCTGTAGGGCTTCCAGTGGCGCAGGTCGTCGACGACGATCAGCGTGCGGGTCATTCTGGCTCCTGTGTGGTCGGGTTGGGCCCGCCAGGCGGGTAGAGCAGCAGCACCGCGCGCTGGCCGCTGCGGCCGTAGCGCGCCATGCGGTCGAAATCCCGGCGCGGGATAGGCAGGTTGACGGTGTCCGTGGCGCTGCGGCCGCCGCCCTCGTCCACCCAGGGGTCGTTGACGTAGACATGGCGCCGGTCGAGGCCCGTCACCACCACCCAGTGCGGCGTGCGCTCGCGGGTGATGCGGTAGAGGCTGATCAGCACCAGGGGCACGGCCCCCGCCGCCAGGGCGCGCTCCAGGGCGGCGGCATTGAGGGTCTCGTGGCGTACGGGCACGGCCGCCTCGGCGAGCTCGGCCAGAAAATCCTCGTGCACCAGGGTCATGACCTGCTTCTTCTCCGGGCTGCGCACCGAGTCGGTGAAGAACGCCCCGGGGCCGTTGACGTGCACGCTCACCGCGAAGCCCCGGCGGTGGGCGGCGAGCGCCAGCCCCTCCGGCCCGCAGCCGCCGTGGCCGGCGGTCATGAATATCGTGGTGGACTCGCGCCAGAGCCGCAGCTCCAGCCGCCGGTCCGGCGTGAGCGCGGGATCCAGGGCGCGCATGGCCATGATCAGCGCGGCAGGCCCGCAGGTGAAATCCAGGGTCTGCCGGTAGTAGGGCACCCGGGCGAGGCTCGGCGGCGGCTCCGGGGCCAGACGCTTCTCGAAGCGCAGGGCGTCCTCGGCGTCCTCGTAGTAGGCCTCGTAGGTGCCGAAGACGCGGTAGCCGAGGCGGCGGAAGAGCGCCTGGGAGGCCGTGTTGTCCCGCCGGATCTCGAGGCGCACGGCGGCGCAGTCCTCGCCCGCCGCGGCGTCCTCGGCGGCGGCCACGAGCTTCGCCGCCACGCCCTGGCCACGGGCACTGCGGGCGACGGCGATGGAATAAAGGCGCGCCAGCGAGGTGCCGCGGCGGTAGAGCAGCAGCACGTAGCCGCCGAGCGCGGGCGCCTCGCCGTCGGGCCCTGCCCGCAGCGCGGTCTCGGCCACCAGAATCCGCGCATGGCCGCGGCGCAGCAGGTGGCGGAAGCTGCGCCGGGAGAGCCGGTCGCCACTGAACGCCTCCTTCTCCAGGGCGACCAGCGCATCCAGATCGGAGGTGGCAGCGGGGCGGATGGCGGTGGCACCGGCTGGCTCGGCGAGGCTCAAGCGCCGACCTCCTCGGCGGCGACCACCTCGCGCTCGGCCTCCGCCTGGGCGCACCACCACTGCACGTCCTCGTCGGCGAGCAGGCGCGCCAGCCACTCCCCGGCGGCGCCCTGCACGGCGATGCCGTAGGTGCGGAAGCGCAGGGCCACGGGGGCGAAGAAGGCTTCGGCAATGCCTGGCGGACCGAACAGCCCGGGGCCGCCATGGCGCGCCAGGGCATCGCCCCAGAGGGCCTGCAGGCGCTCGATGTCCGCCGCCACCGGGGGCGTAGTCTCCACCCGCCGGCCGCGGGCGCGGCAGTTCATCGGCAGCGCCGCGCGCAGGGCCGCGAAGCCGCTGTGCATCTCCGCCACCGCCGCCCGCGCCTCGGCCCGCGCCACGCGCTCCGCCGGCCAGAGCGAGCCTTCGGCGAAGATCTCGTTGGCGTATTCCGCGATGGCGAGGGAGTCCCAGACGGTGACGTCGTCGTGATGCAGCACCGGCACCCTGCCGGTGGGCGAGTGCCGGCGGATGGCCTCGTGGAATTCCGGGGTGTCCAGTGGCAGGCGGATGAGGTCCGGTGTGACGCCGGCCCTGCGCAGGGCAAGCCAGCCGCGCAGGGACCAGGACGAGTAGTTGAAGTTGCCGATGACGAGGACAGGCGTGCTCATGGGGCCTCCGCTCAGCCGTTGCCTGGTGGATTCTGGGGCGCGGCGCGTTCGCCGTCCATGCGTGAGCGGCAGCGAGCAACCCCGCGGTTGGCGTGTTTTATGCTGCTCGCCGGGCCGGTAGACTCCGGCCATCCTAGGGCAACCCGCCAAGGGGCCGAGATGAGCGAATTGACGCGAGACGCGGTGGAGGCGGCCATCGGCGGCTGGACCGAACCGCACCTGCGCATGGACCTGATGAGCGCCGAGGCGGTGAAGGACGTGCGCATCGACGGCGATCAGGTGGCCGTCGACCTGCAGCTCGGCTTCCCGGTGGACCGCTACCGCCCGACCTTGCAGCGCGAGCTCGAGCAGCATATCCGGGCTGCCACCGGCGCGCGGGCGGTGGCGGTGTCGGTGGACTGGCAGGTGGTCGCGCGCCAGGTCCAGGCGACCCTGAAGCCGCTGGAGAACGTCCGCAACATCATCGCCGTGGCCTCGGCCAAGGGCGGGGTGGGCAAGTCCACCAGTGCCGCCAATCTCGCGCTGGCGCTGGCCGGGGAGGGCGCCCGGGTAGGCCTGCTCGACGCCGACATCTACGGGCCGAGCCAGCCACGGATGATGGGCGTCGCCGGCCGCAAGCCGGACAGCCCCGACGGCAAGACCATTACCCCGCTGGAAAATTACGGGGTGCAGGTCATGTCCATCGGCTTCCTCATCGAGGAGGAGACGCCCATGGTCTGGCGCGGCCCGATGGTCACCCAGGCCCTGACCCAGCTGCTGAACGAGACGCGCTGGGAGCAGCTCGATTACCTGATTATCGATCTGCCGCCCGGTACCGGCGACATCCAGCTCACCCTCTCCCAGCGCGTGCCCGTCGCCGGCGCCGTGGTGGTGACCACCCCCCAGGACATCGCCACCCTGGATGCGCGCAAGGGCATCAAGATGTTCGAGAAGGTGAAGGTGCCCGTGCTCGGCGTGCTCGAGAACATGAGCCTCCACATCTGCTCCAATTGCGGCCACGAGGAGCACGTCTTCGGCGCCGGCGGCGGCCAGCGCCTGGCCGACCAGGAGGGGGTGGAGCTGCTGGGCTCGCTGCCGCTGGATATCCACATCCGCGAGCAGGTGGATGCCGGCCGGCCCACCGTGGTGGCCGAGCCGGAGGGCCGCGTCGCCGAGCTCTACCGCGACGCGGCGCTGCGCACGGCGGCGATGCTCTCCCGCCAGGCCTCCGCCGGCGCCAGCCGCTTCCCGAAAATCGTGGTCGACGACACCTGACTCGGGCGCGGGCTCTCGAAGACGCTGAAATGAACGCAACGACACCACGGACACGACGGATCACAACGTAAAGCAATGCCGATAAATCGGCGTCCTGATGCTTTCCCATCGTCGTTAATCGTTGTGTCCGTGGTGTCGTTGTGTTCATAAGTGGCGTTCAATCGACGGTACGGAACCGAACACCTGTACGAGCCAGCCCCGCCCCGGCAGAATTGCCGCCGGTACAACGAGCAGGACCCTGACGATGGCGATCAAATCGGACCGCTGGATCCGCCAGATGGCGGGGGAAGGCATGATCGAGCCGTTCGAGCCCGGGCAGGTGCGGGAGCGCGACGGCGGGCGGCTGATCTCCTATGGCACCTCGAGCTACGGCTACGACGTGCGCTGTGCGGACCGCTTCAAGATCTTCACCAACATCAACTCCGCCATCGTCGACCCGAAGGGCTTCGACGAGTCGAGCTTCGTGGATGTGCATGCGGATGTCTGCATTATTCCGCCCAACTCATTCGCACTGGCGAGCACGGTGGAGTATTTCCGCATCCCGCGCAGCGTGCTGACCATCTGCCTCGGCAAGTCCACCTACGCCCGCTGCGGCATCATCGTCAACGTGACGCCGCTGGAGCCGGAATGGGAGGGGCACGTGACGCTGGAGTTCTCCAACACCACGCCGCTGCCCGCGAAGATCTACGCCAACGAGGGTGTGGCGCAGATGCTCTTCCTCGAGTCCGACGAGATCTGCGAGCTCTCCTACAAGGATCGCAGCGGCAAGTACATGGGCCAGCGCGGAGTCACCCTGCCACGCCCGTAGGTCGTGCGCGGCGCCGCCGCGTGCGACGTCTCCCGCACGCCCCTGTCGCGGAACTGCCCCGGCGGCTCGAAAGCTGGCGCGGCCGCGGCGTGGCGAGCGCCAGGCCGGCCGTGCCTGACGCGAGGCGGGGCAGGAGCGACCGGGACACGCCGTGAATACGTCCCTGTAAGCTCGTAGGCGAGGTCCCTCTCGCCTACGGTCCCGGTCGCTCCTGCCCCACCACGCTTCGCCTCAGGCAACACGCAGTGACATGTCGTCGGCGTCGCGGATTGGGCATGGGCACGATCCGCCCACGTCGGTTGCCCCCGTGCCGCTATCGCCCCGTGGCACCGCTGCCAGGGCGCCCCGAGTGAAGCGGGTCGCCGAAGCGGGGGCGGGGCGGCTGGCGCTTGTAGTCGATACCCTCCAGATCCGCCAGCACCAGGCGGAAGCTGCGGTCGCCGTCCTCCCACTGCTCCACCTGAATGGCGAGATAGTCCAGCTCCGGGGCGCACCAGAGGCGGGTCTCGCGGTCGCTGTCGGTGTCGTAGCGGACGATGCGCAGGGCCTCGAAGCGGCCTGCGGGGACGTTCACCGTCTCGCGGCCCTCCACCTCCAGACGGTAGGTCTTGAGCTCGCCGCCGTCGGCGATGCGGTAGGTCAGCGGCGTGGCGCTGCCGTCGGCGGCGAGGTCGTGCATGAGCTGCAGCGGGCTGACCACCCGGTCCAGCGTGTCCGCGGGGATCTGCATGCGCCACGGGCGGTCGGCGACATCGTTCACCACCTCGCCGTCGTCCCAGTCGAACCGCAGTTCCGCCTCCCGAGCGTCGTCGTCGCCGGTGCGGTGATAGTGGTAGCGCTCGGGGCGGAAGCCCGTCGCTATGATGCGCCCTTCGCTCACCTCCCGGACCTCGGCCGAGTACAGCAGCCGGGTGACCCCTACCGGCCGCGTGTGCATCCGGTAGCGGTAGCGGTCCTCCCCCGGGCGCTCGAAGGTGAGCCGCGCCTCGCCGAGGGTCAGCGGGCCCTTGCGCAGCTCGTAGCGCGCCTCGAACGGTGGCGGAGCGCCGTCGTGGTCCGCCGCCGCAGCATGGGCGGAGAACAGTGTCAGGGTGGCAAGCAGCGTGAACAGGGCGCGCAAAGGGTCCTCCCGCGGTGCGCGGTCAGTGGCTTGCGACCGGCCCGAGGCGCGGCGGCACCGCCAGCGGTTGTCCGTCCATCCAGACCCGGCCATCGCGCATGGTCACACGGCCTTCGGCGATCCAGCGAACCGCCAGCGGATAGAGCCGGTGCTCCTCGGCCTGCACCTTTTGCTGCAGAGTCTGCGGGGTGTCGTCCGGTTCCACGGCGACCGCGGCCTGGGCGATGACCGGGCCCGCATCCAGCTCGGGGATGACGTAGTGCACGCTGCAGCCGTGCTCGGCCACGCCCGCCGCCAGTGCCCGCTCGTGGGTGTGCAGCCCGCGGAAGGCCGGCAGCAGGGAGGGGTGGATGTTGACGAGGCGACCCTCAAAGGCGGCCACGAAACGGTCGCCGAGGATGCGCATGAAGCCGGCGAGGACCACCAGGCCCGGGTTCAGTCGGTCCAGGCAGTCGCGCAGGGCGGCGTCGTAGCGCTCACGGTCGGGGTAGTCCTTCGGCCGCAGGACTGCGGTGGGGATGCCCGCGGCCGCGGCGCGCTCCAGACCGTAGGCGCCGCCGCGGCTGCTCACCACGGCCCGCAGCTCCACCGGCAGCTCGCCGGCGCGCTCGGCGTCGATCAGGGCCTGCAGGTTGCTGCCGTTGCCGGATATGAGCACGACCACCGGCAGGCGATCTGCCGTCATGCACCCTCCGCGAAGCGCACCGCAGGCGCGCCTTCCGGTCGTGGCTCGATGCGGCCGAGGGACCACGCGCGCTCCCCGGCATCGCGCAGGCTCGCAAGCGCCCGTTGCTCCTCCGCCTCCGGCACGACGAAGACCATGCCGACGCCGCAGTTGAAGGTGCGCCACATCTCGCCGTCGGCGATACCACCGGCCTCCTGTAGCCAGCGGAACACGGCCGGGCGCTCCCAGGACCCGGCGTCGATATGCGCGGCGACACCCGGCGGCAGCACTCGTGGGAGATTCTCCGGCAGGCCGCCGCCGGTGATGTGACAGAGGGCATGCACCTCGCACTCGGCGATCAGCCGCAGGGCCGGGCGCACGTAGATCCGGGTCGGCGCCAGCAGCCACTCCGCGAGCGGGCGACCCTCCAGCGTACGCTCGAGGGCGCCCGGCTCGCGCTCCAGCACCCGCCGCACCAGCGAGAACCCGTTCGCATGGATGCCCGAGGAGGCGGCCGCGATCAGGCGGTCCCCGGGCCGCACCGCCGAGCCGTCGAGGATCGCGTCGCGCTCGACGATGCCGACGCAGAACCCGGCCAGGTCATAGTCCCCCGGTCCGTACATCCCGGGCATCTCCGCCGTCTCGCCGCCGATCAGTCCGGCGCCGGCCTCGCGGCAGCCTGCGGCGATGCCGCGGATGACCCGCTCGGCCACGTCCACGTCCAGGTGGCCGGTGGCGTAATAATCCAGGAAAAACAGCGGCTCGGCGCCGGCGACGACCACGTCGTTGACGCACATGGCAACCAGGTCGATGCCGATGCCGTCGTGCTGCCCCGTCTCCAGTGCGAGGCGTAGCTTGGTGCCGACGCCGTCGGTGCCCGAGACCAGCACCGGCTGGCGGTAGCGGTCCAGCGGCAGCTCGAACAGGCCGCCGAAGCCGCCGAGCCCGCCGAGCACGCCGGGCCGTCGGGTGCTCGCCACCGCACCCTTGATGCGGTCCACCAGCGCCGCGCCGGCGTCGATGTCGACCCCGGCGTCGCGGTAGGTGAGTCCCTGGTCGTCGCTGCCGTTCGCCACTGTCGTCTCCCGTCGCCGTGCCTCGTCGCCCGCCAGCGCGCCATGGTACCGTAACTGCCCTCATCGCGGCCCGGGCCGCGCCCTACGGAATGGCCCCATGAGAGCCCTGCGCCTGGTTTCAGCCCGCCTTCCGTACCCCTGCTGGCGGCGAGCGATCGCCGGGCTCTGGGGGCTGGTGCTGCTGATCACGCTGACGTCTCCCCCCGGGTATGCCCAGGGGCTGGCCAACCTCGGTGAGGTGACGGTGCCCGTGTCGGACCAGACCGATGAGGCCCGCGAGTCCGCCTTTGCCGAGGCGGTGGGTCCCGTGCTGGCGCGCCTGACCGGCCGTCCCGAGGTGGCCGAGGCGACGCCGGTGCAGGGCATCGTCGAGCGTGCCGGGCGCTTCGTCCAGCAGTTCCGCTACGAGCGGGGCCCGGAGGGCGATCTGCGCATGCTGACCCGCTTCGACACCGAGGCCCTGCGCGAGGCACTGGTGCGTGCCGAAGTCCCCGTCTGGCAGCGGGACCGGCCGCCGGTGCTGGTGTGGCTTGCGGTGGAGCGCGGGGGCCGGCGGGCGCTTGCAGGCGAGGGCGACAGCGAGCCGCGCCTG
The DNA here is from genome assembly GCF_020883455.1 of Spiribacter halobius. NCBI lineage: Bacteria > Pseudomonadati > Pseudomonadota > Gammaproteobacteria > Chromatiales > Ectothiorhodospiraceae > Sediminicurvatus > Sediminicurvatus halobius. The sequence continues at coordinate 3,040,548 of NZ_CP086615.1, read as the reverse complement.
CTGCGTGAGGCCGCGGCCGAGGTCGGGGTGCCGCTGCTGTTCCCGCTGCTGGATCTCGAGGACCAGCGCAGGGTCACCTTTGCGGATGTCGCCGGCGGCTTCGATGGCCCCATCCTCGAGGCGTCGGACCGCTACCAGACCCCGGTGGTGCTGGCCGGCCGGCTGACGGGGGACGGTGGCGCGAATGTCCGCTGGACCCTGTACGGGCCGGATGGCGAGCGCGAGCGCTGGCGCGACCAGGCGGGAGACCTCGCGGGGCTGGCCGCCGAGACCGCCCGCCGCCTCGCCGCCGCGCTGCGCGGGCCCTACACCCTGCTGCCCGACCTCGACAGCAGCACCCTCCTGGAGGTGCAGGTCGAGGGCGTCGAGGGCCTTACCGACCTGGCCGCCGCGGAGCGCCTGCTGCAGGGCCTCGGCGGCGTGAGCGGCGTGCGCGCAGCGGAGGTCGAGGGCACGGCGGTTCGCTTCCAGCTGTCGATCAACGTCGCCCCTGGCCGCGTGCGCGAGGCCCTCGGCCGGGAGTCCCGGCTGCAGGCGATGGATCAGGGCGAGTCCGGCGGCGAGGCGGGCACCGCCGGCGGCCCGGTGTACCGCCTGCGGCGATGAGCGGCCGCGTCACCGGGGCACCGGCCGCCCACGGGCGGCAGCTTGCGCTCGATTTCCGCTGGGACGCCGGCGCCGATCTCGATCTCTACGTTCCCGGCCGCAATGCCGCCGCCGTGGTTGCGCTGCGCGCCGCCGCCCGGGCCGCCTGGGATCCGATCCACCTCACCGGGCCTGTGGCCACGGGCAAGAGCCATCTCCTGCAGGCGGCCTGCGGGATTGCCAGCGCCGGCGGTTACACGGCCGTCTACGTGCCCCTTGCCGAGCGGGCCGAAGGACCGCCGGAGCAGCTCGAGGGGTTGGAGCGAGTCGGCGTGGTGGCCCTGGACGGCCTCGAGGCCATTGCCGGCCGGCCTGCCTGGGAGGAGGCGGTGTTCCACTGCCACAACCGTCTGCGTGACGCGGGGGGGCAGCTGCTGGTGGCCTCCCGGGCAGGCCCGGCGGAGCTGGGGCTTGCCCTGCCGGATCTGGCGTCCCGCCTGCAAGCCATGCTGCGGTTGCGGCTCCAGCCGCCGGATGACGACACCCGCGCGGCCGTGCTGCAGCGGCATGCCGCCCGCCTCGGGCTGGAGCTGCCCGCGGCGACGGCCCGCTATCTGCTGACGCGCCAGTCGCGGGACCTGCACCACCTGCTGGCCGTGCTGGACCGCCTGGACGCCGCCTCCCTCGCCGCCGGCCGGCGGCTGACGGTGCCGTTCGTGCGCGAGGCGCTGGGGGCGGGGTCCGTGCCGGGTCAGTGAGGCCCCGCCGCAGCGGCGCGGCGGCTTACCCGCAGATAGAGCAGGGCGCAGCCGAAGTAGCCGAGCGCGAGGGTCGTCTCCGCCGCCCCCAGCCAGCGTTCGGGCGCCGGGCCCGTACCGGCGAGCACGCCATGCACGAAGTAGGCAAGGCTGAGCATGCCGGTCCACTGCAGGGTGTAGCGGCGGCGGTGGAGCACCCCGCGCAGGCCCAGCAGCAGCGGCAGGCCGAGCACCAGCAGCGCTGGCGTGCGCAGTGCCGGGGGCGGCGGCGCCAGCCACAGCAGCCAGACCAGAAGCAGCCCGATCAGCCCCAGATAACAGGCGAGGGCGGTCAGGTAGAGCCCGCGCCCCGGCATCCCGGCCGTCATGCGCCGCCTCCGGCGGCCTGCAGCCGCCGTGCGGCCTCCGCCACCCGCCGGCCCAGGACACGGCAGAGGCGCGCCTCGCACTGATCCAGCTCGCGATCGGCGGCGCTGCCGGCGACGTGGCTGGCGCCGTACGGGGTGCCGCCACTGGTGGTGCTGGCGAGCTCCGGCTCGGTGTAGGGCAGCCCCACCAGATACATGCCGTGGTGGAGCAGCGGCAGCATCATCGACAGCAGCGTCGTCTCCTGGCCGCCGTGCAGGCTGCCGGTGCTCGTGAACACGCCGGCGGGCTTGCCGGCGAGGGCACCCGACAGCCACAGGCCCGAGGTCTGGTCGAGGAAGTACTTCAGCGGTGCGGCCATGTTGCCGAACCGCGTGGGGCTTCCCAGGAGCAGCCCGGCGCACGCCTCCAGATCCGCCAGCTCGGCATACGGGGGGCCACTGTCCGGGACGGCCGGCGCCACCGCCTCGCAGGTGGCGGATACCGGTGGCACGGTACGTACCCGCGCCGAGGCGCCCGTCACGGTCTCCACGCCCTGGGCGGCCTGGGCGGCCATGGCCGCGGTGGCACCGTGGCGGCTGTAGTAGAGGATGAGCACCTCGGCATCCATCGATCACACTCCTTGCGGGTTTGCCATGGTGCACAGGCCCGCTGAGACCTGACCGGACTTCCGATAGGATTGGGCCCGCAGGGCCTGTGGGCCGCGCGGCGGATGGCGACCGGTGACCATCCGCCATGAGACCGGCGAGAATAGCAGGGGTTTCACCACGGCGACGGGAGCAGCCATGAACGAACGCGGCGAGCGCGCGCCGATCTGCCGGCAATATCATGTCCACGGCCGGGTGCAGGGCGTGGGGTTCCGCGCCAGTGCCCGTTCGCGGGCGCTGCAGCTGGGGCTGCGCGGCAGCGTGCGCAATCTGCCGGACGGCCGGGTGGCGCTGGTCGCCTGCGGGACGCCCCAGGCCCTCGACGCCTTCGAGGCCTGGCTGCGGGAAGGGCCGCCCGGCGCCCGGGTGGAAGCCGTGGACAGCGCCGTGGCCGACGACCCCGGGGAGCAGGATTTCCGAATCGCCTGAGTCAGCCCTGCACGCGGCACCCGGGCCCCTGGACAGGGCTGGCGCCCGGACCCCGCACGGCCCTTGCTTTACCCCCGGTGCGATCCATGGAACCATATGGCGCCGTTCCGGGCGGGGGGCGGTGCCTTGCCCCGCCTTCCACCTTCCACGCGGCCAAGAGGATCATGATGACACCCAAGCTGCTGACGGCCCTCGGCGTGACGCTCGCGCTGCTACTGCCGGGCGCGGCCTTTGCCCAGGGCGATGTGCAGGCCGGGCGCGAGAAGGCCTATACCTGCCTCGGCTGCCATGGCGTGAGTGGCTACCGCAACGCCTACCCCTCCTACAACGTGCCGAAGCTCGGCGGTCAGCATGCCGATTACATCGTCTCGGCGCTGCAGGCCTACAAGGCCGGCGATCGCAGTCATCCGACCATGCAGGGCCTTGCGCAGACCCTGAGCGAAGAGGACATGCAGGACATCGCCGCCTACTTCGAGCAGGCCGTTCCGAACGACGAATAATCGGGAGTCAGACGATGATCCGCAGTCTCAGCACCATGGTGATCCTTGGCGCGCTGCTGGCGTGGGGTAACGCCGGCGCGCAGCGCATCGGCGACCCGGTGGCCGGTCAGGAGAAGTCACAGGCCTGCGCGGCCTGTCATGGCGCGAACGGCGCCGCCGACAATCCGCAGTTCCCGAAGCTGGCAGGCCAGTACGCGGACTACCTGTACCATTCCCTTCGGGCCTACAAGTCCGGTGACCGCAACAACGCAGTGATGCAGGGGCAGGTGCAGGCCCTGTCCGACCAGGACATGCGCGACCTCGCCGCCTTCTACGCGAGCCAGGACGCGGCGGTCCACACGCTGGAGCGGAACTGAGCCCGGGCGGTGCGCAGCCTGCTGCTGATCGCGCCGGGCAGCCCCGAGGCGCGTGTCAACGACGAGCTCCGCGAGCTTAGCGCCACGCTGGCGCCGGGCCTGGACGGGCGCTATGACCGCATCGCCTGTGCCTTCCTGGCGTACGAGGCGCCCGACCCGGCAGCCGCCATCGACCGCGAAGTGGCTGCCGGCGTCACCGAGCTGATCTGCCTGCCCTACGTGTTGCTGGCCGACTCGGTGGTGGTCCGGGACCTTCCCCGCGCCATCGAGGCCGCCCGCGCCCGCCATCCCGGCCTCACCCTGCGCCTCGAGCGCTACCTGGGCGCCCAGCCCGCCCTCGCCCGCGCGCTGCTCGAGATCGTTCCCTGAAGCTTTCGATGGATCGTGTTGGGGCCGGTTTGCGTGTGGCCTGGAAAGGCCCCGCGGCGCCGCGGCGTGAGCACCGGCGGTGCTGGGTGCGGGTGGCGGTGGGAGCGGCCGGGACACGCTGTGAATACATCCCTGTAAGCTCGTAGGCGAGGTCCCTCTCGCCTACGGTCCCGGCCGCTCCCACCACCACCCGCACGGCCGAACGCCTTGCCACTGTCCGCGATTTCGTTACGCGCCGCGCGCCGTCGCTCAATTCGCCCGCAGCATGGCGCTGTAGCCCTCGCGGTAGGTCGGGAACTGAAGGCGATAGCCGCTGGCCAGCAGGCGTTCGTTGCGGCACCGCTTGTTGCCTCCGCGGACCGGCGTCTCGCCACCGCGGGGCGGGCGCGGCAGGCCGAGGCGCCCGGCGAGCCAGTCCATGAGCTCGCACTGGGTGCATGGAGCGCTGTCCACGCCGAGGTACACCGGCGCGGGCTCCGGCAGGGCGCCCAGGTGGGCGAGGACGTCGACGCAGTCGTCCTCGTGGATACGGTTGGTGTAGCGGGGCGGGTCGTCGTTGCAGGGCTCGCCGCGGCGAACTTTCTCCAGCATCCGTTCGCGGCCGGCGCCGTAGATGCCGCCGAAGCGCACCACCACCGGCTCCCGGGCGCCGTCGTGCACCAGGGCCTCCGCCTCCAGCAGGCGCCGGCCGGAGAAGCTGGCGGGTTCCGTGGCGCTGGTCTCGTCCACCCATTCGCCGTCGTTCTGGCCGTAGACCCCGGTGCTGGAGACGAATACCAGCCGGCCGGGCGGCTCCGGGAGGGCGCCCAGCAGATTCTCCAGACCGACGACGAAGGCCTGCCGGTAGGTCTCGTCGGCGAACTGGTCAGGGGGCGCGATGTAGTAGACGCGCTCCGCGGCGAGATCCGCCAGGGCCTCGCGCAGGCGGGCAGGGTTACCGAGATCGGCCCGCCGGGTCTCGAGGGGGGCGGGTAGCGGCTCGGGGCGCCGTCGCAGGCCGGTCACCGCATGGCCCTGGTCGGCGAGGCTGAGGCCGAGGCGGGTGCCGATGCGGCCGCAGCCGGCAATGAGGATGCGCGCCATGGTGCTGGACTCCGTGTCGGGTTGTGGCGTTGGGTCCGCCCCCTACAATAACGGCCCCGCCGGGCCGTACCCAGGGCCGGCAGCGAACTGCCGAGGGAATCCATGACCGCCGAACGCCTCGCCCGCTTCCGGGCGACGCTGGACCGCCGCCAGCCGGACCTGCGGGTGCTGCTGGACGGCGTCCACAAGCCGCACAACGTGAGCGCCATCCTGCGCACCTGTGACGCCGTCGGCGTCTATCAGGCGCACGCGGTCTGGCCTGGCGACCGGCTGGCGGTGCATCGCCAGACCTCGGCGGGGGCCGGCCAGTGGGTGCGGATGCGCACCCACGAGGCGGTCGGCCCGGCGGTGAGCTCGCTGCAGGGCGAGGGGCTGCAGGTGTATGCCGCCCATCTCTCGGAGCGGGCCGTCGACTTCCGCAGCGTCGACTACACCCGCCCCTGCGCCGTGCTCATGGGGGCCGAGCTCTGGGGCGTGAGCCAGGCAGGTGCGGCCGCCGCGGATGCCCATATCAGCATTCCCATGGCCGGGCTGGTCGCCTCGCTCAACGTCTCCGTCGCCGCTGCGGTGATCCTGTTCGAGGCCCAGCGCCAGCGCGCCGCCGCCGGCCTCTACGACACCCCGCGCCTGGACCCGGAGACCTATCACCAGACACTGTTCGAGTGGCTCCACCCCAGGCTCGCCGAGCACCTGCGCGCCCGGGGCAAGCCCTATCCGGCGCTGGATGGGGATGGGGATCCGGTGCGCGGCTAGCGCCGCGCACCGGAGTTCGAAGTTGCAGTTCAAAGTTCGCAGTTCAAAGTTCAAAGCTATGGAGCAGAAAGCGGGGCGCCAGGGGCGCGTTTGACGCCGGCACCAGCGTATGACTCTCGGACTTTGAACCTTGAACTTCGAACTTTGAACTGGCCCTGGAGGAGCGCTGGTACGCCCAGTGAGCAGGCCGCAAGGCCGCTCACTGGGCGTACCAGCGCTCCTCCAGGGCCCGGTAGACACGTGCCGGATACCAGCGCTCGCCGACGCTGCCGTTGTAGCGGGCGAGGGCGCGGGTGAGGTCGCCGTTCTCGCGTTCGAGGTAGTGGGCGAGGATGGTGCAGCCCATGCGCAGGTTGGTGGCGACGTCGAAGAGGTTGTCCTCCGGGCGGCCGATCTCCTCGAGCCAGAAGGGCATGATCTGCATCAGGCCGCGGGCGCCGGCGGTGGAGAGGGCGAAGCGGTTGAAGGCGCTCTCCACCTCGATCACCGCCAGCACCCATTCCGGCTCCAGGCCGGCCCGCTTCGCCTCGTAGTGAACCATGCGCAGCAGGCGCAGGCGCCGCGCCGGGTCCGGGATGCGGGGGGCGAGGCGGGCAGACATGTCGAGCAGCCAGACCTGGGCGTCGAAGCGGTTGCGGAAGCTGTCGCTGCTCTCCAGGGCCGCTCTCAGGGCACGGCGCAGCTCCGGGTCCGGTCCCGTGGTGCTGCCGCCGGCCAGGGGCGCGGCGAGCACCAGGGCCGCCGCCAGCACGGCGCCGGCGAGCCCCCGCAGCACGCGCCCCGGCATGGCCCGTTACGCCTCCTGGCGGCGCAGGAAGTCCACCACCTCGGCGACGGGCACGTCCCGGCTCTCGCTGTCGCGGCGGCCGCGATACTCCACGGTGCCCGCCGCCACACCGCGCTCGCCGACCACGAGCCGGTGCGGCAGGCCGATCAGCTCCATGTCCGCGAACTTCACCCCCGGTCGCGCCGGGCGGTCGTCCCAGAACGGCTCCAGGCCGGCGGCCGTCAGCTCGTCGTAGAGGCGGGCAGCGGCGTCTGCCACGGCCTCGGACTTGTGGGCGTTGAGCGAGACCAGGGCGACCCGGAAGGGGGCGAGGGGCTCCGGCCAGACGATGCCGTGGGCGTCGTGGTTCTGCTCGATGGCGGCGGCGACCACGCGGGAGACGCCGATGCCGTAGCAGCCCATGCGCAGCGGCAGCTGCTCGCCGTTCTCGTCGAGCACGCGGGCATCCATGGCCTCGCTGTACTTGGTGCCGAGCTGGAAGATGTGGCCGACCTCGATGCCGCGGCGAATCGCGAGCCGGCCTTCGCAGCGCGGGCAGCCCTCGCCGGCGCGCACGGTGCGCAGGTCCGCCACCGGGGGCAGGGGCATGTCCCGGTCCCAGTTGAGGTTGACCCAGTGCCAGTCGGCGCGGCCGGCGCCGGAGGAGAAGTTGGCGAGGCCGGCGGCGCGCTCGTCCACCAGCACCGTCAGCCCCTGCGGCAGGCCCTTCGGGCCGATGAAGCCCCGGGGCACGCCGGTGGCCTCGAGCGCCTCCTCGGGCTCTGCCAGGCGCACCTCGCCGGCGCCGAGGGCATGTCCGGCCTTGACCAGGTTGAGCTCGTCATCCCCGGCGACGAACAGCACCGCCGGCACCTCGTCGGCCATGACGACCACGCTCTTGACCACCTGCTCGGGGCGGATGCCGAGCACCTCCGCCTGCTCGGCCACGGTCTGGATGCCGGGCGTGGGCTTCTCCTCGGCGCTCAGGGCCGGCTCGCGCTCCGGCAGGGGCGGGCGGCTCGCAGCGAGCTCGGTGTTGGCGGCGTAGTCGCAGCGCTCGCAGATGGCGATCTCGTCCTCGCCGGAGTCCGCGAGGACCATGAACTCCTCGGAGACGCTGCCGCCGATGGCGCCGGTATCCGCGCCCACCGGACGGAACTCGAGCCCGAGCCGGGTGAAGATGCGAGCGTAGGCGGCGCGCATGTCATCGTAGGTCTGCTGCAGCGACGCCTCGTCCATGTGGAAGGAGTAGGCGTCCTTCATGACGAACTCGCGGGCGCGCATCACGCCGAAGCGCGGGCGGATCTCGTCGCGGAACTTGGTCTGGATCTGGTAGTAGGTCAGCGGCAGCTGGCGATAGCTGCGCAGCTCCCGGCGGAGGTAGTCGGTAATCACCTCCTCGTGGGTCGGGCCGATGCAGAAGTCGCGCTCGTGGCGGTCCTTCAGCCGCAGCAGCTCCGGGCCGTACTGGGACCAGCGGCCGGACTCCTGCCAGAGCTCGGCGGGCTGCACGGCGGGCATCAGCACCTCGAGGCCGCCGATGGCGTCCATCTCCTCGCGCACCACCTGCTCCACTCGGCGCATCACCCGCAGGCCCAGCGGCTGCCAGGTGTAGAGCCCGGCGCCAAGCTTCTCGATCATGCCGGCCCGCAGCATGAGCTGGTGGCTGACGATCTCGGCGTCGGCGGGGGTCTCCTTGCTGGTGAACAGCGGAAAGCGGCTTGCGCGCATGCCGGCGATGCCTCCGGTGGGGATGTCGGTCCGGCAGGATATCGGATGCCGCGCGCAAACCGAAACGGCGCCTCACCCCCGGCAGTAGCGGCTGGCGATCTCCTCCAGGCGCGCGATCTCCCGGGCCAGCTCTTCCTCGGTGTAGCGCACCACGTTGCCATCGGCGTCGCGGAAGCGGCGGTTCGCGCCGCCGTTACGGAGCACCTCCAGGTTATCGCGGGCCGCCTCGCACTGCTGGCGCTCGAAGGCGACGTCGCGCTGCGGGCTGACGGGCTCGTCGGGCGCGCCGTCGCCGGCGCCGCCGCCGGCGGAGGGCGCGCTCCCGGCGGCTGCGCGGTCGCCCCCGGAGGCCGGCCGGCTGACCCGCAGGTCCACCCGCTCGGCGCTGACGCCCCGCGGCGGCGTGGCGCCGAAGTGCACCTGGCCCTGCGCGTCCGTCCAGCGATAGACCTCGGCGGCCGCCGCCGGCAGGCCGATGCCGAGCGCAAGCAGCAGAATCACGCAATAGCGCATGGGAGCCTCCCCAATGGTGCCCGTGTTCTCCGCGGCGGCCGGGCGCCGCGTCCAGCCCCCCGAGTATGGCCGCCGTGCGGTGCGCACCTCAGCAGACGCCCGACGGGCGCGGCCGTCGCGCTGCTTGACGGGTTACCGCGCGGGCAGTAGCTTGACCGCCTCCCGGCGACTGCCACGATTTTCCACGCGCGCGCAGCAGCGTACCGGCCGTGCCGGCCGGTACCGGGGCGGCCTTTCGGACAGGGGTTATGCGGCACATCATTTCCATTCTCGTGGAGAACGAGTTCGGCGCCCTCGGGCGCATCGCCGGGCTGTTCACCGCCCGGGGCTACAACATCGAGTGCCTGACCGTCGCCCCCACCGACGACCCCACTCTGTCGCGCATGACCCTCGTCACCTTCGGTGACGACCGGATCATCGAGCAGATCATCAAGCAGCTGAACAAGCTGCTGGACGTGGTCAAGGTGATGGATATCACCGAGGCCACCCACATCGAGCGCGAGATGATGCTGGTGAAGGTGCAGGCCACCTCCAGCGAGGCCCGCGAGGAGTTCAAGCGCCTCACGGACATCTTCCGCGGCCGCGTGCTGGACGTGACCGACAAGACCTACACCCTCGAGCTCACCGGGACCAGCAGCAAGCTGGATGCCTTCCTCGACCTGCTCGGCAAGAAGACGCCGATGGAGGTGGTGCGCTCGGGCGTGATCGGGATCGCCCGCGGCGACAAGCAGATGCGTGTCTGAATTCCGTTCCACTGGGGGAGCCATGAGAGTCTACTACGACAAAGACGCCGACCTTTCCGTGATCCAGGGCATGAAGGTGGCCGTGCTCGGCTACGGCTCGCAGGGCCATGCCCATGCCAACAACCTGAAGGAGTCCGGCGTCCCCGTCGTGGTGGGCCTGCGCCCCGGCTCCGGCTCCGCCGACAAGGCCAAGGCCGCCGGCCTGGAGGTGGCGGACATCGATACCGCCGTCTCCCAGGCGGATCTCGTCATGGTGCTCACGCCTGACGAGCACCAGGCCGCGCTCTACCAGGCGCACATCGAGCCGAACCTGCGCCAGGGCGGCACCCTCGCCTTCGCCCACGGCTTCAACATCCACTATCAGCAGATCGAGCCGCGGGCCGATCTCGACGTGCTCATGATCGCGCCCAAGGGCCCGGGCCATCTGGTGCGCTCCACCTACGTCGACGGCGGCGGCGTGCCGAGCCTGATCGCCATCCATCAGGATGCCAGCGGCCGCGCCCGCGACGTGGCGCTTTCCTATGCCTCCGCCAACGGCGGCGGCCGCGCCGGCATCATCGAGACCAGCTTCCGCGAGGAGACCGAGACCGACCTCTTCGGCGAGCAGGTGGTCCTCTGCGGCGGCCTCACCGCCCTCATCCAGGCGGGCTTCGAGACCCTGACCGAGGCGGGCTACGCCCCGGAGATGGCCTATTTCGAGGTGCTGCACGAGACCAAGCTCATCGTCGACCTGCTCTACGAGGGCGGCATCGCCAACATGCGCTACTCGGTGTCCAACACCGCCGAGTACGGCGACCTCACCCGCGGGCCGCGGGTGATCAACGAGCACTCCCGCGCGGCCATGCGCGAGATCCTCGAGGAGATCCAGAACGGCCAGTTCGCCAAGGAGTTCGTGCTCGAGAACCAGGCCCACGCCCCGCGCCTCAAGGCCATGCGCCGCAAGGCGGCCGAGCACGAGATCGAGCAGGTGGGCGCCAAACTCCGCGACATGATGCCCTGGATCAAGGCCAAGCAGCTGGTGGACCGCTCGAAGAACTGAGCGCCTTCTCGGTAGGCCGCTGCTCGCAGGGAGCAGCATCTCCGTCGCCCGGCCCCTCGCCGGGCGACGCTGTTTCGGCAGCAACGCCGTAGGTCGTGCACCGCCGCAGGCGGTGTGCGACGTCTCAGCCCCATGCACCGCAATTCCCCCGTGCGCCCCTGACCGGTACGCTGATGCCCCTCGCAGCCGGAAACCCGAACAATGACCGACGCCGATACGCCCAGGCGGCCCCGCCGCCGCGGCATCTACCTGCTACCCAACTTCATCACCACGCTCGCGCTGTTCTTCGGCTTCTACGCCGTCGTCGCCGCGCAGAGCCTCGCCTTCGAGACCGCCGCCATCGCCATCTTCGTCGCCATGGTCATGGACGGCCTGGACGGGCGGGTCGCCCGCATGACCAACACCCAGAGCGACTTCGGCGTCCAGTACGACAGCATCGCCGACATGGTCTCCTTCGGCGTCGCCCCGGCGCTGGTGATCTACCTCTGGGCCCTGGCCGACCTCGCCGAGCTGGGCGGGCCATGGGACAAGCTCGGCTGGCTCGGCGCCTTCATCTTCGCCGCCTGCGCCGGCCTGCGCCTCGCCCGCTTCAACACCCAGGCCGGCGTCGCCGACAAGCGCTACTTCCAGGGGCTGCCGAGCCCCGCCGCCGCTGCCACCCTCGCCGGCATGGTCTGGGCCGGTGACCGCCTCGAGTTCGGCGGCTGGCCCGTGGGGATACCGGCGCTGGTGATCACCGTGCTGGCCGGCATTCTCATGGTCAGCAACGTGCGCTACTACTCCTTCAAGGAGATCGACTTCCGCTACCGCGTGCCCTTCATGGCCATGGTGCTCGGCGTGCTGGCGGTGGCGCTCGCCTCGGTCCACCCGCCGACGGTGCTGTTCGTGCTGGCGCTGACCTACATGGTCTCGGGGCCGGTGCTCACCATCCTGCGCCGCCGGCGGCGCCGGCGGCGCCATCATGGCGCGACGTGACGGCTGCGGCGCCGTGGCCGGCGGGGGTAGACTGGCGACGAATGCATGGAGGAGGCCGGCATGAGTGAGCGCGATCGCCTGATCATCTTCGACACCACGCTGCGGGATGGCGAGCAGAGCCCGGGCGCCTCCATGACCCGTGAGGAGAAGGTGCGCATCGCCAAGGCCCTCGAGCGCCTGCGGGTGGACGTCATCGAGGCCGGTTTTCCCGCGGCGAGCCGGGGCGACTTCGAGTCCGTGCGCGCCGTGGCCGAGACCGTGCGCGAGAGCCGCGTCTGCGGTCTCGCCCGGGCCGGCGAGGCGGACATCGACCGCGCCGGCGAGGCCATCGCGCCGGCTGCGGCGGGGCGGATCCACACCTTCATCGCCACCTCGCCCATCCACATGGAGAAAAAGCTCCAGCTGCCGCCGGAGCAGGTCCTGCAGCGTGCGGTGGCGGCCGTGAAGCACGCCCGGCGCTACTGCGACGACGTCGAGTTCTCGCCGGAGGATGCCGGGCGCTCCGAGCCCGACTTCCTCTGCCGCATCCTCGAGGCGGTGATCGATGCCGGCGCCACCACGGTGAACATCCCGGATACCGTCGGCTACAACATGCCCGCCCAGTTCGCCGCGCTCATCCGGGACCTGCGCGAGCGCGTGCCCAACGCCGACAAGGCGGTCTGGTCGGTGCACTGTCACAACGACCTCGGCGTCGCCGTGGCGAACTCGCTGGCCGCGGTTCTCTCCGGCGCCCGTCAGGTGGAGTGCACCATCAACGGCCTCGGCGAGCGCGCCGGCAACGCCTCACTGGAGGAGGTGGTCATGGCGGTGCGCACCCGCCAGGACTTCTTCCCCTGCGACACCCGCATCGAGACCCGGGAGATCGTGCCCACCTCCAAGCTCGTGGCCAACATCACCGGCTTCCAGGTACAGCCGAACAAGGCCATCGTCGGCATCAACGCCTTCGCCCACGAGTCCGGCATCCACCAGGACGGTGTGCTCAAGCACCGCGAGACCTACGAGATCATGCGCGCCGAGGACGTCGGCTGGGGCATGAACCGCATGGTGCTCGGCAAGCACTCCGGCCGTAACGCCTTCCGCAGCCGTTGTGCGGAGATCGGCATCGCCTTCGCCTCGGAGGCGGAGCTGAACGAGGCCTTCCACCGCTTCAAGGACCTCGCCGACAAGAAGCACGAGATCTTCGACGAGGACCTGCAGGCGCTGGTGACCGAGGCCGCCGCCGCGCTGGACGAGGAGGAGCGGGTGAGCCTGGTGGCCTTCCGCTGCTGCTCGGAAACCGGCGAGACGCCGGTGGCCGATGTCACCCTGCTGGTGGACGGTGCGGAGCAGAAGAACTCCGCCGCCGGCGACGGCCCCGTGGATGCCGCCTTCAAGGCGATTGACGGCATCGTCGGCAGCGGCGCGGAGCTGCTGCTCTACTCGGTGAGCAACATCACCACCGGCACGGACGCCCAGGGCGAGGTCACGGTGCGCCTCGAGCGGGGCGGACGGGTGGTCAACGGCCAGGGCTCGGACACGGATATCGTCATCGCCTCCGCCAAGGCCTACCTCAACGCCCTCAACCGCCTGCGCAGCGGCTCGGCACGCACCCATCCTCAGGCGGCGGAGGTCTGAGCGGGCCGCAGTCCGAGGGGGGTAGTTCAAGGTTCAAAGGCACTCTTCGCGTGCGCCGGGACACGCTTCGCCGGTTGGAGCCCGCCGCACGCGGCGGGCGTCTTTGAACCTTGAACTTTGAACCTTGAACTCTGGCTCGTGAGAGCGGTAGGTCGGGAAGCGCCGCAGGCGCTACCCGACACGCCGGCAGGCGAACCCCCCGTCCTGCTCCGCACGGCTGTCGGCGAGCACTGCGTGCTTGCCGACCTACGAGACTCACCCCCTATCCGCTCGGTGCAGGTGCCGTTATCCCTCCGCGTCCCGAGTGTGCGCCAGAGCGCGCATGTGATCCCCCGTGCGTGCTAACTTCCTCGGAACCTCGGTATCGCGCGACCCCATGGCTGCTATGGATTCCCGCCGGCTGCTCTACCTCCAGCGCATGGGCATCGACGTCTGGGTGCGGCGTACTGATGCGGCTGTGCCGTCCCTCCGGCCCGAGACCGCCGAGGAGTCGGAGCGCACGCCGGAATCCGCGCGGGCGGGTGAGGTGTCCGTTGCGCAGCCGGCGCCTGCGGGCGAAATGCCGGCGTCTCCCGACGAAACGGTCCGCGAGCCTGCCGGCACCGCCGCCGAGGCCGCGGACTGGGAGACCCTGCGCCAGCAGGTATTGAGCTGCACCCGCTGCCCGCTGCACCGCACGCGGACCCAGGGCGTGTTCGGCGTCGGCAGCCAGACTGCGCGGCTGCTGATCGTCGGCGAGGCGCCGGGGGCTGAGGAGGACCGCCGGGGCGAACCCTTCGTCGGCCGGGCGGGGCAGCTGCTGGACGCCATGCTGCGGGCCATCGGTCTCGACCGGCAGACGGTCTACATTACCAACATCCTCAAGTCGCGCCCGCCGGAGAACCGCGATCCGCGTCCGGAGGAGGTGGCCGCCTGCGAGCCCTACCTGCGCCGGCAGATCGAGCTGCTGGCGCCGGCGCTGATCGTGGCCGTGGGCCGCGTCGCCGCGCAGAATCTGCTGCGCACGGACCGCCCGCTCGGGCGGCTGCGCGGGCAGTGGCATCGCTACGGCCCGCGCGAGACGCCGCTGCTGGCGACCTATCACCCTGCCTACCTGCTGCGTAACCCGGCGGACAAGCGCAAGGCCTGGCAGGATCTCAAGGCGGTGCGCCGGGCCCTGGACACGGAGGTGAGCGCATGAGTGCCGAGCCCTCGAGCTTCCTGTCGGTGATCCGGCCCATGCGGGATGCGGACATCTCTGCCGTGCTGCAGGTGGAGCAGGCCGCCTACGACTACCCCTGGACCGCCAACATCTTCCGCGACTGCCTGCGCATGGGCTACGACTGCGCCGTGCAGCTCGCCGCGGACCGCGTGGTGGGGCATCTCATCCTGTCGGTGGGCGCCGGTGAGGCGCACGTGCTGAACCTCGCCGTGTCCCCGGCCTGGCACAACCGCGGCTTCGGCCGCCGGCTGCTGCGCCGCGCCCTGCGCCAGGCGGAGCGCCTGGGGGCGGAGTCCGTGTTCCTGGAGGTGCGGCCGAGCAACGCCGCCGCCGTGCATCTGTATCGGGTCGAGGGGTTCCGGCGGGTGGGCCGGCGCCGGCACTACTACCCGGCGCCGGACGGGCGTGAGGACGCCCTGGTGATGCGCCTCGATCTGCGCGAGACCAGCCGCTCGGGGCGGCGGTGAGCGCGCCCGGGCGGCGCACTGTCTGGTCCTGGGCCTGTTATGACTGGGCCAACTCCGCCTACGCCACCGTCGTCCTCGCCGGGTTCTTCCCGCTGCTGTTCCAGGATTTCTGGAGCACCGACGCCGACGCGGCCACCGCCAACCTGCGCCTGGGCTGGTTCAACGCTTCGGCGAGCCTGGTGATCGTGCTCACCGCCCCGCTGCTCGGCGCCGTGGGCGACCGTGCCGGGGCGCGCAAGCGGCTCCTGCTGGCCTTTGCGGTGCTGGGCGTGCTGGGCACTGGCCTGCTGGCGGGCGTGCCCGGCGGCGACTGGCTCGCCGCGGGGCTGCTTTTCACCTGCGCCACCGTCGGCTTCATGGGGGCCAATATCTTCTACGATGCGCTGCTGGTCTCGGTGGCGCCGCGGGAGCGCTGGCACGCGGTCTCCGGGCTCGGCTTCGGGCTGGGCTATCTGGGGGGCGGGCTGCTCTATCTGGGCTGCGTGCTGGCGGCGCTCAACCCGGCGGCGTTCGGGTTCTCCTCCACCAGCGAGGCGGCGCTCGCCGCATTCGGGGCGACGGCGCTGTGGTGGGCGCTGTTCACGCTGCCGCTGCTCATCTGGGTGCCGGAGCCTGCCGCCAACGCGGGTGATGGTACGGCCCTCGGCGGCGGATTCCGCCAGCTCGCCGCGACGGTCCGTCAGCTTCGCGCCTACCGGCCCGTGCTGGTGTTCCTGATCGCCTACTGGCTGTACATCGATGCCGTCGGTACCACCATCCGCATGGCCGTCGCCTACGGTCGCTCCCTGGGCTTTGAGCAGGGAGACCTGATCGTCGCCCTGCTCATTACCCAGTTCGTCGGGTTCCCGGCGGCCATCGCTTTCGGCTGGCTGGGGGAGCGCATCGGACCGCGACGGGGGATCTTCATCGGCCTCGGGGTCTATATCGGCATCTGCGCCTGGGGGGCGCTGATCCAGTCGGCCTGGGAGTTCTACGTCATCGCCGTGCTGGTGGGGCTGGTGCAGGGCGGCGTGCAGTCGCTCAGCCGCTCGCTCTATGCCCGGCTCATCCCACCGGCGGCCGCCGGCGAGTTCTTTGGCTTCTACAACCTGCTCGGCAAGTTCGCCGCCCTGATCGGCCCGCCCCTGTTCGGGCTGTTCGGCGCCTGGTTCGGCGACGTGCGCTACTCGATGCTGGCGCTGATCCTGCTGTTCGTCGCCGGGGCGGCGGTGCTCACCCGCGTTCGCGAGACCGGCCCTGCGCCTGCGCCGGCGTGACACGCCGGCTTCGGCAGGACGACCGGCTGCGGCACAATGCCGATTAGTATGCGCAATCGGGAGGTTCCGGTATGAGCGATCATGGCGAGGAGCGGCACGAGGCGGAGCAACCGCGGCGCCTCACGGTGTGGCAGGTGGCGAAGAGCACCCTGGCGGCGGCCTTCGGCGTACAGACCGAGGAGGCGCGGCGGCGGGACTTCACCCAGGGCAGCCCGGCCCCCTTCATCATCGCCGGGCTGGTGTTCACCGTCCTGTTCGTCATCGCTCTGGTGGTGATCGTCAATATCGTGCTCAGCACGGCCGCCTGATGGCGATCTGTCAGATTTGTGCGTTTCGTCACGCTTTGCCTTGTCCGTGAGCAGTAAACCGTAGTCAACGACTGTCGCTCTCCGGCGACAGTCGTTCGGCGGGGCCGGCAAGGGCCGCCCCAGGGCACGCCGTTCACGGACGAGGGGGGAGCCATGCGCACACGCACTGCGCTGGCCGGTGCCGCACTCGCGGTCACTGCACTGCTCACTGGCTGTTTCGGCGGAGACAGCGAACCCGGCATCACCGACGAGCGCATCGTCATCGGCTCCGTGCTCGCGCTGAACGGGCCGGCCAGCGGCCTCGGCAAGGGGATGCGAGCCGGCCTGGAGGCGGCCTTGCGCGGGCGCGAGGTGCGCGGGCGGCGGATCGAGCTGCGGGCGCTGGATGACTCCTACCAGCCGCCGAAGGCCGCCGAGAGCACCCGCCGGCTGCTGGACGAACCACCCGGCGTGTTCATGATGGCCGGCAACGTCGGCACCCCCACGGCCCAGGTCACGCTGCCCATCCTCAAGGAGGCGGGCGTGCCGGCAGTGGGGTTCTTCACCGGTGCCGGCGTCCTCCGCCCGGGCGACGGCGGGCCGATCCTCAACTACCGGGCGAGCTATCGCCAGGAGGTGGCCACCGTCGTCGAGGCCGCCCTGGCGGAGGGAGTGCAGCCCGGGGAGGTCTGCGCCTACGTCCAGAACGACGGTTACGGCATGGCCGGCATCATCGGCGTGCGCGAGGCACTGTCCCGGGCCGAGGCGCCGGAGCCGCTGCTGGACCGCTACGACGAGATCCTCGCCCGTTCCGGCGAGCGCCCGGTGCGCAACGGCATCGGGCCGGTGGGCGTCTACCGGCGCAACACCACCGACATCGAGCCGGGCTATCGCTCGCTGAAGGAATGGGAAGCCGCCAGCGGTCAGCGCTGCCGGCTCGTGGTCACCGTCGGCGCCTACGGCAATATCGCCCACTTCGTGCGCTATGCGGAGCAGCAGGAAGAGGCCTGGGTGGTCTCGGCCGTCTCCTTCACCGGCGCCGACAGCTTCCGCAGCGACCTCGCCCGCTACGGCATCGAGAACCGGGTGCTCATGACCCAGGTGGTGCCCTCCCTGGACGCCGATCTCGCCATCGTCGACGAGGCCCGCCAGGCCCTCGGCCCGGACTTCGGCTTCGTCTCGCTGGAGGGCTACATCGTCGGGCGGATGATTCTGCGTCTGCTGGAGGAGATGCCGGGTGACCTGACCCGGGAGAATTTCATGGCCCATGCCCGCGAGGCCCGCTTCGACCTGGGGGGCGTGGCCATCGACTTCACCCGCGACGGCAATCAGGCCTCCCGCTTCGTCGCCCTCAACCAGCTCACGCCCCGGGGCTGGGTGGCGGTGGATGCGAGCGCGGGCGTCTGGCAGCAGCTGCTGGCGGAGCGATGAGCAGCGAAGCTGTCCAGGACACCGAACGCGCCTGGCTGCTGCCGCTGCGTGGCGGCGTGCGCGCGGCGGCGGCGGAGTACGAGCTGCTGGAGGTCATTCCGCAGCCGCGGCTCGAGGGAGATCTGGGCGACGAGGCCACCCTGGCCTGGCGCGACCGGCTGCTGCCGGTGGTGGACCCCGCGGCGCCCTTCCATAGGGAGACCGAGGCGCCTTGGGCGGCCGTGGCCCGGGCACTGGACCCCGAGGGCACGGTGGTCTTCGCTGCTTTGCCGCTGGCCGCACCGCCGCAGGCGGTGACGGTGCATGACGGCCTCGCCTGCGAGCCGCCCCAGGGGACGCTTCGGGAACACCTGGTGTGGTCGCAGTTCGCCCTCGGCGCCTTCCGCGACGGCGCGACGGCGGTGCCCATCCTCGACCTGGGGCGTGTGTTCTCGGCGCCGGGTCGTGCCCGGCTCGCCCGCTACGCCGGCGCCGCCATCCACCGTTGTCCCGCGGAGGCGCCCGCATGAGCACACGCCGCTTCAGCCTGGGGATCTTCGGCTTCTCGGAGACCGAGCGCCGTGTCATGGCCAGCGCCACCCGCCTCGCTGCGAGCCGTGGGCGCGAATACAGCCTGCTCGACGGTGCGGCCCGCAGCGGTGCGGACATCGCCATCGTCGACATGGACGACCCGAAGGCGGTGGCGGACTGGGGCGGCGCCGAGGCCGATGCGCCGCCGGCGCTGCAGGTACACCGGACACCGCCGGAACACGCCGATGGGGACACGGTCACCCTGCGCCGGCCGTTCACCGTGCGCCGGCTGCTGGACGGCCTGGATGCCGTGGCCATGCGCAATTACCGCTATGTGCCGAGCCTGGTCATCGGCGAGGCCTCCGAAGGCAGCGGCAGCGCCGACAGCGAGGCGGTGCTGCAGGCCGCCAGTCGCGCCGCAGAGAGCGCGGAGCGCTCCGGTGCGCGCGCCCTGGTGGTGGACGACAGCGCCGCCGTGCGCCGGGTCATGGGCATCGAGCTCGGGCTGTTCGGCGTCGAGGTCACCTACGCCGAGACTGGCGAGGCGGCCCTGGAGCGGCTGCGCGATGACACCTTCGACCTGGTGTTCCTCGATCTCGTGCTGCCGGGGATGGACGGCTACGCCGTCTGCAAGCAGATCCGCCGCGATCCGCGCCTGCGCCGGCTCATGGTGATCATGCTCACCGGCCGCGGCTCACGCATCGACCGCATCCGCGGCGCCATGGCCGGCTGCACCGAATATCTCACCAAGCCTGTGGCCCAGGAGGCGCTGCACGAGGTGCTGCGCCGCCATCTGCTCAAGGAGAGCGACCATGCCCGTCAGCAAAGTACTGGTGGTTGACGATTCCGCCGCCGATCTCGTCCACATCCGGCAGATCCTGGAGGATGCCGGCTACCTGACGCTCACCGCCACCTCCGGCCGCGAGGCGGTGGCGACGGCCCAGAGCCAGCGCCCGGATCTCATCTTTCTCGACATCATCATGCAGGAGATGGACGGCTTCGAGGCCTGCCGGCGCCTTGCTAAGGACGACGCCACCAAGGACATCCCGGTGGTCTTCGTCACCAGCAAGAACCAGAAAGCCGACAAGGTCTGGGCGCAGATGCAGGGAGCGCGCGCCTTCATCACCAAGCCGTGCAGCCAGGAGGACATCCTGGGGCAGGTCACGGCCCTGCAGTAGGCCGGGATGACCGCGAGCACCCCCTCCGAGACGCGGGCGCCGCGCTGGCTGGCGCCAGTGGCCGCGTTGCGTCGCCACCGTGGGCGGCTGGCGGCCGCGGAGCTGCCCGCGGCCCCGGTGGCGGAGACGAGCGAGGCCGCCTGGGTGGCGCCCATTGGTCCCTGGCGGGTGATGTTCGACCCGGGGCTCGGTTGCGAGCTGCTGGAGCCGCGCCGCCCGACCCCGCTGCCAGGCGCGCCCGCATGGCTGCCCGGGGTGGTGAATCTGCGCGGCAACCTGGTACCGGTGTTCGATCTCGCGCAATGCGCGGATCCGCCCCAGCGCACCGTCTCGCCGCGGCTGCTTGCGGTGGGCGAGGGCGAGGCCGCTGCCGTGCTGGCCATCGGCGGCATGCCGTTCCGGCACGATCCGAACACCTTCGGGCCGCCGCTGGCGGACCCGCCCGCGGCGCTGCCGCCGGCGCTGGCCGGCGCCATCCGCGACGCCTGGCGGATCGACGGCGAGCTCTGGCTCGCGTGCGACCTGCCGGCACTGTTTTCCGAGCTCGGCCGCCAGGCCGGCAGGGCATGAACGGACCCGACCGGCGCCTCGCGATGGCGCGCGCCGGCCGAGGCTCAGCGACCACGACCGTCCGGGGGCAAGGGACATGAAGCTCCGACACAAGATCCTGCTGGGGGCCTCGCTGCTCGCGGTGCTGCCGGTGCTCGCCACCGGCGGCCTGATCTCGTTTCTCTCCACCGAGCTGGCGGAGCGCTCGCTGGTGGAACAGTCGCGGGAGCAGCTGACCACGATCCGTGAGCTCAAGGGCGAGCAGATCGAGGATTACTTCCGCATCGTGCGCGGCGAGCTGCAGACCGAGTCCGCCCGCGGGAGCGTGGTGACGGCCCTGCGCGAGCTGAGCGCCGCCGCCGCGGAGCTGGACGGGACGCTGGATCCTGCCGGGCCAGTCCCCGAGAGCGTTGCCGGCTTCTACCGCGACGATGCCGTGCGCCTCGCCCGCGAGCGTACCGGTCAGGAGGTGGACAATGAATCGCTGCTCGCCGGGCTCGACCCGCTCGCCGCCGCCCTTCAGCAGTCCTATCTGGTCGCCAACCCGAGCCCCGTGGGATTCAAGGACGAGCTGACCAGCGCCGGCGAGTCCGCCTACGACCTCGCCCACGCGCGCCATCATCCGGATCTTCGGGATATTGTGCGCGCCTCCGGGGACAGTGCCGGCTACACGGACGTGCTGCTGATCGACGGCGACAGCGCTCGCGTCGTATACAGCAGTGCCAAGGCCCTGGACTTCGGCGTCTCGCTGGAGGCGGAGGCCTACGCCGATACGGCGCTCGGGCGCGCGTTCCGGCGGGCCTGGGATGCGGCCAGCACCGAGGACGTGGTGTTCGCCGACTTCGCCGCCTACCGGCCCGGCTACGGCAGTCCGTCGGCCCTGATCGCCTCCCCCGTGGCGGCGGGTGGCGAGCGCGTGGGCGTGATGGTGCTGCGCTTCCCGCCGAATCGTATCGACGCGATCATGAGCAGCGCCGAGGCCTGGCGCCAGGCCGGCCTGCGCGAGACCGGCGAGACCTACCTCGTGGGCGCCGACGGCACCATGCGCAACGACAGCCGCTTCCTGGTGGAGGCGCGGGAGGACTACCTCTCGGCTCTCGGCGAGGCCGGCGTGGACGGTGACACCGTGCGCCGTATCGGGGAGAGCGGCAGCAGCGTGCTCCTGCAGCCGGTCCGCACCGACTCCGTGGAGGCCGCCTTCGCCGGGCGCACCGGCTTTCAGCGCGATACCGACTACCGCGGCGAGTCCGTGTTCGCGGCCTACGCGCCGCTGCGGGTGCAGGGGCTGAACTGGGCCATCGTCGCCCAGTTCGACGAGGCCGAGGCGCTGGCGCCGGTGGCCGAGCTGCGCACCTCGGTGCTGGGCGGCTCCGCCGCCGTGGGTCTGGTGGTGCTTGCCCTCGGCGGCGGCGCCGGCTGGGCCTTCACGCGCACGGTGACGCGCCCGGTGCGCCATCTCGAGGACACGGTGCGCCGCATCAGTGCCGGCGACGACGAGGCGCGGGCGCGCATGACCACCGGCGACGAGATGCAGACCCTGGGTGACGCCTTCGACGAGCTGCTGGACGAGCGTATCCGCCGCTACGAGGAGGCGCAGCGCGAGAACGAACGGCTCAACAACTCGGTGATCGAGCTGCTCAAGGCCGTGCATGAGCTCAGCCAGCACGACCTCACCGTCAAGGTCCCGGTCACCGAGGACGTCACCGGTCCGGTGGCGGACGCGCTCAACCAGATGGTGAGCGAGGTGGGCGAGCTGCTGCAGGAGGCCTCCGGGGTGGCCGAGCAGGTGGGCACCGCGTCGGCCCGGCTCAAGCGACAGGCCGAGGCGGTCAAGGAGATGGCTGGCCGCGAGGGCGAGGAGGTGGACGCCATGACCGCCGAGCTCGAGGCGGCGGCGCAGACCATGAGCCAGATCGCCGAGCTCGCCGAGCGCTGCGACCGCATCGCCGCCCAGGCCTCGGAGACCACCGGCACCGCGCTGGAGACGGTGAACGGCACGGTGCAGGGCATGGGCGTGATCCGCGAGCTGGTGCACGAGACCGAGAAGCGCATCAAGCGCCTCGGCGAGCGCTCCCAGGAGATCTCCGGCGCGGTGGACCTCATCAACACCATCGCCGAGCGCACCCACGTGCTGGCGCTCAACGCCGCCATGCAGGCGGCCGCCGCCGGCGAGGCGGGTCGCGGCTTCGCCGTGGTGGCGGACGAGGTGCAGCGGCTGGCGGAGAGCTCGCGCAACGCCACTTCCCAGATCTCCGGGCTGGTCCACAACATCCAGGTGGAGACCGCCGACACCATCACCACCATGGGCCGCACCATCAGCGAGGTGGTGGAGGGCTCGCGACTGGCCGAGCAGGCCGGTCAGGAGATGGCCCGCACCCGCGAGACCACCGGCGAGCTGGTGGCCGCGGTGCAGGAGATCGCAGGCGACTCCCGGCGCCAGGTGGAGGGCAGCACGTCGCTGCGCCGGCGTGCGGCGAGCGTGCAGCTCAGCACCCGCAATACCCGCGAGCGCCTGGACGAGCAGACCCGCCAGACCGGTGTGCTCGCCAACAGCGCCGGCAGCCTGCTGACCGCCATTCGCGCCTTCCGCCTGCCCGGCAGCGAGGGTGAGCCGGCCGGCGAGACCTACGAGCAGGCCGAGGCGGCGACCCCAACGGTGCGTACGGTGGGCGGCGGTGAGCAGCAGCGAGGTTCTTGACTGCCTCGCGGAGGCCGTCGCCGCCACGGCCGATCCCCTGGCCGAGGCGCTGGCGGAGTTCTGCGCGGCAGCGGATGAGGACACGGCCGCCGCGGCCCTGGAGCCCTGCATCGACGAGCTCGAGCGCCTGGGCGACGGCGCCCGGGCCGCCGGGCTCGAGGTCCTGGCCGAGGTCTGCGCGCGCCTGGGCGAGGGCCTGAGCGCGCTCTCCGTTGCCAGCGCCGAGGCACGGGTGGCGGTGATGGACGGGCTGCTGGACTGGCCCGCCGCCGTGCTGCATTACCTGCAGGAGCCGGAGGCGGAGACCGCGGCTGCCGGCCCGGTGACGGTGCTGGCCGATCCGGCCTGGCCGCAGCCCCTGGACGATGCCCAGGCCACCGCCCTGGTGGGCCGGCTCATGGACGACGCCGGCGGCGCCGAGCCGGAGGATCCGGCAACGGCGGGAGCGGCCGGCGTGCGCGAGGCCACGCCCGCAGCGGTCAGCCTGGCGCCGGCGGCGGGGGTCGACCCGCAGGTGGTGGATGCCTTCCTCCAGGATGCCCCGGAGCAGGCGGCGGGCCTCGCCGCCGCGCTGGCAGCGCTGGCCCGCGGCGAGGCCGCCGCGGCGAGCCGCGATACCGCCCGGCGACTGGCGCATACCCTGAAGGGCGCCGCCGCCGTGGCCGGCATCGAAGGCGTCGCCAATCTCACCCATCGGCTGGAGGACATCCTCGATCACCTGTCGGCCACGGACGGGGTCCCGGATGCCCCGCTGATGACGACCCTGACCGCCGCCTCGGACTGCCTCGAGGCCATGATCGACGCCCTGCTCGGCCGGGACCAGCCGCCGGCGGACGCGGTGGCGGTGCTGCAGGCTGTCATCGATGCGGCGGCGGCGCTGGAGACGGGCGCCCCGGCGCCCGAAGCCCCGTCGCGGCAGGCGCTGCCGGCGGCGGCAGAAGCAACCGCCGACCCGGCGTCGGCCCCGGACCATACCGGCGAGGCCGCTGAGCCCCAGCGCACCCTGCGCGTGCCCCTGCCGACCGTGGATACGCTGTTCCGCGTCACCGGCGAGCTTGCCGTGGAGGCCGGTCAGCTGGAGGCGGTCACCGAGCGCCTGCAGGGCCTGCAGCGGCGCCTCGCCGAGCAGGACCAGGTGGTCCAGCAGCGCATCTTCGAGCTCGAGGATCTGATCGACGTGCGTGACGTCGCCTCGGCGGGCTATGGGCTCGGCGCCGCGGTCGGCGGCGACTTCGACCCGCTGGAGATGGACCGCTACAACGAGCTGCACAGCTGCAGCCGGGCGCTGGCCGAGGCCGTTGCGGACTGGCGCGAGCTTCGCCTCGGGGTGGACGAGGAGATCGGCCGCCTGCGCACCCTGCTCGCCGGGCAGCGGCGCCTCAATCAGGACCTCGAGGCCAGCGTGCTCGCCACGCGCCTGCTGCCGGTGAGCGGCCTGGTCCCGCGGCTGCAGCGTGCCGTACGGCAGGCGGCCCGGGTGAGCGGGCGCGAGGCCAGTCTCGAGATCCAGGGGGAGTCGCTGCAGCTGGACGCCGAGATCCTCGACGGGCTCATGGATCCGCTGCTGCATCTGCTGCGCAATGCGGTGGACCACGGCATCGAGGCGCCATCCGTGCGCGCGGCCAGGGGTAAGCCCGCCAGTGGTCGCCTGCAGCTCAGCTTCAGCCGTGAGGGGAGCCTGGCGGTGGTGCGCTGCCGGGACGACGGCGCCGGCCTCGACCTCGACGCCATCCGCCATCAGGCCCGCCTGCGGGGCCTCGCCGAGGCCCCGGAGGGGCTCTCCGACGCCGCCGCGGCGCGGCTTGTGCTGCTGCCCGGCTTCTCTACCCGCGAGGCCGTCTCCCAGCTCTCCGGCCGCGGCGTGGGTCTGGACGTGGTCAACGACCGGGTGCGGCGGCTCAAGGGGCGGCTCGACATCCGCACGATGCCGGGCGAAGGCTCGGAGTTCATCATCCGCCTGCCGGCAAGCCTGGTGAGCCTCCACTGCCTGCTGGTGCAGGCAGGGGGGGAGCAGGTGGCGGTGCCGGGCAGCGACGTGCAGCGCGTGCCGCTGCCGGCCGCCGGCGGCATAGAGACGGTGGACGGCGAAACTCGCTACCGCAGCGGCGAGGAGGACTATCCGGCCATCAGCCTGGCGGCCCTCCTGGGCCGTCGTGCCGAGGCACCGCCGGCGGAGGCGCCGGTGTTGCTGGTGGCGGCGGACGAGGGCGTGACGGCGGTGGCCGTTGACACGCTGGTGGGTAGCCGGGACCTGGTGCTGAAGGGCTTCGGGCGCTATCTGCCGGCGCTGCCCGGCGTGCGCGGCGGGGCGATCCTCGGCGACGGCACGGTGACCACGGTGCTGGATCTGCCTGCGCTGCTGCGGGCGCCGGCGCTGACGGAGGCGGCCGTCGCCCTGGGCGAGGCGGCGGAGCCGCTGCGGGCCGGGGGCGCGGATGTGCTGATCGTGGACGATTCGCTGAGTGTCCGCCGGGCGCTCGGCCAGTGCCTGGAGGATGCCGGCTATCACGTGCGCCGGGCGCGGGACGGCGTGGAGGCGGTCGCGATGATCGCCGAGCGCACGCCGCAGCTGGTGGTGGCGGATCTGGAGATGCCGCGGATGAACGGCCTGGAGCTCACCCAGCGGCTGCGCGCGGACACGGCCACCCGCGCGCTGCCGGTGATCATGCTGACCTCCCGGGCGATGGAGAAGCATCGCCGCCAGGCGGAGGCGGCGGGGGTGACGGCCTATCTCACCAAGCCCTTCCAGGAGGAGGGGCTGCTCGACAGCGTCGCGACGGCGCTGGCGTGACTGCGCCGTGCTCGGCTGGGGCGAACGGGCCTGTGCCGTGCCGGGCGCGAGCGGTGGCAGGCGCGGCCGGGACACGCCGTGAATACGTCCCTGTAGGCTCGTAGGCGAGGTCCCTCTCGCCTACGGTCCCGGCCGCGCCTGCCACCGCTCGCTCTGATAGGTGGGTGCCCTCCGCCGCGACGAGGATGTGCCCGCCTGCACGCAGCTGTGCTGGGCGCAGGCGGAGGGTGGGGCGCCCGGGGCTAGTACAGCGCAGCGGCGCTTCTGAGGCGTTGCCCCCGTCGGACTCGGCGCGAGGGCGTGCCTCCCGCAGGCGCCGATACGACGGTGCCACCGGCACCGACCCCGTAGAAGCGGCGCCCCCGCCGCGAATCCCCCTTGGCAGCGGAGCCGCGTTGCTAGCGGCTGCTGACGACCACGGTCGCCGGGCGCAGCAGGCTCCAGCCGATGGTCACCACGCTGGAGGCGAGCAGCGCGCCGAGGAAGGGGCCGAGGGTGGGGACGCCGCCGGGGAAGCTGGCAGCGAGCAGGGCCTGGCTCAGGCTGCCGGTGGCGACAAGGCCCGGCAGCACGGCCCCGATCAGGCCGGCGAGGGCGCCGGCGACGGCGGCAGCGGCCGGCACGCGGTGCCAGAGGCCGAGCAGCAGCGGGACGACGGCGGTGGCGCATAGCAGGTCGGCGATCAGGAACAGGCGCAGCACGGAGATGCCCTGCAGGGCGACGGCGATCACGGGGATCATGAGCAGCGCGGTAATCCAGCGCGCCGAGTTGAGCGAGCGGTTGCCGGCCTCGGTGGCGGCCAGCGACGCCAGGCCGTTCTGGAGGGTGTCCACGGACGAGGCGACCAGGGTGACGCCGAGCACCAGCGCCGGCAGCGAGAGCCAGGCAGGGGCCTCGCCGAGCAGCGCGAAGAAGGGGATCGGGGGCTGGCCGAGGGGCAGGCCGCTGCGGGCGGCGAGGACGCCCAGGCCACCGACGACGGCGACCACGGCCACGGTCGCGGCGCCGCCCACCAGCGCGCCGCGGCCGAGGGCGGCGTCGTCGCTCGCCGCCCAGAGGCGCTGCCAGTAGCCCTGATGGAACAGGTTGGCCGCGGTGACGGCGATGACCAGCGTGGCGGCCACGGCGAGGGCATCGGGCAGGGGCGCGCTGGCGGCTTCCGGCGCCGGCGCGGCGTCCACGGGCAGCGCGGTCACGGCGGCGGTCCCCACCAGCGCGAGCAGGGCCAGCAGCAGCCAGGCCTGCCAGCGGTCGGTGACGAGGCTCGCCCGCAGCCCCCCCACGGCGGTGTAGATCAGCGTGGCGAGGGCGACGCCGAGGGTGGCGAGGCGGCCGTCGACGCCGGAGAGCAGGCCGGTGATGGCACCCACCGCGGTGAGCTCGGCGGCGAGGAAGCAGAGCATGTAGAGCACCGAGAGCAGCGCCACCCAGCGCCGCATCGGGGCACCGAAGCGCTCGCGGGCGAACTCCGCGAGACTGCGTCCCGCCGGCAGCCGGCGCCGGATGGCCGGCCCGCAGGCGCCGAGCACCAGGAACGGCAGCGCGGAGCCCAGGGCATAGCCGGCCACGGCCACCGGGCCGACGAAGGCGCCGACCTCGGGCGGCGCGAACAGGATCCAGGCGCCCATGCCGGAGGCGAGGAACGAAAGCCCCAGCGTGCCGGCGGACTGGCTGCCGCGGGCGGTGAGGTAGTCGTCGAGGCCGTCCGCGCGACGGGCGCGCAGGCCGAGGACGGTGAACAGGACAAGGGCCGCGGCCACGGCGGCGAGGGTGATGGCGGTCATGTCGCGCTTCCTCCACCGGTATGAACCGGATCAGGTTCCAGGGTCTGCGCGCTGCGCACTCTCAGCCCCCGATGGGACTCCCCTGGCGACTCGGGTACGGATTGTGGTGCCGGCCGACAAGCGGTCGACGCGTGGTACTGTGCCGTTGATCCGGCGGGGCCGCAACCCGTGTATCAATCGGCGCCGGCGGCCGGCGCTGGCCGGGATACCGATCCGTCCACCGAGTGACCAGGGAG
The DNA here is from genome assembly GCF_020883455.1 of Spiribacter halobius. Taxonomy (NCBI): domain Bacteria; kingdom Pseudomonadati; phylum Pseudomonadota; class Gammaproteobacteria; order Chromatiales; family Ectothiorhodospiraceae; genus Sediminicurvatus; species Sediminicurvatus halobius. The sequence continues at coordinate 3,012,933 of NZ_CP086615.1, read as the reverse complement.
GGAGCGATGAGGAAGCGATGGCGATACGGCGCCGCGGCGGTGATCCTGCTCGCGGCCGGCGGGGCCGCGGCGCTGCCCTGGGTGAACGGGCTGCGCGCCGAGAACGCGGTGCGCGCCGGCGTGGCGGCTGCCGAGTCGCGACTCGCCGCGGACCCGCGCAGTGACGCCTCGCTGGCGCTGGTTCGCTACCAGCGCGGGCCGCTGGGCGGCGAGGCCGTGGCTCGGCTGCGCTTCCCGGAGAGCGAGGAGGGCAACGAGCTGCGTGCCGCGCTGGGCCTGCCGCCCGGCCCCAGCACCTTGGATATCCGTCTCGATCTCGAGCACGGGTTGACCGGGGTCGACCTGACCGGCCGGCTGGTGCCCGAGGGCCTCGTCGGCGCCGTGCTCGAGCGGCTCGGTGGCAACGCCGACAGCCTCACGCTCAGGGGCCGGGTAGGGGTGATGGAGCGCCGGCTCGAGATCGCCTCGGCCCGGCTGGCCGGTGCGCTGGACGAGGCCGGCGACCAGCAGCTCCGGGTCGAGCCGCTCGCCGCGTCGCTGGACTTCGATGCCGGCTCCGGGCTGGCCACCGGCCGCCTCGCCTGGGACGGGCTGACGCTGACGGCGGCGGCGACGGATTCCCGGCTGGCCATCGGCACGGTAGCGGTGGACGGCGAGGGCACGCTCATCGCGGGGGATGCCGCCGGCGGGCTCTGGGCGGGCAGCAGCGAGGTCCGGGTGGGGCCGGTCCGCCTGGTCGAGGACGGCCGGGTTCTCGGCGCCTTCAGCTCGCTGGTGATTCGCTCGCAGACCCGCCGTGCCGGCGACGATCGCCTCGCGGCGGAGCTGGACGGCACGCTGGAAGGCCTGCGCACCGTCGATGCGGATCTCGCGGGTGGACGGCTCGAGCTGCGGGCCGATGATCTGTCCGTGCCGGGGCTGCTCGCCCTCAACGAGGCGGGGGCGCAGGGTAACGTGTCCGAGGAGGGCCTTGCCGCTCTGCTTGCCGCGGCGCCGGTGTTCCGCGTACAGGCCCTGGAGCTCGAGGGCGCCGGCGGCGGCCGGCTCAGTCTGACCGCCCGCGTGGCGCTGGCCGCCGGCGCCGCCGAGCGCGTGCCGGGGGTGGTCGCAAGCGGCGGGCAGGCCCTGCTGCCCTACGTGGACGGCGAGCTCGCCCTGCGCGTGGACCGCGCCATCAGCGATGACCTGCCCGACGGGCTCGCCGGTCTGCTGGGTCAGCTGCAGGCTTTCGGCGCGCTGGTGGCGGAGGGGGACGAGGCGCGGCTCGATGCGAGCCTCAGCGACGGCCGCCTGACCCTCAACGGCCGTACCTGGCCGCTGTTCTGAAGACTATCCCGCATAGCTCCACGCCCTCGCTACGCGAATCGGTGAGACAGGCGGGCTGACGTCAGCACTCGATGACGTTCACCGCGAGGCCGCCGCGGGCGGTCTCCTTGTACTTGTCGAGCATGTCGCGGCCGGTCTCGCGCAGGGTGCGGATGGCCTTGTCCAGAGAGACGTAGTGCTGGCCGTCGCCGCGCAGGGCGAGGGTCGCGGCGTTGATGGCCTTCATCGCCGCCACGGCGTTGCGCTCGATGCAGGGGATCTGCACCAGGCCCGCCACCGGGTCGCAGGTCATGCCCAGGTGGTGCTCGAGGCCGATCTCCGCGGCGTTCTCCACCTGCTCCGGGCTGCCGCCGCAGACCTCGGCGAGCCCGGCCGCCGCCATCGCACAGGCGGCGCCCACCTCGCCCTGGCAGCCCACCTCGGCGCCGGAGATCGAGGCGTTGCGCTTGATCAGCCCGCCGATGGCCGCGGCAGTCAGCAGGAACCGGCGCACGCCGTCGGGGTCCGCGTCGGGGACGAAGTCGCGGTAGTAGTGCAGAACCGCAGGGATGATCCCCGCGGCGCCGTTGGTCGGCGCGGTGACGACACGCCCGCCGGCGGCGTTCTCCTCGTTCACCGCCAGGGCGTAGACGTTCACCCAGTCCATCGCCGCCAGCGCCGGGGCCACCCGGTCCACCCGGCCGCCGGCGCGCAGCTGGCGGTGCAGGGCCGCCGCCCGGCGGCGCACATGCAGCCCACCGGGCAGCTCGCCCTCGGCGGCCAGTCCGCGCTGCACGCAGTCCTGCATGGCCGCCCAGATGGCGTCGATCCCGGCATCGATGGCGGCGTCGTCACGCCAGAGGCGCTCGTTGGCCCGGGCCAGGTCGCTCACACGCAGCCCGGTCTCGCGGCAGTGCCGGAGCAGCGCATCCGCGGTGGCGAAGGGAAAGGGGACCGGGTCGTTGCGCTCGCGCAGGCCACTGTCCGGGTCGCGGATGAAGCCGCCGCCCACAGAGTAGTAGGTGCGCTGCCGGAGCACGTCGCCGTCGCCGCCGAGCGCGGTCAGGATCAGGCCGTTGGGGTGCTCGGGCAGGGATTCGCGCTTGTGATAGACGAGATCCGTGGCCTCGTCGAGGGCGATGCTCCGCTCGCCAGCGAGCCTGAGCTCGCCGGTTTCGCGCCGCGCGGCGGTGCGCTCGCGCATGGCGTCGGGGTCGACCGTATCCGGTGCTGCCCCCTCCAGGCCCATGAGCACCGCCGGGCCGGTGCCATGGCCGCGTCCGGTGGCGCCCAGCGCCCCGTAGAGGTCGATCCGCAGGCGTTGCACCGCCGCGAGCAGGCCGCCATCCCGCAGCCCGCTCGCGAAACGCCGCGCCGCCTCCATCGGGCCCACCGTATGCGAGCTGGACGGCCCGATGCCGATGCGGAAGAGCTCGAACAGGGAGATGGCGGGCCCCGGCTCTGCGGCCGTGGAATGGGTTGGGGAGGGTGTGGCCATGAGGCCTCCGGCAGCCGCGTATCAACGTGACCCGTATTGCACCGTGATTCCGTTGCGACCGTGTGCTCCGGGACGGCGTCAGGCTTGGTGGCTGCGACGGCGAAGGTACGGCGCCGTCACTCCCGGCGCTGGCGCGTGCCCGGGCCACGCAGGCCGCAGTCGCCGAGCACGCTCGCGAGGCCGTAGTGCATGAGATGCAGGGCAATCGCCGCGAGGCAGACGGCGAACAGCGTCACGCCGATGCTTGCGAGCAGCCCCCCCTCGGGCGAGGCGGTCAGCGCCGTACCCAGGCCGAGCACCATCAGCGCGGCGGCGAGCAGCAGTTCCAGCTTGCGCATGCAGACTCCGGAGTGGTTGCGGTTTCCTAGAACACTAGCCTGCCTTGCCGGCCAGTGCACGGGTGCCCGGGCGCGTCGCCTCCCTGCCCTGGCGCGTCAGCGGAATTGACAGCCGCGGCGCCGGTTGGCGGCGGGGATTCCGCCGCGCGCCGCTGGTGGCGGGCCTGCGGCTCCACGCACCAGATTGGCCCGTGTCTTGCTGCGCATTGGGCATAGCGACCGGCTGGAGGGCTGGATATGGGGCAAACCGAGGTGGTGGCGGTCGCGACCAGGGGCTGCGCGGATCCACTGGACGACGAGCGGCGGCAATATCGCGGCACGGCCGGGGAGAGCGCGCTGGCGGTTGGTCTCGGCCTGCAGCCGGCCTTTCGCGACGAGGGCACCGGCGAGGTGGTGGCGGCGCGCTTCGCGGACGGCCGCCCGGCACCGCTACACGTGCTGGACGGGCTGCCCGAGGGCTGGATCGCGGCGCGGGATGACAACGGCCGCGCCCTGAGGACGCGGCCGGATGTGGTGTGCGGCTTCCTCGCCGCCGGGCGCTTCTACACCCGCGCCGAGGCCGCCGCCTGCTTCGCCAGGCGCTAGCGGCCGCCGCCGGAGCCGCCGCCTCCGCCACCGGAGCCGCCTCCGCCGCCGGCACCACCGCCGCCGCCGGGACCGCCCCCGCCGCCGGGACCGCCTCCGCCTCCGGGACCGCCCCCACCGCCAGGACCGCCCCCACCTCCGGGGCCGCCACGGCCATTGCCGGCGCCACCCCGGTTGTCGGCGGACATGCCGCGGTTGCCACGCTCATCGCCCTGACCGAGGCCGCGACCGTCGCGGGCCCGCTCGGCCACGGCCTGACCACCGGACTCGACGGCGAGGGTAGCGGTGTCGAGGCCGAATGCCGCGTCCTCCGGTGCCTCTTCCCGGGCCCGCGCCAGTGCGTCCAGCGCGGCCTCGCGCTCTTCTTCGCCGAGCTCGTCCTCCTCACCGGACAGGATCGCCTCGCGGGCGGTCTCGAGACCCTCGATGGCCTCAGGCGGTGCTTCCTCGAGGGCCCGGTCGATGGCCGCCACGGCCTCGGCGCGGTCGTCGGCAGCCAGTGCGTCCCCGGTGTCCGAATCGTCCTGCGCCAGTGCGGGTGAGGCGGCCAGTGCCAGGGCGCCGGCCAGCAGCAGGTGTCTCAAGGTCATGGTGTTGCTCCTCCGATTGCGCGGGTGCGTCGATGTCGACCCCGTCACAACTCGAGAATGGGCGCGCGACGCCGCAATGACAAACCTCGAGGCGGAAATCGCGGAGGAACGGCGGAGGAACGCCGCGGGACGGGCGTTCGCGGCGGTGTTGGGGGGCGGCGACGGCCGCCCCCGGCGACACTACTGCAGGCTTGCGTCGAGGCTGATCTCCGCCCCGGCGAGCACCTTCGACACCGGGCAGCCGGCCTTGGCGGCCTCGGCGTGGCGGAGGAAGTCCGCCTCCGAGAGCCCGGGCACGCGGGCCACGGTGACGAGCTCGATACGGGGAATGCTCGGTCCGTCGGCGCCCATCTCCAGATGCACGTGGGCCTCGGTGCGCACCGACTCGGGTGCGTGCCCCGCCTCGGCGAGCATGTTGGACAGCGCCATGGAGAAGCAGCCCGCGTGGGCCGCGGCGATCAGCTCCTCGGGATTGGAGCCGTCGCCCTCCTCGAAGCGCGAGCGGAACGAGAACGCGCCCTCGTAGGCGCCACTGCCAAGGCGCATGCGGCCGCTGCCGCTCTTCAGGTCGCCCTGCCACTCGGCGTTGGACTTGCGTACTGCCATGTCGTCGCTCCTCGATCCTGTCGGCGGAATGAACCGAGCCGGCAGACGATGCCGTGTCGGGATCAACCCCGAGGATGGCGCTCGCAGCGACCCCGTGCAAGCCGCCAGGCGGCTGCGCCAGGCCCGCCTGCGTGGCGCAGCCGGGGCGCCCGCGGACGAGCGCCGTCGCGGGTCAGCCGGCGCTGAAGCCGCCGTCCACCGGCAGACTGATGCCATGGATCATGGCGGCATCGGGCCCGAGCAGGAAGGCCACGGCCGCGGCTACTTCCTCCGGCTCGGCGAAGCGTCCGAGGGGTATGCGGGCGCGCATGCGGGCCGCCTTGTCCGGATCGCTCCAGGCCTTCTCCGCCATCGGCGTGCGGGTCACCACCGGGTCCACGCTGTTGACGCGGATGCCGTAGGCGCCCCATTCCACCGCCAGCACCCGGGTGAGGGCATCGAGGCCGGCCTTGGAGGCGCAGTACGCGGCGTGGCCGGGGGTGCCCACCCAGGATGCGATGCTCGAGACGTTGACGATGGCGCCGCCGCGCTCCCGCTCGATCAGGCTGCGCGCCACCAGCTGGGCGAGGACCAGGGGCGCGACGGTATTCACGGCGAGGGTGGAGAAGAAGGTGGCTGCGTCCGTGTCGAGCGCCGGCTGCACCGTCACCGTGCCGGCGCAGTTGACCAGCCCGTCGAGGGGCAGCAGCGGAGCGACCGCCGTCGCCAGTGCCTCCGGCGTTGCAAGGTCACAGGCGAGGGTGGCGCAGCCGGTCTCCTGCTGCAGCCGCTCCAGATCGCCGCGGCTGCGCGCGAGGCCAATCACCTCGGCGCCCTCGGCCTGAAGCCGTGGCACGACGACGGCGCCAATGCCCCGACCGGCGCCGGTGACCAGGATGCGCTGACCTTCCAGCCTCATGGCGGCCTCCTCGCTCATTCGAGGTTGGTGTGACGGGCGCGCATGGCGGCCTCGTCGGCGCCCAGGCGCTCGCGCAGCCGGCGCACCAGCAGCTCGCCGAAGACGAACAGCGCCCCTTCGTAGGCACTGCCCATGGGCAGCACGGCGTCGCCGGCGCCGGCGGCGGCCATGGTACGGGCCGGCAGCCGCACCACGTTGTGCGCCAGGGCGCCCAGCCCCGGCTCGGGCTGTGCGGTGAGCAGGGCCACCCGGGCGCCTGCCCCGCGCGCCACGCCCATCAGCGCCTCGACGGTGGCGAAGTGCCCAGGGCCGGCGCTGGCGAGCAGCAGGTCCCCGTGGCCGAGCGGCGGAGTGGTCATGTCGCCCACTACCGAGGCATCGAGCCCCAGGTGGTACAGGCGCATGGCGAGGGCCCGCAGCATCAGCCCTTCCCGGCCGACGCCGTGGACAGCGATGCGCCGCGCGCCGCCGATCTCCTCCGCCAGGGTCTCGAGCGCCGTGACCGGCACCTCGGCGAACACCGTGGCGATCTCCTCGCAGGCCTTGTGGGCAGGGTCTTGCAGGGTCGTGGACATGGGGGCTCCTCCTCGGGTGCCGGGACGGGTTTCGCGCCGCACCGGGAGCACCTATCGTCGGTCGCAGCAACCGGCGGGCGCACCCGGTTACATTTGTTTTAATCCAGCAACAAATGTAATTTGAGTTCGCGATCTCCGCCACCCAGGGAGGCACGATGGCGACTGTGGCGCGACCCGGCACGCACATGGATGACTCGGCCCTGGCGGCGGCGCTGCGCCGGCGGGTGGCCGGTGATGTCGGCTTCGACGCCGGCAGTCGCGCCCTCTACGCCACCGATGCCTCCAACTACCGCCAGGTGCCCCTCGGCGTGGTCGTGCCCAGGGATCGGGCGGACGTCATCGCCGCCCTGGCGGTGGCGCGCGAGCACGGCGTGCCGGTGCTGCCCCGGGGCGGCGGCACCAGTCTCGCCGGCCAGGCCTGCAACTTCGCCCTGGTGCTGGACGCCTCGCAGCACTGCCGGCGCCTGCTGGCGCTCGATCCGGAGGCGCGGCTGGCCACCGTGGAGCCGGGCATCGTCTGCGATACGCTCAATCAGGCGGCGGCCCCTCACGGCCTGTACTTCGGGCCCGATCCCTCCACCCACAGCCGCTGCACCCTCGGCGGCATGATCGGCAACAACGCCTGTGGCGCCCATTCGGTGGTGGCGGGCAAGACCGTCGCCAACGTCGAACGGCTCACGGTGCTCACCTATGACGGCCTGGAGCTCGAGGTGGGGCCGACCCCGGAGGACGAGCTCGAGCGCATCATCGCCGCGGGCGGCCGCCGCGGCGAGATCTATGCCGGACTGCGGGCGCTGCGCGACCGCTATGCGGAGGTGATCCGCCGCGGCTTCCCCGCGATCCGCCGGCGTGTCTCCGGCTACAACCTGGATGCGCTGCTGCCGGAGAACGGCTTCGACGTCGCCCGCGCCCTGGTGGGCACGGAGGGCACCTGCGTCACCCTGCTCGACGCCACCGTGCGCCTGCTGCCGCGGCCCGCCCACCGCGTGCTCGCCGTGCTCGGCTACCCCGACATCTGCACCGCCGGCGACCATGCCCCGGCCATTCTGGAAACCGGGCCCCAGTGCATCGAGGGCCTGGATGAACACATCATCGGCGACATGCGCAAGAAGGGCCTGGAGCTCGGCGCCATCCGGCGCCTGCCCCAGGGCCAGGCCTGGCTCATGGTGGAGTACGCCGGCGCCACGCCGGAGGCCGCACGCGAGGCGGCGGAGGCGGCGCTGGCGGGGCTCGGCGCGCCCTGCCTGGCGCAACGGCTCTACACCGACCCGGCGGACCAGGCCACCGTCTGGTCCATCCGCGAGAGCGGGGCGGCGGCCACCAACGCCGTGCCCGGCGAGCCGGAGACCTACCCCGGCTGGGAGGACGCCGCCGTGGACCCGCAGCGGGTGGGGGACTACCTGCGCGAGTACCGGGCGCTGCTCGCCCGGTACGGCTACAAGTCCTCGCTCTACGGGCACTTCGGCGACGGCTGCATCCACGGGCGGATCACCTTCGATCTCTCCAGCGAGGACGGCGTGGCCGCGTGGCGGCGGTTCATGGAGGAGGCTGCGGACCTCGTGGTGCGTTTCGGCGGCTCCCTCTCCGGCGAGCACGGTGACGGCCACGCCCGAGCGGAGCTCTGGCCGCGCCTGTTCGGCCCGGAGCTGATGCGCGCCTTCGCCGAGTTCAAGCGCATCTGGGACCCGGACGGTCGCATGAACCCCGGCAAGCTGATCGCGCCCTACCGGCTCGACGAGCACCTGCGCACCGGACGCGGCCAGCGGCCGAAGGAGCCCGCCACCTACTTCACCTTCGAGCGCGACGAGGGCCGCTTCTCCCGCGCGGCCGGGCGCTGCGTGGGGGTCGGCAAGTGCCGGCGCGTCGCCGGCGGGGTGATGTGCCCGAGCTACCGCGCCACCGGCGAGGAGCGCCACTCCACCCGCGGCCGGGCGCGGCTGCTGTTCGAGATGCTGGAGGGGGATCCGCTCGCCGATGGCTGGGACAGCGAGCCGGTGAAGGAGGCCCTGGACCTCTGCCTCGCCTGCAAGGGCTGCCGGCACGAGTGCCCGGTGCAGGTGGACATGGCCACCTACAAGGCCGAGTTCATGGCGCACTACTACGAGCGCCACCGCCGCCCGCGCCAGGCGCTCAGCATGGGGCGGCTGCGCGAGTGGGTGACGCTCGCCGCCTACGTGCCCTGGCTCGTGAACGGCGTTGCAGCGACCCCCGGGCTCTCCGCGCTCGCCAGGCGCATCGCCGGCATCGCCCCGGAGCGGGCCATCCCTCGCCTGTCCTCGCGGCCGTTCCGGCGCCGCTGGCGGCCGAGCGGCCGGGGCAGGCGCGGGCCGGTGCTGCTCTGGGCGGACACCTTCAACGACCACTTCCACGCCGGCACGCTAGTGGCCGCAGCGGAGGTGCTGGAGCGCTGCGGCTTCGAGGTGCGCCTGCCGCGCCGGCCGGTCTGCTGCGGGCGTCCGCTGTACGACTTCGGGCTGCTGACCACGGCCCGCCGGCGGCTCGCGCAGGTGCTGAGCGTGCTGGGCGAGGAGATCGACGCCGGGGTGCCGGTGGTGGGCCTTGAGCCCGCCTGCCTGGGGACGTTCCGCGACGAGCTGCCGAACCTGCTCCCGGACGACCCGCGCTCGGCGCGGCTCGCCGCCAATACCTGGACGCTGCCCGACTTCCTGGCCCTGCGCGAGGATCTGGACTGGCCGCGCCTCGAGGGGCGTGCCCTGGTCCACGGGCACTGCCACCACAAGGCCCTGCTCGGCGGCATGGATGGCACCCGGCGGCTGCTGGAGCGCCTCGGCCTGGAGGTGGAGATGCTCGCCTCGGGTTGCTGCGGCATGGCCGGCAGCTTCGGCTTCCACCCGGACAAATACGAGCTGTCGCTGCGCATCGGCGAGGAGACCCTGCTCCCGGCCGTGCGCGCGGCCGCCCCGGACACGCTCATCGTCAGCGACGGCTACAGCTGCCGGGAGCAGATCGTGCAGACCACGGGGCGGGAGGTGCTGCATACCGCGGAGGTGTTGCGCCGGGCGCTCGGGGGGTCAGGTTATGAGGTGATGAAGTGATGAAGTGATGAAGTGATGAGGTGATGACGTCCGTCGCGGCGGCGCCTTCCGCGCGGCAGGCGTTCCCTGCTCATCACTTCATCACCTCATAACCTCATCACGCGAGCGCAGCCGCGAGCCCGAACCCAGGCAATCATCTCATCACCCGTCACCCGTCACCCGTCACCCGTCAGCGCCGCCGCGGTCTCCTCGTCGGTCACGAACGCGTCGGCATAGCCGCCGAGGAGCACCGCGCGGTTGACCTCGCGCTTGTGGGCGCCGCCGGAGAGGAACACCGTGCGCGGGATGCGGTACAGGGCCTCCAGGTCAACCGCTACGGTGCGCCGGTTGAGGGAGTGCTCCACCGGCCGACCCCGGGCGTCGATGAAGTGGCCGATGACGTCCCCCACCGCACCGGCGGCGAGCAGCTCGTCCAGATCCCCCGGATGGGAGAGGCCGTACTCGACGATCAGGGACTGCGTGATGTCGCCGGCGGTGAGGATGGCGAGGTCGCTCGCCAGCGCCTTCTCGTGGGTCTCGCGGATCGCGCCCTGGCGCAGGATGATGTCCCGGTCGGCCTCGCTGGCGGCATAGATGGGCGCGGCGTAGAAGTGGCGGTCGGCGCCGTAGCGGTCGGCGAAGTCGGAGACGATCTCGAAGGTGTTGATGCGCGAGCAGTGGGCGAGGCCGCCCTGCAGGCAGACCACCGATAGGCCGCGCCGGGGACGGGCGGGCAGGGCGCGGATCAGCGCGCGCAGGGTCTGGCCCCAGCCGATGCCGACGGTCATGCCGTCGGCGATGTGCTCGTCGACGTAGCGCGCCGCGCCAACGCCGAGGGCGTCCCGCACCAGCTCCGGGTTCTCCGGTGTGGGCACCACCACAGCCGCTTCCAGCCCGTAGCGCTGCACCAGCGCCTCCTCCAGCGCCACGCAGGAGGCCAGCCGGCTGTTGATGGTGATCTGCACCACGCCGTTCTCGCGGCACGCGGCGAGCAGCCGGTTGACTCGCACGCGGCTGGTGCCGAGGCGGTTGGCGATCTCCTGCTGGGTGAGGTTGCCGACGAAGTAGTACCAGGCGACCCGCGCCTGCAGCTGCTCGTCGGGGTCGATGGCGCCCGTCTGTGCTGGCTTCATGCTCCCGATTTCCTCGTCGCCGCCCGGCCGCGGCCCCGGCGAACCTTAAACCCGAAACCCGCAACCCGAAACCGGCGCGACGCGCTATTTCACCGCCCCCATGGTCAGCCCCTGCACCAGGCGTCGCGAGACGATGAGCGCGAACACCACCATGGGCAGCACGATCATGGTGCCGGTGGCCATGATCTCGCCCCACGGCAGCTCGTAGCCGCTCATGAAGCTGGTGGCGGCGAGCGGGGCCGTGCGCGCCTCGCTGCGGGTGAGCACGAGCGCATACAGGAGATCGTTCCACGCGAAGATGAACGAGAGGATGGCCGAGACCACCACGCCGGGCATGGCGAGCGGCAGGTTGATGCGCCAGAAGATGGTCCAGGCGCCGGCGCCCTCAAGGCGCGCGGCCTCGTCCAGCGCCACCGGCACGCCGCGGAACTGGTCGGTGCAGATCCACACCACGATCGGCAGGGTGAAGGTGAGGTAGAGCAGGATCAGCACCAGGTGGGTATCGATCAGCCCCAGGCTGTTGGCGATCAGGAATACCGGCACCGCCAGCACGATGGGGCTCACCATGCGGTTGGTGATGTACCAGAACCACAGCTCGCGCTTGCCGCGGAACTCGTAGCGGGCGAGCGCGTAGGCGGCGGGCGTGCCGAGCAGCACCGCGAGCACCGTGGTGCAGCTGGCGACGATGGTGGAGTTGAGCAGCGCGTGGGCGACGCCGTAGTCGAACAGCGCCGCCTCGTAGTTCTTCAGCGTCGGGGTGAACAGCCATACCGGATCCCGCGCCACGGCCTCGGCACGGGTCTTCAGGCTGGTGGTCACCATCCAGTAGAAGGGGAACACCGAGGTGAGAAACACCACGGCGAGCCCGAGGAAGTGCCAGACGGAGGCGCGGGCGCGCCGTCCCGCGGCACGGGGGGCGGTGGCGGTGACGCTCATTGCTCGGCCTCCCGGTAGACGTAGCGGATGTACAGGCGCGAGAGCACGATGCAGAGCACCAGCAGCAGGATCGCCTGCGCCGAGGCGGTGCCCTGGTCGAAGACGCGGAAGGCGATGCGCTGGATGTACACGCTGATCAGCTCCGTGGCGGAGCCGGGTCCGCCGCGGGTCATGGTGAAGATCTTGTCGAACTCCTTGAGGATGTCCGCCGTGCGCAGGATGAGGATGGCGGTGAGCCCTGGCAGCAGATAGGGCAGCTGCACGTGACGCAGGATCCGCCAGGCACTCGGCGTCTCCAGGCGCGCGGCCTCCTCGGTCTCCCTGGGCACCATGCTGAGGCCGGCAAGCAGGATCAGCGTGCAGAACGGCGTCCACTGCCAGACGTCCATGATCACCAGCGCCGCATAGGCCCGCGTGGGGTCGCCCAGCCAGTCGGTGGTGGGGATGCCCACCCAGCCCAGGATCTCGTTGGCGACGCCGAACTCGCGGTTGAAGACCAGCCGCCCGATGAGGCCCACCACGGCGTAGGTGGTGGCCATGGGGATGACCAGCGACACCCGCGCCAGCGCGCGCATGAAGCCGAGGCCCGGGCGGTGCAGCAGCAGCGCGGCCCACAGCCCGATGGCGATCTCGATGGGCACGGCCGTCACCAGAAAGCCCAGAGTGCGCCCGAGTGAGCTCCAGAAGGTGCCGTCGCCGAGCACGTGGGCGTAGTTCTCGAGGCCGACGAACGGCTTCCCCGCCATGGGTCGGGCAAGGTTGTACTCGTGCAGCGAGTTCCAGACCGCAAACAGGATGGGCGCGAGGCCGATGGTGAGCAGCGCGATCACCGACGGGGCGATGAACCAGAACGCCGGCCGGCGCGAGAGCCCGCGCGGGCGGCGCCGCTGCGGTGTCGCGGTCGCCGCGGCGGCCTCGGGGGTGGAGCTGCTCGGCATGCGGATCCTCTCCATGACGGCGTGCCCGGCGCCCGCTGCGGCGGGCGCCGGGCGCGCGTGGTCTACTTCAGCAGCGGCTTGTCGCCACTGTAGTACCCCGCTTCCTCGAGGACCTGCTCGACCTCCTCGCCGAGCTCCCGGGCACCTTCCTCGACGCCGAGCTCGCCAAGCATCATGCGCGTGCCGTAGAGGGCGATGATCTCGGAGAGCTCAGGCCACTCGGGGAAGCGCGGGCGGAAGTCCGGGACCGCGGTGTCCGCCTGCCAGGACTGCACCATGGGCTCGATGTACGGGTACTCCTCGAGCAGCTGCTCGTCCTCGTACACCGACATGCGGCCGCTGACGCCCCCGGCCTCGACGTAGTCCCGGGCCTTGTCCTGGGAGGTGATCCACTGGATGAACAGCCAGGCCGCCGCCTGCTGGGCCGGGCTGCTCTGGGAGGAGATGGCGAGGGAGAAGCCGCCGAGCGCGGGCTTCAGCCCCGCCGGGCCCTCGGGCTCGGTGGTCACGCCCAGGCAGTCGGTGATGCGCGACTGGTCCGGATCCGCCAGGGTCGGGTAGAAGGCCGACCACTCGGTGATCATCGCCACCTGGCCCTGGGCGAGGGCATCCACCGCCTCGGCATGGTCGTAGTCGACGATGCCCGGGGGCATGTAGTCCATCAGCTCCTGGCGGAAGCGCAGCCCGCGCAGGGATTCCTCGGAGGTGAGATTGGAGCGGAAATTCTCGTCGAGCAGCGAGCCGCCGAAGGGCCAGAGCACGCGCATGAAGCTGTCCGCGGACTGGGTCTCGCCGCGGCGGGACTGCAGGGCGAAGGCGTAGCGGTCACTGTCCGCATCGGTCAGCGCCGGGCCGTAGTCCTCCAGCAGCTCGGTCCAGGTCTGCGGCGGACCGTCGAAGCCGGCCTCCTCGAGCATGCACTCGTTGTAGTAGAGCAGGCCGGAGTAGTTGTCGAAGGGCAGGCCGTAGACCACCTCGTCCCAGGTGCCGAAGGATTCCAGCAGCACCGGGAAGAAGTCGTCGAGGTTCAGGTCCGGATCCGCCAGGTCCTCGTCCTCGTAGAACTCGGACATGGGCGTCACCCAGCCGTTGGCGGCGAACTCGCCGATCCACACCACGTCCACGAGCACCACGTCGATGTCGCCGCCGCCGACGAAGTTCAGCACCTGGCGCTCGCGGGAGTTCTCGTAGGGCAGCGTCTCCCAGGTGACGTCGATGCCGGTGCGCTCCTCGAACTCGGGGATGAGCTCCGCCGCCGCGGCGTAGCCGGGACGGTCCAGGAAGATCGCCTTGATGGTGGTGCCCTCGTAGGGCGCCGCCGCCTCCTCCAGGGACCAGGCCAGGGCCTGGCCGCTTACGGTCATCGCCGCCGCAGCGGCGAGAGCGCTCATCGGGACTCGCATGGTTTCTCCTCCTCGTTGGGTGCGGGGTTGGCCCCGCTGGTCGTCGTTGCCTTTCTGCGTTATTCGAAGCGCTCCTGCGGCACGATCAGGCTCTTGATGGCCCCGTCGCGCCGCTCGGTCTGGAGCTCGAAGGCCCGCCCCGCCTCCTGCAGGGGAAAGCGGTGGGTGACGACGGACTCCACGTCCACGCCGCCCGCGGCGACCAGCTTGATCGCCCGTGGATAGACGTGGCCCATGCGGCGCACGAACTTGATCACCAGGCCCTTGCGGCGCACCTGCGCGGCGTCGAGGTGGTAGGCGTTGCCATCCGGGATGCCGGCCATGATCACGCGCCCGCCAATGGCGGCGCTGTCCACCGCGATCTGGAAGCCCGCGGGCGCGTTGGTCGCCTCCAGCACCAGGTCGCAGCCGCGGCCCCCGGTCCACTCGTCAATGCGCTCATGGCTCGCGTCCACGCGGTCGGCACCGAGGCGCAGCGCCGCCTCGGCGCGGTAGTCGCAGGGATCCACCGCGTAGACCCGCTCGGCGCCGGCGCGGCGTGCGAGCTGCAGCAGGCAAAGGCCGATCGGCCCGCAGCCGAGCACGGCCACGGTCTCCAGCACCCGCTGCTTGGCGAGGTCCATGGCGTGCACGGCCACCCCGAGGGGCTCCAGCATCACCGCCTGGGCCACCGTGAAATGCTCCGGCACGGGGAAGATCTGCTCCGGCGCAACGGCTATGGTTTCCGTCATGGCGCCGTGATGGGGCGGTGCGCCGGTGAAGACCACGTTCGGGCAGAGGTTGACATGGCCACGCCCGCACCACTCGCAGTGCCCGCAGGGCCGGGCGGGGTCCACGGCCACCAGCTGACCGCGGTGTAGGCCGAGCTCGGGCCGGTCCTCGGTGACCCAGCCGGCGAACTCGTGTCCGGGGATGAACGGTGCGTGGATATGGGCGCTGCCGATGCCGCCCTCGAGGTAGTAGTGGAGATCGCTGCCGCAGACGCCGACCCCCGCGACGCGGATGAGGACCTCGTCACCGGTGCGTTCCGGAGCGGCCTTCTCGCCGGTCCGCACGTCGCGGACCCCGTGGATGAACGTTGCGCGCACCGGCTGGCCTCCTGGAGTCTGAACATTTGTCTTGTTTGAGTTACAAAAGTAATATCGGGTTCCAGGCAGTTGTCAAGCGCCGGGCGACGAAAGCCCGCACCGGGGAGGAGAGCAGATGACGGCGGTCACCCTGTCCCGCATCGACAAGCACTATGGCGACGTGCACGTCCTCCGGGACATCAGCATCGACGTCGAGGAGCGGGAGTTCATGGTCTTCGTGGGCCCCTCGGGCTGCGGCAAGTCCACCCTGCTGCGCAGCATCGCCGGGCTCGAGCCGGTACAGTCCGGACGCATCGTCATCGGTGGCGAGGACGTCACCGACGTGGATCCCGCCGAGCGCGGCGTCGCCATGGTGTTCCAGTCCTACGCGCTGTTCCCGCACATGACCGTGTTCGAGAACATCGCCTTCGGCCTTCGCATGGCGCGCCGCCCCGAGGAGGAGATCCGCCGGCGGGTGCAGGAGGCGGCGGCCATCCTGCAGATCGAGCCCCTGCTCGAGCGCAAGCCGCGCGCGCTCTCCGGCGGGCAGCGCCAGCGCGTGGCGGTGGGGCGGGCCATCGTCCGGGATCCCAAGGTGTTCCTCTTCGACGAGCCGCTCTCCAACCTGGATGCGGCGCTGCGGGTGCAGATGCGCCTGGAGATCATCCGCCTGCACCAGCGCCTGCACGCGACCATGATCTACGTCACCCACGACCAGACCGAGGCCATGACCATGGCCGACCGCATCGTGGTGCTGCGTGACGGCCGCGTGGAGCAGATCGGCAGCCCGCTCGCGCTCTACCGCGAGCCGGCCAACCGGTTCGTGGCCGGATTCATCGGCTCACCCAGGATGAACTTTCTGGACGTCGCGCTGGACGGCCTCGACGGCGACGGCCGCCCGCAGGTGCGCCTGCCGGGCGGCGAGCGGCTGGCGCTCGCGGTGGACGGCGGTGCGCTCGACGGCGAGCGGCTGGTGCTCGGCGTGCGCCCGGAACACCTGGTGGAGCCGGGCGCCGAGGCGCCGAGCGACCTGCGCCTGCGCGGCGAGGCGGTGGTGGTGGAGCACCTGGGCGGGGAAACGCTCCTGCACGTGCGCCTCGCCGGTGAGGCCATGCTCGAGGTCAAGGCCTCCGGGGACACGCCGGTGCGCCCGGGGGATCAGGTCGAGGTGGGCGTGCCGGCGCACCGCTGCCATCTCTTCCGCGGTGACGAGCAGGCCTGCCCGCGCCTCGACGCCGCCGCCTGAGGCGCGCCGATGACCGCTGCGCCGCTCATCGGCGTCGATGTCAGCACCACGGCGGTCAAGGCCTGCGCCTGGGACGCCGCGGGCCGGCCCCTGGGCGAGGCGCGCGCGGCGCTGCCGCTGGCGCGCCCCGGCCCGCACCGCTACGAGCAGGATCCGGAGGACTGGTGGCGGGCGCTCGCGGGCACGCTGCGCGCGCTTGCGCCGCGGCTGCCGGGGCCACCGGCGGCTCTGGCCATTGCCCATCAGCGCGAGACCTTCGTCCCCGTGGACGCCGCCGGGCGGGCCCTGCACCCGGCGCTGCTCTGGCTCGACCGCCGCGGCGCGCCCTGGGTGGAAGGCCTGCACCGGGATCTCCCTGCCGAGCACCTGCGCGCGCTCAGCGGCAAGACCCCCAACTACGGGCCCGCGCTCTACAAGATCGCCTGGCTGGCCGCCGAGCGCCCGCAGGCATTCCGCGCCGCGGCTGGCTTCTGCGACGTCCAGGCCTGGCTTGCGGAGCGCCTTACGGGCCGCCGGGCCACCAGCTGGAGCGGCGCGGACCCGCTCGGCCTGCTCGATCTCCGCACCCTCGCCTGGTCGGAGGCGATCTGCCGGCTGGTGAACGTGCAGCCGGCGCAGCTGCCGGAGGTGCTTGCCCCTGGCGAGCCCATCGGCGCGCTGCACGCCGAGGCCGCGGCGGCCACCGGCCTGCCGGCCGGCACGCCACTGGTGGCCGGCGGCGGCGACGGCCAGTGCGCCGGGCTCGGCGTTGCTGCCCTCGACAACGGCCGCCTCTACCTCAACCTCGGTACCGCCGTGGTCGCCGGGGCCTGGAGCCGCACGCCCGAGGTTTCGCCCCGGTGGCGAACGCTGACCGCCGGCGCCGGGCGCGGCTACTACCTGGAGAGCAGCCTGCGCAGCGGCGCGCTGCTATCGGACTGGCTGCTCAAGCGCGTCGCCGGCCTCGATCCGGTGCGCGACCGCGAGGCCCTGGCGGCGCTCGAGGCGGAGGCCGCCGCGCTGCCCCCCGGCGGCCACGGGGTGCTCCTGCTGCCCTACTGGGAGGGGGTGATGAACCCGCACTGGGACGACGCTGCCCGGGGCGCGGTGCTTGGCCTCAGCGACGCCGACGACCGCGCGAGCCTGTACCGGGCGGTGGTGGAAGGCGTCGCCCTGGAGCAGGCCGGCTTCCTGGCCGCCCTGCGCGACGAGGCGGGACTCGCGCCGCGGGAGGCCGTCGCCATCGGCGGCCCGGCGGCGAGCGATCTCTGGTGCCGGGTGCACGCCGACGCCCTCGACCTGCCGGTGCGCCGCCAGCCGGGCCTGGAGGCGGCGGCGCTCGGCGCGGCGGTGTGCGCCGCCGTGGGTGCGGGTCTGCACCCGGACCTGGAGACCGCCGCCGCAGCCATGGCCCCGCGCGGGGGGGATGTCTTCACCCCCGCTCCGGACGCGGCCTCCGCCTACGCCCGCCTGCGTGGCGTCCACCAGCGCATCTACGGGACACTCGCCCCGCTGCTGCGCGAGCTGGATCCGCGCCCGCAGCCGTGAATCGGTGAGATATACGGGCCAGGTGTCTGCGCGAGCTACGGGATGAGGCCGCGGGCGGTGGCCTTCCCGCGCAGGAAGGCGAGGCCCTCGCGCACCAGCGTGTCCGGGTCGGGCGCGACCTGGCGCCAGATGCAGGTGGCGCGGGCAATGTCCTCGTTCACCGCGGCGAAGGACTCCATCACCAGGTCGCCGCGGTAGCCGATGGCGGCAAGGCCGTCGAAGACCTCGTCCCAGTGCACGTTGCCGGTGCCCGGCGTGCCCCGGTCGCTCTCCGAGAGGTGGATGTAGCGCAGGCGCTTCCCGGCCGCCTCGACGGGTCCACGGAAGCCTTTCTCCTCCACGTTCATGTGGTAGGTGTCGAGGTGCAGGAAGACGTTGTCCGCGCCAATGGCGTCCAGCAGCTCCAAGGCCTGGTCCGTCAGGTTAACCAGGTGGGTTTCGTAACGGTTCACCGGCTCGATGCCGAGGGCGAGGCCCTGGTCGGCCGCGTACGCGGCCACCCGGCGCAGGGTTTGGGCGACGATATCCAGGTCTCCCGGTCGCGGCGGGTGCCCGGGAAGCTGCCCCAGGGTGCCGTAGATCACGCCGGTCAGCACCGGGCCGCCGAGCGCCCGGGTCACGTCCAGTGCCCGGCACAGGAACGCCTCCGCCGCCTGCGGGTGCGCCGGCAGGCTCGCCGCCGGCGGCAGCCCGAGCGAGCAGCGCACCCCGAGCCGGTGCTCGGCGAGCAGCCGCCGGGTGCCCGCCGTGTCCATCGACTCCGGCCGCAGCAGCGGGATCTCCACGAAATCGAGCCCCGCGGCGGCCGCCCCGGCGATCACCCGCCGCGCGCTCGCCGGGTTCCAGTCGCTCTCCCAGATGAAGGCATGGGCGCCGAACTCGGCCATCTCGATCTCCCTCCCCGGTTGCGGCCAGCCGCTCTCGCCCGGGCCGGCCGGCACGGGCTGCGCGGCCCGGTCCCGGAGCCTACACCAGGCGGGACGCCGGGCGCACCGCGCGCCCTGCCGAGGCCTCGGGGCAGGGGTGGGGTCCATGCGCATGCCTACCGGCAGCTGCAGCCGCTGCAGCGGGCTGGGTCGCCGTGGTCAGTCCGCCGCGTGCAGGGGACGGGTGAGCCGGTAGAGGCGCCGGTATCGATCGAGCCGCGCCGCCAGGTAGTCCCGGCGCGAGCCGTCCGGTTCCGCAGTCGCCTGCAGCGGCGGCTGCAGGCAGTCCTCGCGGATCGCCGCCTCGACGTCGCCGCCCCGCGCGCCCAGACGCGCCAGGCGGGCCGCGCCGCAGGCCGGGCCGACGGCGCCGCTCTCGCGGTACTCCAGGGGCACGCCCAGGGTGTCGGCGCAGAGCTGGCGCCACAGCGGCGAGCGGGCTCCGCCGCCGATGATGGCGAGCCGCTCCGGGGCGCTGCCCGCCGCCTGCAGCGCCTCGAAGCCGTCGGCAAAGGCGAAGGCCACGCCTTCGAGCACGGCCAGGGTTAGGTCGGTGCTGTCGGTATCGGCGCGCAGGCCGTGAAAGAGACCGACGGCGTCGGGGTCGTTGTGGGGCGTGCGCTCGCCGGAGAGATAGGGCAGGAACAGCACCCCCGTTTCGCGGCGCCCCGAGGCCTCCAGCCGGGCGATGAGCTCGCCCGGGGCGCTGCCCGTCACCTGCGCGAGCCAGCGCAGGCACTCCGCGGCGGACAGGGTGACCGTCATCTGGTGCCAGCGCCGCGGGAGGCAGTGGCAGAAGGCGTGCACGGTGCGCTCCGGCAGCGGGTGGTGGCGGTCGGAGGCGACGAAGATCACCCCCGAGGTGCCGAGGGAGAGCAGTCCCTGCCCCGGCTGCACCACGCCTGCACCCACCGCCCCGCCGGCGTTGTCCCCGGCACCGGCCACCACCGGCACCTCGGGCAGCCCCAGGGTGGCCGCGGCCGCCGGCTGCACCGGACCCACCACGGCGCAGCCCTCGTGCAGCGAGGGCATGTGCGCGCGGGTGAGCCCGCAGGCGGCAAGCAGGGTGTCGTCCCAGTCGCGTCGCGCCGGATCCAGCCACAGGGTGCCGGCGGCATCCGAGGGGTCCGTGCTGAAGCGGCCGGTGAGACGGTGGACGAGATAGTCCTTGGGCAGCAGCACGCGGGCCACGCGGGCGGCCAGCCCGGGCTCGTGGCGGGCCACCCAGAGCAGCTTCGGCGCCGTGAACCCCGGCATGCAGAGATTGCCCGTGCGCCGGCGCAGATCCGGCACCCGCCGCTCCAGCTCCCCGCACTCCCGGGCGCTGCGGCCGTCGTTCCAGAGAATCGCCGGACGCAGCACGGCCGCGCGGTCATCGAGCAGCACGGCGCCGTGCATCTGCCCGGCGACGCCGACGGCGGCCACCCGGTCCAGCGGCGCGCCGTTCGCCGCCAGTTGCGCGAGCGCGTGCCGGCAGGCCTGCCACCAGTCCTCCGGCTGCTGCTCGGACCACAGCGGCCGGGGCCGGGACACGGCATAGCCCGCCTCGGCCTCGGCGCGTACCGCGCCCGTCGGGTCGGTGAGCACCGCCTTGAGTGCCGAGGTGCCGAGATCGATGCCGAGGTAGAGGTCGGAGTCGGGCATGGTCTGCAACCGCTTCAGCAGCCTTCGGGGGAGGGCGCGGGCGGCCCGCCACCGGCCGGCTGCCGCTGCGGCTGCAGGGCGCGCAGGCGAGCCATCAGCCGGCCATCGCCGAACTGCCCGGCGAGCTCCCCGTACAGCGCGTAGAGCTCGTCGTAGACAGCCACCGCTGCGGGATCGGGCTCGTGGCTGCGGGCGCTGCGGGCGCCGAGGCGCGCCACGGCCTCGTCGAAGCCGGCCACCGCGCCGCTGGCGGCGAGGGCGTGGATGGCGGCTCCGCGAGCGGTGGCCTCGGTGACCTCCGGCACCTGCACGGAGCGGCCGGTGATGTCCGCCATCAGGCGCACCAGCAGGGGATTGCGTTCCGCGAGACCACTGGTGAGCAGCAGTGCGTTCACGGCCAGCCCGCCGCCGGTGAGAGTGTCGATCACCCGGCGGGTGCCGAGGCAGAGGCTCTCCAGCAGGGCACGGTAGAGCGCCGCCGGCGAGGTCTCCAGGGTCATGCCGACGAACAGCCCGGAGAGCCCGGGGTTCATCAGCGGGGTACGGCAGCCATGCCACCAGTCCAGGGCCAGCACGCCGCTCTCCCCGGGGGCGAGCGCGGCCGCGGCCTCCCGGAAGCGCGCGAAGGCCTGCTCGCGCGGCTCGTCCGGCGCGAAAGCGGCGACGAACCAGGCGAGCAGGTCGCCGAAGCCGGCCTGGCCGCACTCGTAGCCCCAGTATCCCGGCAGGATGCCGTCCCGGACCACGCCGGCCACGCCGGGGATGCAATGGCAGTGCGGGTCCACCATCAGGTGGCAGGCGGAGGTGCCAAGGGAGGCGACCAGCGCGCCGGGCCGCGCCACGCCCACCGCCGGCACCACGGCGTGAGCGTCCACCGTCGCCACCGCCACCACCGGCTCTCCGGGCAGTCCCGTCTCCCGTAGCCAGTCGCCGCCGAGCGCACCCGCCGCGGTGCCGATGGGCCGCGGCTCGGCGAGACGTGCGCGCAGCCCCGGCGCCTCCGCCTCCAGCGCCTCGGGATAGCCCTCGCCGGTGACATGGTGGGCCTTGTAGCCGGCCTGGCAGCTGCTGCGGACCTCGCGCCCCGTGAGCTGCCAGACCATCCAGTCGCCGGCCTCGATGAAGCGCTCGGTCTCCGCCCACAGCGCAGGCGCCTCAGAGGCCAGCTGGCCGGCCTTGGCCGGCAGCCACTCGCAGGAGGTCATGCCGCCCGTATAGCGCAGGAAATCGCCGCCACGGGCGTTGAGGCGCTGCGCCCAGGGCTCGGCGGCGTGGTGTTTCCAGAGCTTCACGTAGGCGTGGGGCGCGCCGGGGTGCAGGCGGCTGAGCGGGGCGCCGTCGGCGCGTGCCGGCAGCGGCGTGGAGGCGGTGAAATCGAGCCCGACCGCCAGCACCTCTGCGCGGTCGGCGCGGGCCCGTTCACCCAGGCTCGTGAGCAGCTCACGGGTGACGGCGAGGTAATCGTCGGCGTCCTGCAGCGCCCAGTCCGGGGGCAGCGCCTCGCCGCCCGGCAGGGTGCCGGTCATCACCCCGTGGGGATAGGCGGCCTGCGCATGTCCCGCCAGGCGGCCGTCGGCAGCGTCCACCAGCACCGCCCGGGCGCTGCCGGTGCCGAAGTCGATGCCGATGACGTAGGACGACCCGGCCACGGCGGGTCGTTCAGTCGCGCAGGATGCGCTGGCCGGTGCTCTGCCAGTCGGCGACGAAGCGCTCCAGGCCGCTGTCGGTGAGCGGGTGGCGGAACATCTGGTCGATCACCGCCGGGGGCAGGGTGGCGACGTCGGCGCCGGCCTGCGCCGCCTGTACGGCGTGCTGCGCGCTGCGGATGGAGGCGGCGAGCACCTGAGTGCGGATGTCCGGGTACTGCCCGTAGATGTCGACGATGTCGCGGATCAGCGCCATGCCCTCCATGCCGATGTCGTCCAGGCGGCCCACGAAGGGCGAGACGAAGGCCGCGCCCGCCTTGGCGGCGAGCAGCGCCTGCGCCGCGGAGAAGCAGAGGGTGACGTTCACCGTGACGCCCTCGGCGGCGAGGGCGCTGCAGGTGCGGATGCCGTCCGGGGTGAGGGGCACCTTGACCGCCACGTTGGGGGCCAGGGCGGCGAGGACGCGCCCCTCGGCGAGCATGGTCTCGAAGTCCGTGGCGGCCACCTCGGCGCTTACCGGCCCCGCCACCACGTCGCAGATTTCGCGCACGGTATCGAGGAAGTCGCGGCCGGTCTTGGCCACCAGGCTGGGGTTGGTGGTCACGCCATCCAGCAGGCCCATGGCCGCGAGGCGGCGGATCTCGCCGGTATCGGCGGTGTCGACGAAGAATTTCATGTGATCCTCCCGGGATGCGCCCGCTGCCTCGGGGCGCAGAGAACATATGTCCTGTTTAATTTACAAATGTAATGCAAGTTCGGCTCTGCGTCAGCCCGACAGCGGCCCCGGGGCCCTTCGGATCTGCGGCGCCGGGCCCATGAGCCGGATGCGAATGCGACCTCGGCCGAGGATAACGCTGGGGGAGTGAGCCGGCCACGGTGCGGCGGCCGTCGGACGGTGGTGGAAATGTCACCTTTCGCCTCCAGTATCTGCACAGGGGCGACGGCGAGCTGCCGTCCCCCCGGGGGGGGCGACGCCTCGTGCAGGAGGGAGCCATGGCCCAGCGGAGCCCGCTGTTGAGGGTCGAATCGCCCGCGTCTTCCGTCCGCGGCGACTGCCGCGAGTGCAGCCTGCGTTTCCTGTGCCTGACCAGCGCTCTGGACCGTGAGGGGCTGGCGCGCCTCCAGGGCGTGGTGCAGCACCCGAGGCCCTATGCCCGCGGCCGGGTGCTGGTGCGGGCCGGGGCGCCGCTGCGCAATCTCATGGTCGTGCGTTCGGGGCTGCTGCGTACCCACCGCTGGGACGCCAGTGACGGCCGCCTGATCACGGGCTTCGTCCTGCCCGGGGAGATTGCCGGGCTGGACGCCGTTGCCGACGGCCGTCACCGCGACTCCATCACGGCGGTGGACACTAGCAGCGTCTGCCTGCTGGCGTACCCCGAGGTGCAGGCACTGATGCGCGAGCTGCCGGCGCTGCACGAGCACTTTCTCCGGCTGCTGAGCCACGAGCTGGCCAAGGCGCGGGATATGCTCGGCCTGTTCGGGCGGCGGACGGCGCGCGAGCGGGTGGCGTCGGTGCTGGTGGACCTGGTCGACCGCCAGGCCCGACGCGGCCTCTCGTCGACGCAGCTGCACCTCGGCATGACCTGGCGGGATCTCGCCAGCTATCTGCGGCTGGCACCGGCGACGGTGAGCCGGGCGCTGCATGAGCTGGAGGCGGACGGGCTGCTCCGGTCCCATGGCGGGGAGGTGATGCTGCAGGATCCGGAGGCCCTGCGGGCAATGGCCGGCGGCGCCATGCGCCACCGGCCCGAGCGCGTGGTCTGATGCGGGTCAGGCCCGCTGCTGCGTCCGCGGTATGTCGGCGGCTGACGGTTTGTGCTCTGCTGCCGGGGGCTGGTCGGCGGCGGGCTGGCTGCCCTCCTCGCGCCGGAGCATCTGGCTCCAGAAGCGCAGCGGGTGCACGAACGTGCCGAGGCTGCCGTCGCCGAGGCGGTCGGCCGTTTCGAACCAGGTGTGCCACAACTGCTCACGGAACTCGATGCCGGTCTCGGCCAGGTCCGCGGCGAAGCGGGCGAGTCCGGCGTCCGCCTCACCGCTCTGCTGCTCGGACTTCAGGGACTCGCACAGCTCGTGCTCGAGGCGCAGGGTGTCGTCCACTGCCCGGCGATAGCAGTGCAGCTGCTCGCGAAAGACGTCGCCGACATCACCCCGGCTGTCACCGAGCGCCCGGCTGCTGCGGACGAGATCGGCCAGGAACTGCTGCTGGATGTCGCCGAGCTGACGCAGGAAATGCTCCGTGCTTCGTGTCTCCATGAGTGCGAACCTCCTTCGGGTCGTCTACGGGCGCGCCGGAGGCGGGCCGGTCGCGCTGTGGGAAGTGTTCCGGCCCCGGGAGTATAGGGAGCCAGAGCCGTGCGACAGGGGGTCGTCGACGCCTTCCTTGACCTGGATGAACGCCCGGAACCGGTTGGCATTGGGGGGGGGTTGAAGCGACGCGCAATGCCCCTATTTTTCGGGATGCCGGGCGGGTGCGGCGCTGCCGTGCCCCCCAGCGCTGGCAGATCGTGAGGTGTTCAGATGGGAGGAAAGCAACCATGTTCGGCGATCTGTGGCGTTTCGATTCCCCGGCCATCGGCCGCGAGTTCGAGTGGATGCGGCAGTGGATGGACGATACGTTCCGCGACTTCGGCCTGAGCGACCTGCGTGCGCCGCAGGGAACCTTCCCGCGGATCAACCTCGGGAGCACTGACGATGCCATCCAGGTCTATGTGTTCGCCCCCGGGCTGCGCGCCGAGGACCTGGACGTGAGCATCGAGAACAACGTGCTCACGTTGCGCGGCCGGCGGGAGCCTGCCGGCGACGACGGCATTACCTGGTATCGCCGTGAGCGCCCGCAGGGTGAGTTCGTGCGCAGCATCAGCCTGCCCGAGGGCCTGGATGCGGATGCCGCCGAGGCGAGCTTCCGCAACGGCGTAGTGACCATCCGTCTGCCGAAGACCGAGGCGCTGCAGCCGCGGCGCATCGAGGTCAAGGCCGCCTGATCGGGAGGTGATAGGACCATGAGCGAGCTGAAGACGGTTCAGGGTCAGAACATGGAGAGCCAGGGCGGCAGCGCCGCCGAGGCGCAGAACGTGCGCCACCTCCTGCCGCTGGTGGACATCGGCGAGCAGGACGACAGCATCCGCATCTTCGCGGACATGCCCGGCGTCGCGCCGGATGCGGTCAGCATCGAGGTGGACAACCAGGTGCTGACCCTGGAGGGGCGGATCGCGGTGGACATGCCGGAGGGCATCGCCGCGACCTACGCCGAGGTCGGCGGCTCCCGCTACCGGCGGCGTTTCAGCCTCGGCCAGGAAGTGGACACCGAGGGCATTCGCGCGGAGATGGACAACGGCGTGGTGACGGTCACCCTGCCGAAGAAGTCCAGCCATCGCCGCCGGCGCATCGAGGTGAAGGCCGCCTGATCCGCGTCGGACGACGCCCAGTGATACCGGGCATCTCCTCCGGGGATGTCCGGCTCTTTCTGTGCCTGCTCGAGTCGGTTCGCGGCGACGCTTGCGCAGCGGCAAGGGCAGGCGTATACGAAGATTCGGAATAACGCGACAGCAGGGCGATCCGTGAGGCCCGCGCCGACCCTGCTGATCGTCTCCGACTGCTACCGGCGCCAGGGCCGCCTTGCGGTCTCTTCACGGAGACCTGTTCGAGATTACTCCCATGATGCTCGTGACTGCCTCGATTCTGCTGGTCGTGGCCATGCTGATCCTGCGTTTCGGCGTGCGCGCCGTCACCCGATCCCCCGGCGGCGGCTGGCCCGACCGGCTGGTGGAGTGGATCGTCGCCCCCGGGGTGACCATGCTCTTCGCCATGAGCTTCGGCTTCGCCTTCGAGCACTTTCTCAATGCCCCGGAAGACGGTCACGGCGTGTGGCCAGTGGTCGTCTCGGTGCTGCTGATCGCTGCGCTCGTTGTGGTCTGGCGCCGGATACCCGTGGCCAGGCTGCCGGAGCCGGCGCTGACCTCGCTGAAGGTCGGGCCGGTGACCGATCCGGCCGATCGCGAGCGGGCGGCCTGAGGGCCCGGCCTGCGGCTGATCCGGGCTTGACCGCGATCAGCCGCAGGACCGCCGTCAACCCGTAGAGTCCCGGTGAGCGTTTATCGCCGCCGGGAGTGTGCGTCCTGAATCTCCCAGCCGAAGCCCTGCCGCTGTGGCTCCTGCTGGCGGCGGCTGCCGCGTGGTGCGGCCTGCTGCTGCGGGCCCTGGTGGCCGCGCCCTGGCGGCTGCTGCAGGCGAATGGTCTGGTGTCCGTGTACGCCGCGGCCATCGCCCTGTCGGCGTTGCTCTGGAGCATGCAGGTGGGCGTGCGCGAGGGGCTGACGCTGCATCTCCTCGGCACCGCCACCTTGGTCCTGATGTTCGGGCCGGCGCTGGCCCTGGTGGCCGGCGGCGCCGTGCTCGTGCTGCTTGCCGGGGCCGGCATCCAGGCGCCGCTTGCCTTCGGCGTCCACGGCCTGCTGCTGGTGGCGCTGCCCGTTACCGTGGCGAGCCGCCTGCACGGGCTGTTGCGGCGGCGGCTGCCGGCGCACCCGTTCATCTACTTCCTCGGCAGCGGTTTCCTGGGCGGGATGCTGGCACTGGGCAGCGTCGTGCTCGCCTCGGCGCTGCTCATCCTCGCCCTCGGGCTGCAGCCGCCGGCGACAGTGCGCGCCGATTACCTGGCGTTGATGCCGTTGCTGCTCTTCCCCGAGGGATTCATCAACGGCGCAGTGATCACCGCCCTCGCCGTATTCCGCCCGGAGTGGGTGCGCAGTTTCGATGACCGTGCCTATCTGGATGACGAGTGAGCCGGGCCGATCGGCGCGCCGTGCTATGTTCGAGCCTCCCCCGACGCAGCGAATCGGCACCAGGAGGCCTGATGGCAGCAGAGGAACTCGTGCGTCTGAACTACGCCAGCACGGCGACCTTCGAACCCAGTGTCCAGGGCGGCGTGGAGGTGGAGGTCGCGCGCATCCTGAAGCAGTCCCGCCGCAACAACCGCGAGCTTGCCGTCGGTGGCGTCCTGCACTATGGCAACGGCTACTTCTTCCAGTGCCTGGAGGGCGAGCGCGACGCGGTGCAGAAGCTCTACGAGCGCATCAGTCGCGACCCGCGCCACAGGGACGTGAAGACGCTCACGTTCTCCCCGGTCGGCGAGCGGCTGTTCGGCGACTGGTCCATGAAGTACCTGCCCATCGAGCGGGATCTGCGCGGGCTGCTGGAGCGCTACCGGCTCGAGTTCAATCCGTACCAGTTTACCGAGGCGTTCATCCAGGAATTCCTCGAGGCCTGCGTCGTGGGGGTCGATCCCACCATGGCGGCGCACGCCCATGAACGCGGCACGCAGCGCCGGGCCCAGCGGCCCCTCTGGAAGCGCCTGCTCGGCCTCGGCTGAGACGGCGACTGGACAGTCGCGTGGCGGTTGCGGACCATCCGGCCATGACCGCCCCCGACCTGAGCTACACCGGCGCCTATCTCGACCGTCTGGGCGACCGGCGGCATACACCGGACTGGCTGGCTGCCCGGCTGGCAGACGAGCGCGCCCGTGCGGTGGCGGTATGGCGAGGGCAGGTGGTGGTCGTGGCCGAGCGCGCCTGCGGCTACCGGGCCCTCGGCGTCTCCGGAGCGCGCCTGCGTGGAATCGGGTTCGGCCCGGAGGATTGCGCCTTCCTCGGCCTGGAGGATGGGGTCCCGGTATTCGCCTTCGACCTCTCCGACCACGAGCCGCCGGCGCTGGCGGCTCTGGACCCGGCGGCAGAAGCACTCGACCTGCGCCGCGTCGGCCCGGCGCTGCCCCGGCGGGACGCCCAGGTGCTCGCCTACGCCCGGGCCCTGCTGCACTGGCACCGCCAGCACCGGTTCTGCGGGCGCTGCGGCAGCCCCACGGCGAGCGAGCGGGCCGGGCACCTGCGCCGCTGCACCCACCCCGACTGCGCCCGGGAGCATTACCCGCGGACGGATCCGGCGGTGATCATGCTGGTCACGGCGCCTGGGGCGGACGGCGAGGTCTGCCTGCTGGCCCGGCATGCCCGGCTGCCCGAGCGGATGTTCACGACGCTGGCCGGCTTCGTGGAGCCGGGGGAGAGCCTGGAGGAGGCCGTGGCGCGGGAGGTGTGGGAAGAGGTGGGCATCGCCGTGGACGACGTTCGCTACCAGGCATCCCAGCCCTGGCCGTTCCCCGGCCAGCTCATGCTCGGCTTTCGCGCCCGGGCGCGGCCCGGGGCGATCGTCCCCGACGGCGAGGAGATCCGCGAGGCGCGCTGGTTCACGCCGGCGGAGGTGCTGGCGGCGGGCGATTGGGGGGATGAGTCCGCGGCCGTGCAGCTGCCGCGCCATGACTCCATCGCCCGCTGGCTCATCCGCAGCTGGGCCGAGGGGCGCTGATCAGATCGCCTCGATGCGCCGGGTCTGCTCGTCCAGGCGGGCGAGGGTGGCGCGCAGGTCGGCGAGCTTGTCGCGCTCCTTCTGCACCACCGCCTCCGGGGCGCGCTCGACGAAGCGGTCGTTGGCGAGCTTGCCCTCGGTGCGCTCCAGATCCCTGGCGACGCGGCTGCGCTCCTTCGCCAGGCGTTCCAGCTCGGCCTGCTTGTCGATCAGGCCTGCCATCGGCACCCGCAGCTCGAGCTCGTCCACCAGGGCGAGCGCCGACTCCGGCGCGCTTTCGCCGGGCTCGAGGGTACGCAGGGACTCGAGCCGCGCGAGGAAGTCCAGGGCCTCGCGATGGCGGGCGATGCGCTCGCGGTCGGCCGCGCTCGCGTTCTGCAGCAGCAGCGGCAGCGGCCGCGTGGGGCTGATGTTCATTTCCCCGCGGATGCGGCGCACGCCCAGAATGAAGCGCTGCAGCCACGCGATCTCCGCCTCGGCGGCGGCGTCCTCCCGGGACGGGTCCGGCTCCGGGAACGGCGCGCGCATGATGCTCTCGCCCCGGCGCCCGGCGAGCGGGGCCACCCGCTGCCAGATCTCCTCGGTGATGAAGGGCATGAACGGGTGGGCGAGGCGCAGCACGGCCTCCAGCACCCGCACCAGCGTGCGCCGCGTGCCGCGCCGCGTGGCGGCGTCGGCCTCGCCCTGGAGCACCGGCTTGGAGAGCTCCAGGTACCAGTCGCAGTACTCGTCCCAGAGAAACTCGTAGAGGGCCTGCGCAGCCAGATCCATGCGGTAGCCCCGGATATTCCCGGCCACGGCGCGCTCGGTGTGCTGCAGCCGCGAGATGATCCAGCGCTCGGCGCTACCGAGGGTGACCTCGCCGCCCTCGGCGCCGCAGTCCTCGCCCTCGGTGTTCATGAGCACGTAGCGGGCGGCGTTCCAGAGCTTGTTGCAGAAGTTGCGGTAGCCGTCCACCCGGCCCATGTCGAAGACCACGTCCCGCCCGGTGGTGGCGAGGCTCGCGAAGGTGAAGCGCAGGGCGTCGGTGCCATGGGCGGCGATGCCCTCGGGAAAGTGCTGGCGGGTCTGGCGCTCGATGCTCGGGGCAAGCTGCGGGCGCATCAGCCCGGTGGTGCGCTTGGCGACCAGGGACTCCAGGTCGATGCCGTCGACGATATCGATGGGATCGAGCACGTTGCCCTTGGACTTGGACATCTTGTTGCCGTCGGAGTCGCGCACCAGGCCGTGGATGTAGACCTCGCGGAACGGCACGTCGCCCATGAACTTCAGCCCCATCATGATCATCCGGGCCACCCAGAAGAAGATGATGTCGAAGCCCGTGACCAGGGTGCTCGTGGGGTAGAAGGTGGCGAGCTCCGGGGTCTTCTCCGGCCAGCCCAGCGTGGAGAAGGGCCAGAGCGCCGAGGAGAACCAGGTGTCCAGCACGTCCGCGTCCTGGGTCAGTGCCACCTCGGGGCCGAGCCCGTGGCGCGCGCGCACGGCAGCCTCGTCACGGCCGACGTACACGTTGCCCGCCTCGTCGTACCAGGCCGGGATGCGGTGGCCCCACCAGAGCTGGCGGCTGATGCACCAGTCCTGGATGTCCTCCAGCCAGTTGAAGTAGGTCTTCTCCCAGTTGCCGGGGATGAAGCGGATGCGCCCCTCGCGCACGGCGTCGATCGCGGGCGCGGTAATCTCGCGCCAGCCGCCGGGGCGGCCGTCGTCCTGGGTCTCCCGGGTGAGATCGACGAACCACT
Organism: Spiribacter halobius; assembly: GCF_020883455.1. Classification (NCBI taxonomy): domain Bacteria; kingdom Pseudomonadati; phylum Pseudomonadota; class Gammaproteobacteria; order Chromatiales; family Ectothiorhodospiraceae; genus Sediminicurvatus; species Sediminicurvatus halobius. Next base: position 2,982,941 of record NZ_CP086615.1, on the reverse strand, counting down.
GGAAGGTGAGATAGGGCTCGATCACCGCCCCGGTGCGGTCGCCCCGGGGCACCACCAGCCGGTGCGCCTCCACGCGCTCGAGCAGGCCCTCCGCCTCCAGGTCGGCGACCACGCGCTCGCGGGCCTCGAACCGGTCGAGGCCACGATAGCGCTCGGGGGCGTTGTCATTGACCCGGGCGTCCGGCGTGAAGATGTTGATCGGCTCGCAGCCGTGGCGCAGGCCCACCTGGTAGTCGTTGAAGTCGTGCGCGGGGGTGATCTTGAGGCAGCCGGTGCCGAACGCCGGGTCGACGTAGTCATCGGCGACGATGGGGATCTCGCGGCCCACCAGCGGCAGGCGCACATGCCGGCCGATGAGGTGGCGGAAGCGCTCGTCGTCCGGGTTCACGGCCACGGCGGTGTCGCCGAGCATGGTCTCCGGGCGGGTGGTGGCCACGGTCAGGCTGCCGCTGCCATCGGCCAGGGGGTAGCGCAGGTGCCAGATCTGACCCTGCTCCTCCGCGGATTCCACCTCCAGATCGGAGACCGCGGTCTGCAGAACCGGATCCCAGTTGACCAGCCGCTGACCGCGGTAGATCAGCCCCTCCTCGTAGAGGCGCACGAACACTTCGCGCACCGCCGCGGAGAGCCCCTCGTCCATGGTGAAGCGCTCGCGACTCCAGTCCACCGAGGCGCCGAGCCGCCGCAGCTGGTTCTGGATGGTGCCGCCGGACTCCGCCTTCCACTGCCAGATCCGCTCCACGAAGGCCTCGCGGCCGAGCTCGTGCCGGCTCTTGCCTTCGGCGTTGAGCTGGCGCTCCACCACCATCTGGGTGGCGATCCCGGCATGGTCCGTGCCCGGCTGCCAGAGCGTGTTGCGACCCGCCATCCGGTGATAGCGGGTGAGGATGTCCATGATGGTGTCCTGGAAGGCGTGACCCATGTGCAGGGTGCCGGTCACGTTCGGCGGCGGGATCATGATGCAGTAGGGCTCGCCCTCGCCGCTCGGCCGAAAGTGCCCGTGCTGCTCCCACCACGCGTACCACTGCGGCTCGATCCGGCCCGGGTCGTAGGTCTTCTCCATCGTCGGCGGCATCCACTCTCGCGCGGGGAAAGCCGGCAAGTATAGCGCAGGCCGTTAGCGCCGGTCGTCCCCGTCATGGGGTGGGTCCTCGTGCCCGGCCAGCCGCTCGGAGACCTCCTCCAGGGCCTGGGGCAGGACCGTCTCGATGGTGTGGCGTATCCGCCGCTCGAGGTAGGCCTCGGCACTTTCGCCCGGGTCCGCCGCCGGCTCGTCCTCGCGCCCGAGCAGATAGCCGCGGCGGCGCATCACGTCGCCAGGGAGCACCACGTCGAACAGCGTCGGCACGCCGCCGCCGTCGGTGTAGAGCGCGCTCTGCGCTTGTGAATCGTTACGGCTCATGCGCTGTGCTCCCCTGCAAGCCTAGAGATTATGCGTGTTCGGGGCGGTGCCGGCATCACGATAGGTACGAAAGCGTTCGCGTCCCCGGCGCCGCGTGTCCGCGTCGCTGCTGAGCACCTCGGCCACCCGCGACCAGCGCTGCCAGCCGCCGGGAACGTCCGTGCCCAGGTTGATCAGCAGCTCGCCTGACCCGGGCGGCTCGGCGCCGATCAGCACCGGCTCGCCGTCCGCCTCGGCGGCCCGTGCATGCGGCACGAAGCTGCCCGGGCGGAAGGTCCACAGCCTCTGGTCCAGGCGCTCGGCGCCGGCCTCGTCGGCGGTGCGCACGAAGACGCTCACGCCCCTGCGCCAGGCCTTCTCCGCCAGCCGGCAGCAGAACAGCTCTCGGGCTGCATCCCCCGCCTCCGGCAGCACGTAGAAGTCCACCTGCATGGCGCCTCGCTCTGCCCCGCTGCGCCGGGGCCTCTGGTACATTGGCGCGCGTCGACCGGTGCCGCCCCACCGCAGGAATGCCAACGATGTACGCGGAACACGGCTCAGCGGCGCGGCCGCAGCCGACCTCACGCGCCTGGCCCATCTTCCGGCAACCGGCGGAGCGCATACCTCCTGGCCGGGCAACTTTCTGTGAAGTGTACCGCATTTTGTCCGCCGCACGGCAAGCCCCCGGCCGACCGGCGTGCCTGCTATGCCCGCGGGCGGTCTCGGGCGCCGCATGACGCGCCTCAGCCGTTACCTTGTGCGCGAGGTCCTGACCACCTGGCTGGCGGTGACCGTGGTGCTGGTGGTGGTGCTGCTCGCAAACCGGCTGGCACGCTTCATGGCCGAGGCGGCGAGCGGCGAGTTCCCGGTGGACGCCATCTTCGCCCTGCTCGGGCTCAAGCTCGTCTCCAACCTGGGCACGCTGCTGCCGGCAAGCTTCTTCCTCGCCGTCATGCTGGCGCTGGGCCGCCTGTATCGGGACTCGGAGATGACGGCGCTGGCGGGCTGCGGCGTAGGGCCCGCGCGTCTCTACCGGGCGCTGTTCGCCCTGGCGATTCCGCTCGCCGTGGGCGTCGCCGCGGTCTCCCTGGTCCTCGGCCCGACGGCGGAGCGGCTGGCGGACCAGACCCTGGCCCAGGCCCGCCAGGATGCCCAGTTCCAGGGCGTGCAGCCGGGGCGGTTTCTCGAGGTGGGCGGCGCCACCGTCTACGTCGCCGCGGTGGACGGCAGCGGACGCATGCAGGGTGTCTTCGCCCGCCTTCCCGGACCCGAGGGGGAGACGGTCGTGGTCGCCGAGCAGGCCAGCCGCCGGCTCGATCCGGAGGCCGGGGACGATTTCCTCGTGCTCGAGGATGGTCATCGCTACGACGGCACACCGGGCCAGGGCGCCTGGCGGCTGATGCGCTTCGCCCGCCACGGCTTGCGCATCGCCGAGCCGGAGCCGGTCAGCCTCGCGGCCAGTCGGGACGCGCTGCCGCCGACGGCGCTGCTGGGCGGCGGTCTCAGTGCGCAGGCCGAGCTGCAGTGGCGGCTGTCGCCGCCGGTCATGGTGCTGGTGCTCGCCCTGGCGGCTCTGCCGCTCGCCCGCAGCGCCCCTCGTTCCGGTCGCTATGGCCGCCTGGTGGGGGCGGTGCTCATCTACCTGCTCTACTTCAATCTGCTCTATGCCGCCGAGGACTGGATGAGTGACGGCTTCACGCCGCCGGTCGTCGGCGTCTGGTGGGTGCATGCCGTGGCGCTGGTGCTGGCACTCGGTGTCATGCGCTGGCGCCTCGGCCCGCTGCGCTGGCGGGAGCGCAGCGCATGAGTCGCCTGGACCGCTACATCGCCGGCACCGTGCTCGGCGGCGCCCTCGCCGCGCTGGTGATACTGCTGGCGCTGAACTTCGTGGTGGAGTTCATCGAGGAGGCGGAGGATATCGGCACCGGCGGCTACGGCCTCGGCACTGCCGTCGCCACGGTGCTGCTGGAGATGCTGCAGCGGGCCTACGAGGCCTTTCCAATGGCGACCCTGATCGGCGCGCTGGTGAGCCTGGGCACCCTGGCCGCGCGGCATGAGCTGGTGGCGATACGTGCCGCCGGGGTCTCAGTGGCCGGGGTGGCCCGGCCGGTGGTTATCGCCGGACTGCTGCTGGCGCTGATTGCCTCGGCCCTGGGCGAGTGGCTGGCGCCACCGGCCACCCGGCTCGCGCAGCAGCTGCGCAGCCAGGCCCAGGGCGGCGAGGTGGCGGCTGCCGCAGAGGGCTTCTGGGTACGCGACGGCGAGCGCTACCTGCAGGCGGAGCGGGCGCCGGCCCGCACCGTGCTGGAGGGCGTGACCGTCTACCGGCTGGCGGACAACCGGCTCGTGAGCATCACCCGCGCGCCGCGGGCGGAGTATCTCGATGGCGGCTGGCAGCTGCAGGCCGCGGAGGTCACCCGGTTCTCGGCTGCCGGCGTTACCGTGGAGCCGCCGACGACGCGGCGGCTGGCCGCGGACCTCGCGCCACAGACGCTGGAGGTGGTGGTGCTGGAGCCGGCGACCCTCGCCGCCGGCGAGCTGCTGCGCTACGTGCGCTATCTGGAGAACAACGGTCTGAGCAGCGACCGCTACCGGCTCGCGCTCTGGATCAAGGTCGCTACCCCGCTCGCGACGGTGACCATGCTCGTGCTCACCGTGCCGCTGGTGTTCGCCTCCCAGCGCGGCGGCGGCGCGGGTCAGCAGATCTTCATCGGGGTTCTGGTGGGGCTCGCCTTCTTCCTGCTCAATCGCTTCCTGAACAACGCGGGGGTAGTGTACGGGCTGCCGCCGGTGGTGAGCGCGCTGGCGCCGGTGCTGATATTCCTTGCGCTCGGCCTGTGGGGCCTGCGCCGGGTGCGCTGAGCGCGTCAGCGCTTGCGCGGCTTGGGCTCGAGCACGAGCCGCGTTCCGGAAAGCCGGTCGTGCCAGGTCAGGCCCTCACGGTCCACCAGCGCCCAGAGAAAGCCGGCGCCGGCGGGAAGCCACGAGAGCAGGGCGGCGAAGAAGCGCGCGTTCGCCTGGCGCAGCGTCACCGGCCCGCCATCGGCGGCGCGCAGGCGCAGCCGCCATGCCTGCATGCCGAGGGTGCGCCCCGCGCGCAGCCAGAAGCCGACCAGGAATCCCCAGGCGATGGCGAGCAGGTACAGGCGGTAGGCGGCGTCACCGGCGGCCACCGCCGCGCCGCCGGTGACCCCGAGCCATACGGCGCTCGCCCCCATCCACAGGGCGATCAGCAGCAATCCGTCGTAGAGCACGGCGGCGAGGCGCCGGATCAGGCTGGGCTGCATGGTGCCGGCTTCGGCGCTGGCCATGGCGGGACCTCGCGGTTGCGGATAGGCGAAGGACGAGGCGGGATGGTGCCCGTCTCCGGGGCTGGGCGCCATGTTTCGTGTACGACGCAGGAGCCGATCGGGGCAGGCATCGTCTCTATCTCAATCCGCCGCACTGGAGGCGGCTCATAGGCGGTGCCCAGGGCCAGCTGGGAATGCACGCAGTGTCGCGAGTCGGATATTGGCCAAGTCCGGGCCGAAAAGAGAAAGGGGCTGAGCCTTTTGAGCCCAACCCCTTGATCTGCCTGGCGCTCCCACGGGGATTTGAACCCCGGTTTCCGCCTTGAGAGGGCGGCGTCCTCAACCACTAGACGATGGGAGCGGTATTTCGGAGGGATCCGATTTGTGTCGCCAACGGCTGCCTGCCTGCACCCCGTCGGCGAGGGCTGATAGTATACGCGCTCCGCTTTCACGCACAAGAGGCGACCCCCAGTCCGTGAGCCATCCCCAGACCAGCCATCGGGAACCCGTCATCATCCCGCGCTCGGAGCATCGCATCTCCCGGGCCAGCATCAGCGACAATGCCCTCAAGGTACTGTACCGACTGAAGAATGCGGGGTACGGCGCCTACCTGGTGGGCGGCGGCGTGCGTGATCTCTCCCTGGGGCGCGAGCCCAAGGACTTCGACGTCGCCACCGATGCCACGCCGGAGGAGGTTAACGACCTCTTCCGCAACTGCCGTCTCATCGGCCGCCGCTTCCGCCTCGCCCACGTGCATTTCGGCCGCGAGATCATCGAGGTGGCTACCTTCCGGGCGCTGCAGGGGCCGCCGGACCCGGACGAGGAGCCGGACGACGACGACGCCCGCCTGATGGAGGACGGGCGCATCCTGCGTGACAACGCCTACGGCACCATCGAAGAGGACGCGCTGCGGCGGGACTTCACGGTCAACGCCCTGTACTACAACATCGCCGACTTCTCGGTGGTGGACTACGTCGGCGGCATGGCCGACCTGGAGCAGGGCACGCTGCGGCTGATCGGGGACCCGGAGGTGCGCTACCGGGAGGACCCGGTGCGCATGCTGCGGGCGGTGCGCTTCGCGGCCAAGCTCGGCTTCCGGATCCACCCCGAGTCCGCCGAGCCGATCCCGCGCCTGGCGGGGCTGCTCGCCGACATCCCCGCCGCCCGCCTGTTCGAGGAGGTGCTCAAGCTCTTCCTCGGCGGCCAGGGTGCGCAGACCTTCGAGCTGCTGCGCCAGCATGGCCTGTTCCGGCACCTTTTCCCGGCGACGGACACGGCACTGGATGACGACGAGCACGGCGAGCTGCTCGGCTTCGTCGCCCGTGCCCTCGCCAATACCGACCAGCGCATCAACGAGGACCGGCCGGTGACCCCGGCCTTCCTGTTCGGCGCGCTGATCTGGCCGGCGGTGCTCGCCCAGCTGCCGGGAGCGCGACTCGCACCCGACTGCGAGCCGCAGCTGCTGCACCAGGCGGCCACCGAGGCGGCGGAGCGGCAGCTGCGCACCGTCACCATCCCCAAGCGCTTCGGCGTCCCGATGCGCGAGATATGGCACCTGCAGCCGCGCTTCGAGCGGCGCACGCCGAAGCGCGCTCAGCGCCTGCTCGGGCATCCGCGCTTCCGCGCCGCCTACGACTTCCTGCTGCTGCGCGCCGAATCGGGCCTCGCCGACGCCGAGGTGGCGCGCTGGTGGACCGACTTCCAGCAGGGCAACGCCGAGGCCCCGCCGCCGAGCACCCCGCGCCGCAAGCGACGCGGCGGGCGCCGCCGCCGCAGCAGTGGTGGCGAGGGCAGCAACGACAGCACCGGCGGGAGCGACGGAGGCAGCACATGAGCGCGGCCACGGTGCGCGCCTTCGTCGGCATCGGCAGTAACCTCGATGACCCGCCGGCACAGGTGACGCGCGCCCTGGAGGCGCTGGCCGATCTGCCTGGCACGCGCCGGGTGGCGGCCTCGCGCCGCTACCGCAACCCGCCGATGGGCCCGCCCGGGCAGCCGCATTACGTCAATGCCGTCGCCGAGCTGGCGACGACCCTGGGACCCGAGCCGCTGCTCGACGCGCTCCAGGCGATCGAGGCCCGCGCCGGGCGGCGGCGGGCCGGCGCGCGCTGGGGGCCGCGGCCCCTGGATCTGGACCTGCTGCTCTACGGTGACCGGCAGCTGCGCACCGAGCGCCTCACCGTGCCCCATCCGGGCATCGCCACCCGCGCCTTCGTCCTCTACCCGCTGGCCGACATCGACCCCGATCTGCACCTGCCCGGCATTGGCCCGCTGCGTGAGCGCCTGGCCGCCGTGCCGGCGGACGGTCTGGAGCCGCTTGCCGAGGGGCAGTGACGCCCCCACCCCTCCCCGCGCATGGCACGGCGTGTTCGCCGGCCACGGCCTCGCGGACAACCAGCGCTGCACCGATGGCATAGCGAGAGCCTTCCCACGGCTGAACTCTTTGGCGCCTCCGTCTCGGCCCGGGCCTTACCGGCCCGCGCGACTTCAATCCCGGCACGGGTGCGCTGTAGAGTAGCGCCTCCACGGGCGGAGCGAGGCGTGCCATGTACAGCGGCAATCCGGACCGACGGCCGGCGGCCCCGGTGACGGTGTCCCGGCTGCGGCGCATGAAGAGCGAAGGCAAGCCCATCGCCTGTCTGACCGCCTACGATTACAGCCTCGCCCGGGTCGAGGACGCCGCGGGTGTGGACTTCGTGCTGGTGGGGGACTCCCTTGGCAATGTCGTCCAGGGCCGGCCCACCACGCTGCCCGTGACCGTGGACGACATCGTCTACCACACCCGCTGCGTCGTGCCCGCCTGCGAGCGGGCGCTGGTGGTGGCGGACATGCCCTTCCTGAGCTACACCGACGAGCGTGCCGCACTGGACTGTGCCGCCCGGCTGATGAAGGAGGGCGGGGCGCAGATGGTCAAGCTCGAGGGCGCCGGCGATCAGACCGGCATCGTCGCCGCCCTGGCCCGCGCCGGCGTGCCCGTATGCGCCCACCTCGGGCTGCAGCCCCAGCTGGTGCACAAGATGGGCGGCTACCGGGTGCAGGGGCGTGACGAGGCCGGCGCCGATGCCCTGCTGGCGGAAGCCCGGCAGCTGGAGGCGGCGGGGGCCGACGTGCTGCTGGTGGAGTGCATCCCCGCCGTGCTCGGAGAGCGGCTCGCCGGGGAGCTGGCCATCCCGGTGATCGGAATCGGCGCCGGCGCCGCCTGCGATGGCCAGATCCTCGTGGTGCAGGACGTTCTCGGCATCACCCCGGGCCGCTCGCCGCGCTTCGCCCGCGACTTCCTCGCCGACGGCGGCAGCATTCAGGCCGCCATCGGCGCCTACGTCGAGGCCGTGCGCGAGCGCCGGTTCCCCACACCCGAGCACAGCTTCTGACGGATCGCCCATGCATATCATCCGCCACGCCCAGGAGCTGCGCGCGCAGGTGCGCAGCTGGCGCGAACGCCGCGAGCTGGTCGGCTTCGTGCCCACCATGGGCAACCTGCACGGCGGCCATCTGGCCCTGGTGGACGAGGCGCGCAAGCGCTGCGACCGGGTGGTGGTCAGCATCTTCGTCAATCCGACGCAGTTCAGCCCCGGCGAGGACTTCGAAGCCTACCCGCGCACCTTCGATGCCGACTGCCAGGCGCTCGCCCAGCTCGAGACCGACGTCGTCTTCGCCCCGCCGCTGGAGGAGGTCTACCCGGACGGGCCGCGGCTGCGCACCCGGGTGGAGGTGCCGGAGCTCAATGACATCCTCTGCGGGGCCTTTCGCCCGGGACACTTCACCGGGGTCGCCACGGTGGTCACCAAGCTGCTGAACATCGTGCAGCCGGATCTGGCCGTCTTCGGGCGCAAGGACTACCAGCAGCTCATGGTCATCCGCACGCTGGTGCGTGACCTGAGCCTGCCGGTGCAGATCGTCGGCGGCGAGATCATGCGCGAGGCCGACGGACTCGCCATGAGCAGCCGCAATCAGTACCTCACCGCGGCGGAGCGCTCGCGCGCGCCGGTGCTCTTCCGCGTACTCTCGGATCTCGCCGAGCGCCTGCACACGGAGCGCGCCGACCCGGCCGTGCTCGAGGCCGAGGGCATCGAGGCCCTGCGCGCAGCGGGCATGACGCCGGACTATGTCAGCATCCGCCGCGCCGATGACCTGGGGCACCCCGGGCCTGGCGACCGGGAGCTGGTGGTGCTCGGTGCCGGCCGTCTGGGCAAGGCGCGCATTCTGGACAACGTCCCGGTCAGCCTCGCCGAGGGCCGGTGAGACTGCCAGCAGACCGCTTGCGAACAAGCGATCACGCGCGCCTCGCCGCGCCGAGGGGGAAGCATGCAACAGCTGAAGGACCTGCCATCCTGGACCGCCCTGCTGCGCCACCGTCGCGCGCTGCAGGACGTCTCCCTGCGCGAGCTCTTCGAGCGCGATCCCGGGCGCTTCGAGCGCTTCTCGGCGAACGGCCCCGGCTGCCTGCTCGATTTCTCCAAGAACCGCATCACCCACGAGACGCTGGACCTGCTGCTCGCGCTGGCCGCTGAGCGCGGACTGGAGAGCCGGCGGGAGGCCCTGTTCACGGGCGAAATCGTGAATGCGAGCGAGGGCCGCCCGGCGCTGCACACGGCGCTGCGCGGGCCGGCCAGTCCGCCGCTGCGGGTGGCCGGCGAGGATGTCGCCGCCACCGTGCACGCAACGGTCGAGCGCATGGCCGCGCTCGCCGACGCCGTACGCGCCGGCGAGCGCACGGGCGCCACCGGCAAGCCGGTGCGGGATGTCATCAATATTGGCATCGGCGGCTCCGACCTCGGCCCCCGACTCGCCCTGGAGGCGCTGGCCCCGCTGGCCGACGGCCCACGCGTGCACTTCGTCGCCAACGTGGACGGCGTCGAGCTCGAGCGGGCGCTCGCCGGCTGCGACCCGGAGACCACTCTGGTGCTGGTGGTCTCCAAGAGCTTCGGCACCAGCGAGACCATGCGCAACGCCGCCCAGGCCATGGACTGGCTGCGCCGGGGCGTTGCCTCCGCGGAGGCGGTGGCGCAGCAGGTGATTCCGATTACCGCCAACCTCGAGCGGGTGCGCGCCCTCGGCCTTGACCCGGAGCTCGCGCTGCCCATGTGGGACTGGGTCGGCGGGCGCTACTCGCTGTGGTCGGCGGTGGGGCTGTCGGTGATGCTGGGCGTCGGCGCGGAGCGGTTCCGCAGCCTGCTGGACGGCGCCCATGCCATGGATCGCCACTTCCGCGAGGCACCGTTGGCGCGCAATCTGCCGGTGATCCTCGGCCTGCTCTCGGTCTGGAACGCCACCGCCTGCGGGCTGCGCAGCCAGGCCGTGGTGCCGTACAGCGAGCGCCTGGCGCGGCTGCCCGGACACCTGCAGCAGCTGCTCATGGAGAGCAACGGCAAGTCCGTCACCGTCACCGGCGAGGCGGTGACCGCGGAGACCGTGCCGGTGATCTGGGGTCAGACGGGCACCCCCTCCCAGCATGCCTTCTTCCAGGCCCTGCACCAGGGTACCGACACCGTGCCCGTGGACTTCATCGGCGTCGCCGCCCCTGTGGCCGGCGAGTGCGGGGACGCCGAGGCGCTTACCGCCAATCTCCTCGCCCAGAGCCAGGCGCTGATGCGGGGCCGCAGCGCGGACGAGATCCGGGCCGAGCTCACGGCCGCCGGCGCGGCGGACGATGAGTCACTGGACGCCGCCGTCGCCGCCCGGGTCTGCCCCGGCAACCGCCCGAGCAACACGCTGCTGCTGCAAGACCTGGCGCCCGAGCGGCTGGGTGCGCTGATCGCCCTCTACGAGCATCGCGCCTTCGTCGAGGGCACCCTCTGGGGTATCAACTCCTTCGATCAATGGGGCGTGGAGCTCGGCAAGCAGCTCGCCGAAGGCCTGCTGCCCGCCGTCCGCGGCGAGGCGGAACCGCCGGCGAACGCGGACGCATCGACACGGGGGTTGGTGGCGGCATACCGGCGCTGGCGTGAGTGACCAGTTGCAAGTTGCAAGTAACAAGTTGCAAGCGAGAGCCGTCGTGCCGGGGCATGGCACAGCGACTCTCTTCAACTTGTAACTTGTAACTTGCAACTTGCAACTCGTTACCCGGGGTTCGCACCGAGCCTCCCCAACGCCCAGACGACATGCTCCCGGACGAGCTCCGAAGGATGCGATTCCCGCTCCCGCAGCGCCGCGATCGCGTCGGGGTCGGCCGGGCCGTTGCCGAGGGCGACGGCGAGGTTGCGTAGCCAGCGCTCGTGGCCGAGGCGGCGGATGGGCGAGCCGGCGGTGCGCTCGAGGAAGGTGGCCTCGTCCCAGCGGAACAGGCTCACCAGCTGCGGGCTGTCGAGGCCGTGGCGGGGCTGGAAGTCGGCCTCGTCGGTGGGCCGGGCGTAGCGGTTCCAGGGGCACACGGCCTGGCAGTCGTCGCAGCCGAACACGCGGTTGCCGATAGCCGGACGCAGGTGCTCGGGGATCGGGCCGTGATGCTCGATGGTGAGGTAGGAGATGCAGCGCCGGGCGTCGAGCTGGTAGGGGCCGGTGATGGCACCAGTGGGGCAGACGTCGATGCAGGCGCGGCAGCTGCCGCAGTGCTCCGTGGGGGGCGCGTCGGCGGGCAGTGCCAGATCGGTGAATAGCTCCCCAAGGAAAAAATACGAGCCGCCCTCCCGATTCAGGAGCAACGTGTTCTTGCCGATCCAGCCGAGCCCGGCATTGCGGGCCAGCGCCTTTTCCAGCACCGGCGCGCTGTCCACGAAGGCCCGGTAGCCGAAGGGGCCGATGCGCGCCTGGATGCGCTCGGCGAGCCGCTGCAGCCGCCGGCGCAGCAGCTTGTGATAGTCCCGGCCCACGGCGTAGCGCGCGATGAAGGCGCGGCGCGGGTCGGCGAGCACGGCATCGTCGGCGGCCGCGTCCGGTGGCCGGTAGTCCTTGCGCACGCAGATCACGCGCCGGGTACCGGGCACGAGCTGCGCGGGCCGCGCCCGCTTGACGCCGTGGCGGCCCATCCAGCTCATCTCGCCGTGGCGCCCGTCCCGCAGCCAGCGCAGCAGGTGCCCCTCGTCCACGGCCAGCTCCGGCTCGGCAATGCCGACGGCGTCGAAGCCGAGCTCCGCGCCCCAGCGCCGGATGTCGGCAGCAAGCACGGCGGGGTCAAGGGCTGCGCCCGGTTTCGGGTTTAAGGTTTCGGGTTTAAGGTTCGGCATGATCCGGCGGAGGTGCCTGTCCCAGGCGGTTGCGGCGGGCAGGCGCGGGTGCTTGGGGACACATAGGGTACGACAGAACGGGTGGGCGGGATTAGGCGGGATGGCGCGGGCCTTCGTGGGAATCGGATCAGGGACTTAGCGAGCGTGCCGGCCGGGCGCGGGGCGCGGGGGTGGTTTGCGACACGGCGCGGGCGACATGGCGCGGCGGGGCGTGTGCGACAGTAGCGGTGCGACCGAGGGCGCGACGGCGCGGAGGCGTTGCGGGGATCTTGCAAACACTCTTCCAGCGCATCGATGCGGCGTTTCAAGGCCTCGAGCTCGGGGCCGTCTAAGTTGCAGGCTTGTTGGTCGCGCGCGCTGTCGTCCTCCTGGTCGCGATTCCTCGGGCCGATTATCACCGTGTTGCCGTCGCCGACGATGTTGACGAGCGGGGCCTGGCGCTCGCGTGGCCGCTCGTGTTCCTCGAGGAGCTCGCCGATCTCCCTGGACAGGTCCTCGTCTCGCATGGATCCCCCATTCCGTCACCGATAGGCCGCGAGCTCGATGACATTCGCGACCGTGCTCTCAACAGGCTGCTGGCGGCGGATTGCGCAGAGCTCGAACGCCATCCGAGCGATCCTCGCCTCGATCTCCGGCGGGAGCTCTGTGCCGCGCCGCTCCAGCTGACGCCGTATCTCCAGGATCACATTTTCCAAGAGCGCTAGGTCCTGGGTTGAGATGCCCTGCGCAGTTTCGGTGTGATGGGTTCCCGAGCCCGATCCCTGGGACTGAGTTTGTGACTGAGGAATCGGGCCCAGCGTCGGCTCGCCCTCTCCCGTAAGTAGCCAGTTGGCATTAATGCCGAGCCGCGCTAGCCCCGCTATCACCTGCGCACCTGGCGTGCGGACGCCTGCCTCGTAATCCTGCCAGGAGCGCAGCTTGCTACCGCACTCACGGGCTATGCCGGATTGCGTGTATCCGAGCAGCATCCGTGCTCCTTTTAGCCTCTCGCCGAGCTCGTCCTGCACCACTTCACCTTATCCAAGCGGTGCAGTAGTGCACCGCTTCCCGGTGCCTGCACCACTTCCTATATGTATTTGTTCTAACAGCGGATTCGGAATTCCGTAAGCCGGATGGCCTGACACCCGAAGCGGTGCACGCAAAACGGCGTTGACGATGCACGCGATCCTGCGTATCGTCATGGGCCATGAACAAGTCAGCACACACAAACGCCCCCACCGACTGGCACCGCGCGGACATCGTCGCCGCCTTGTGGAAGGCGGGATGGTCGATCCGAAAGCTATCCCGCCATCACGGCTATGCCAGCCCGACCACCCTGGTGCACGCCCTCGACCACCGCTGGCCGAAGGGTGAGCGGATCATCGCGGCGGCCCTCGGCCTGGAGCCGGCGACGATCTGGCCGAGCCGCTACGCCGAGGATAGCGCGGAGGGCGGCGGCGCGTCTCATGGGGTGCGACAGAAAAACCGAGGCGCGGCATGACCTCAGTCCCTCGGCGGCCAGGTCTTCGCCCGGCGCTTGGTCTCGAGGAGCGCCTCCTGGAGCACCCGGCGCGGGATGTTGAGCACCGGGTCGTAGCCCAGCGGACCGCGGGGCAGCGCCTGGATGCTCACCGCCTCGCCCCGGCGTGCCTCCACGTCCCGATATCCCAGCGGCCGCACGAACTGGGCGCGGCAGAACGGGCACTCGTAGAGCGCCTGGTCGCGCGCAAAGAAGAAGAACGCCCGCACCACCCGGAAGCCCTTCAGGAAGCACATGTGAAGGGCCTGCCGCGGACCGCTCGCCACCTCCCACTCCACGCGGGGCGCGAGGAGGTGGTTGTCCCACATGAACTGCATCGGAGGGCAGCACATGTCCTTGAGATCGGCACGCACGTCCGGGTCGCCAAAGCCCAGGGAATCCATTCGATCAGCCCCCTTGCGTCGTTATCTGTGCTGGTTCTCAACGCTCAGCCCGGCGCATCAGATCGCCGAAATCCGGCGGATGCATGCGCCGCTCGAGCGCAGGAGCGACGCACGACTTCGAGCGTAGAAGGCGAGCGCCCGCGTCACCAGCGCAAGGCGCCGCGTTTTTTGGATGGGCAATTTCCGGGGGCCGCCAATGCGTAAACGCAATTGGAAAAGGGTGAGCCCGCGCTCGCTTCGGCACGCTATTGAGCTGTGCCTGGAATACGGGCGGGAGCGGCGGAATCTCTCGGTGGATCGCGTAGCCGATCTGATGGGGCTGCCGAGCAAGTGGGCGCTCTATAAGTGGATGGAGAGCGGCCGCTTGCCGGCGGTGCTGATCCGGCCCTTCGAGCACGCCACGGGCGCCACATTCGTGACGCAGTACCTGGCGGCGAGCGCGCACAAGCTCGTGGTCGACATGCCGAGCGGCAAGCCCGCGGCCGACGAGGAGGTGCTGGAGCTCCAGTCCGCCTGCAACGAGGCGGTGAACCAGCTTGCCCGCTATTACCGCGGGCAGGCCGACGCGGAGGAGACCGTCAGCGCGCTGACCAGCGTCCTCGGCGCCATCGCCGGCCACCGGGAGAACGTCGCGCGCTCCCTCGCCCCGGAGCTCGATCTCTTCGGGGAGGGCGAGGAATGACGGAGCACGCCTTCACGGTCCGGCAGATCGCCGACTCCCTCGGGATCAATGCGTCTACCGCCAAGCGGAGAGCATCCCGCGAGGGCTGGCCCTACGAGGAGACCACCGGCCGCGGCGGCCGCCGCCGGCTCTACCCCCTGGAGAGCCTCCCCGACGAGGTCCAGGTGGCGGTGCTCAGGCGCTTCCTCGAGGAGTCAAAGACGCCGGTGCGCACGCGCCCTGCGGCGAGCCGGGTCCCGGTGGACCGCGAGGCGCTGTGGGACGCCTTCGACCGCAAGCCGCAAAGCGTGAAGGACGAGGCCGCACGGCGGCTGAAGGCGCTGCAGCTCGTCGAGCGCCTAGTGGGCCAGGAGATCGGCCGCTCGCGCGCGGTGCAGGAGGTGGCCCGGGAGTACGGCGAGCACCGCGCGACGCTCTACCGCTGGCTCAAGGCCGTGAAGGGTTACGACCCGGCGGACTGGCTTGCCGCGCTCGCGCCGGGCTACAGCGGGCGCACCGCCACCGCGGAGTGCAGCCCCGAGGCCTGGGAGTTCTTCAAGGCGCAGTACCTGCGCGAGGAGGCACCCTCGATCGCGAGCTGCCATCACTGGACCGCGGAGGCCGCCAAGGCGCACGGCTGGGCCTGGCCGTGCGAGCGCACCGTCGCGCGCTGGGTGCAGAAGATCCCGCGCACGCTGCGGGTGCTCAAGCGCGAGGGCGAGCACGCCATGCTCCGACTCTACCCCTCGCTGCAGCGCACGGTGCGCGACCTCCACGCGCTCTACTGGATCAACGGCGACGGCTACCAGCACAACGTGTTCGTGCGCTTCCCCGACGGCACCGTCGGGCGCCCGAAGACCTGGTTCTGGCAGGACATCTACAGCCGCAAGATCCTCGCCTGGCGGACCGACCGCACCGAGCACAGCGACATGATCCGCCTCGCGCTCGGCGACGTGCTCGAGCACTACGGCATCCCCGAGCACGCGACGATCGACAACACCCGGGCGGCGGCGAACAAGTGGCTCACCGCCGGCGTGCCCACCCGCTACCGCTTCAAGGTGCGCGAGGAGGACCCGCTGGGGCTGATGCCGCAGCTCGGCATCGAAGTGCACTGGACCAGCGTCCACAAGGGCAAGGGCCACGGCCAGGCGAAGCCGGTGGAGCGCGCCTTCGGCGTCGGCGGCCTCGGCGAGTACGTGGACAAGCACCCGAAGCTCCTCTCCGGTGCCTACACCGGCCCGGACGTCACCGCCAAGCCGGAGAATTACGGCGAGCGGGCGATCGAGTGGGAGACCTTCGTCGCCGTGCTGCGCCAGGCGATCCGCGCCTGGAACGCCCGCGAGGGCCGCGAGACCGAGATCTGCGCGGGGCAGCTCTCCTTCGACGCCGCCTTCCGTGACTCCTACCAGCGCAACGCCGAGAAGATCCGCCGGGCGACCGAGGCGCAGCGGCGCATGTGGCTGCTCGCGGCGGAGTCGGTGACCGTCCAGAAGGACGCGACCGTGGCGCTGCGCATCAGCAAGGGCCCGCACGGCCGCAACCGCTACAGCTGTGACGCGCTCATCGAGTACGCCGGGCGCAAGGTCGTCGTGCGCTTCGACCCGGACCACCTCCACGAGGAGGTCCACGCCTACCAGCCGGACGGGCGCTACATCGGCGCCGCCGAATGCATCCTCGCCGCCGGCTTCGGCGACACCTCCGCCGGCCGCGAGTGGGCGCGCAACCAGAAGCGCCGCCTGCGCGCGGAGAAGGAGCGGGCGGAGGCCGAGGTGCGCATGAGCGCCGTCGAGGCCGCCGACTACCTCCCCGACCCGGAGCCCGAGGAACCGGTGCAGACCAACGTCGTGCGCGGCGCCTGGGAGGACCGCAAGCGCGCGGTGGGCAGCGACGTACAGCCGGACGACGAGCTCGAGGAGTTCCGGCAGCGCTGGCAGGACGACGTACGCGCGAGGGCGGATCGCCTGCTCTCGCAGCAGCTACCCATCGGGCCGCAGGGAGGGGATGAGGACTAAGAAAGCCCGGCGAGGTGGCAGCCCCGCCGGGCCTTGGGAAGCGCGGCCCCGCTGGGGCCGCATCAGCACGAAGCAGGAGTATGCCATGAGCGTGATTCATCTGCAGGGGGCTCTCCAGGAGGAGATCGCCCGGATCATGGAGGCCGAGGAGCTCACCCAGGGCTCCGTGGCGCGCGAGGCGGGGCTGTCCGCAAGCGCCATTTCGCGGTGGTTCAAGGGCCGTTACGAGGGCAACGTCCAGGCGCTGGAGTCGAAGCTCCGCCGCTGGCTAGACGCCCGCCGCGCCAAGCAGGAGCTCACCACGCAGCTCCCCGAAGCGCCGGACTGGGTGGAGACGCCCACCGCCACGACCATCCAGGCCGCGCTCAGCTATGCGCAGATGGCCTCGGCGATCAGCTGCATCTACGGCGGCGCGGGTGTGGGCAAGACCTCCGCCATCCGCCGCCACCAGCGCGCGTCCCCGAACGTGTGGGTGGTGACCGCCACCCCGACGACGGCCCGCCCGGGCCCGATCCTCTACCGCATCGCCGCCGCACTCGGCATCCGCACGAGCGGCGCGCTGCACCAGGTGGAGCACAACATCGTCGAGCGGGTGCGGGACACCCGGGGGCTGCTCGTGATCGACGAGGCGCAGCACCTCTGCCACCGGGCGCTCGACGCCGTGCGCTCGATCCACGACGCGGCCGGCATCGGTGTCGTGCTCGCGGGCAACGAGATCGTCTACTCCCAGCTCACGGGCGGCAACCGCTCGATGGGCTTCGCCCAGCTGTTCAGCCGCATCAGCAAGCGGGTGCGGCTCGGGCGCCCGAAGGACGGCGACGTGGATGCCCTGCTGGACGCCTGGGGCATCGACGAGCGCGAGGCGCGCCAGCTCGCCCACCACATCGCCCGCCGCCCCGGCGCGCTCCGCGGGCTCACGCAGACCTTGTCGATGGCGGCGATGTTCGCCGGCGGCACGCCGGGCGTGAAGCACATCCGCGCGGCCTGGGCCGACCTGGGAGGGGAGTGAGCCATGAGCACGCAGACCGCAGAGCTCTACGTGCCGGGGCCGCTGCACCCGGATCTGTTCGACGGCGAGACGCCCCTGATGGTCCCGCTACAGGAGGCGCCACGCCTCTACCGCGTGGAGGTGGGGTTCATCGTCACCTCGCGTGAATCCGTCCGGCTCGACGTGGCGGCCACGAGCGAGGAGGAGGCCTCGCGCCTGGCGCTCGAGCAGGCCGAGGATGAGGCGGCCCAGGACGAGGACGACTTCGACGTCGAGGACGTCGAGGCCCTCGACGCTGATCCGAGCGACAAGCAGCTGCAGGCGTGGATCGCACGCCGGGAGGTCCGGCAGTGAGCACCACCTATGCCGACGCCTACCTCGACCACTACGCCGATCGCTACGTCGAGCTCGGGCTCGCGCGCTGCGGCATCCGGCTCGAGCAGTACCTGCGCTCGCCCCAGGCCTGCGAGCGGGTGGCCCAGGTGTGGGCCGCCCGCGGCGGCCCGTGCCCGGCGCAGATCCTGCCCCAGGAGATCACCGCCGCCGAGCAGCGCCTCGAGCGCGGCCTCGAGGACTGCCCGCGCCGCGGCGGGGTGATCGTCGAGCCGCTCCACCACCACCGCCGCCACCGCCGTGGCGGCAGCGACTTCACCGCACGGAGGGCGCAGTCATGAGCACGCCGAGCTACGAGGCGGTCACCGACGAGGTCCGAGACGTCCTCGCCGCGGCGGGCCGCCCGCTCAACATCCGAGAGATCGCCGCCCGCTGCGACCTGGCGGACGGCATCGCATCCCTCGCGGTGCCGCTCAAGCGCCTGCGCGAAGCGGGTGAGGTGGTCGTCGCCGAGCAGGACTGCGACGGGCCGCGCTCCTACCGGATCTCGGACGACGGGGAGGCGCGGGCCACTATGCGCGCCGCCGGCGGCACGTCCAATGGCGCCTCCGCCCCGCCGGCGGATACCGGCCGCGGTAGCCTGCAGCGCCGCCTCAAGGCCCTGCTCGCCGAGAATCCCGAGGGGCTCACCACCAAGCAGATCGAGCAGATCAGCGCCATCCCCGCCGAGTCCGCCACCAAGGCTCTCGGGGTGATGCGGCGTGCAGGCGAGGTCGTCACGGACACCCGCCGCGGCCGGCCTGGGCGGTGGTGGCTGCCAGACCAGGCCCCGTCGGCGCTGCAGAAGCCGGAGCGTACCGAGGACGCGCCCGTGCCCGGCAGCTGGAAGTCTTACGACGATGCCTCCGAGCCCTCATCCGAGGAGGCAAAACCGGAAGCGCCGGCGGTGTCCTCGATGTTCGCGGAGCGCCACCGAAGCAACGTCACACCAGAGCCCCGGGGCTCCATGCGCGTCCTGGAGACCGAGGGCGGGCGCGAGCAGCCCAAGCCCTCGCACACCGGCCCCACCCGCTACGCCTACCGCTCCGACGGCACGCTGCTCATCGAGAAGCCGGGGCGGGATCCGCTGGAGCTCGACCGCGAGGCCGCGGAGCGCCTTTACCGCTACCTCACCGGCATCCACGACGGCGTCCAGGCGGCGCTTGGAGGTGACGCATGAGCACGGAACGCGACATCGACATCGACACCCGCCTCGCCGAGCTCGCCCGGCTCTGCCAGGGGTCCCTCCAGGGTCGCGTCCTCGCCTGCCTGCAAGAGCACCGCAAGCCGCTCTCCGCGCGGGACATCGCCGAGGCCCTGGAGCTGCCGAGCGCAGAGGGCATCGAGCGCGCCTGCCACGCCCTGGCCGCCGACGGGCGTGCCGTCGTGGACAGCCTCGGCTCCCACCGGCGGCTGATGTGGCGCTCCGTCGACGCCGGGCACTGCGACTGGTGCGGCATCTACGACCACCACCTGGTGGCCGGCGAATGCCCGCAGTGCCGCGACCGCGTGAGCGTCGCCCACCGCATCGTCCGCGACGCCGAGCAGCGGCGGAAGGAGGAGGAGCGAAGTGCCTAAGACCATTCAGCCCTACTGCCCGCTGCCGAGCCGCCAGCTGCTCGCGCGGCGGCTGGCCAACGGCAAGTACATCTTCGGGCCGGACGGTCTCGAGAAGCGCTGCTGCGGCTGCGAGGAGTACTGGCCCGCGGACACCGAGTTCTGGTTTGCCGTCCCGAGCGCAGCCGACGGTCTCCAGAGCATGTGCAAGGCGTGTTACGCGGAGCGCTATAGCGCCCGCAGGGAGGTGGCCTGATGAGCTCCATCACTCCGGACCAGGTGCTCGCAGCGCTCTCCCGGCATATCGGTGCCGATCGCGGTGTCGGCATCCGACAGCTCACCCGCGAGGTTCTGGGTGCGCCGGGCGAGGGCGGCGACGAGCGCGCGGTGCGCCACGCCATCCAGGAACTGCGTGAGCGTGGCCACCACGTCTGCGCCCACCCGAGCACGGGCTATCACCTCGCCGCCACCGACGAGGAGCTCAACCGCACCTGCCTCTACCTCACCGAGCGCGCCATGTGCTCGCTGCGCCAGGTGGCGGCGATGAAGAAGGTGAGCCTTCCCGACCTCAAGGGGCAGCTGCGACTGCCCACCTGAAGGAGAACCGCATGAAAGGCTTCGACACCCCCGAAACCAATCCCTTCCTCGATCGGCAGTACCAGGGCCGCTGGATGGGTGCCGTCTCCGCCGAGGACCGCAAGGAGCGCGTGGCCCGGATGACGCCCGAGCAGCTCCGCCAGGCCCGCCAGGTGCCCGGCCTGCAGCTCAGCGTGCTGAAGGCCATCGACGCGCGCCTTCGCCGGCTCGACCGCGAGGCCCGGGCCGCCAACCCCTACGGCTTCACCCTGCGCGACCTCACCCGGAGGGCCTGAGACATGGCGAGCGTCACCCTCACCGTCACCGACGAGCCCTCCGCCGGGCGCGTGCGCATCGAGCTCGAGGGTGATCGGGACTACCGCGCCCTGCCTGAGCCCGAGCGCACCCACGCCGAGCAGTGCGCCGAGCACATCTACAGCGAGCTCGCCTGGCTCGCCGAACGCATCCCCGACCGCCTCCGCGCCGAGGCGAAGGAGCCCGAGCATGAGTGAAGAGACCCCGATGGAGCGCATCGAGGCGCTCACCCAGGCCTACGCCAGCGAGCGCGACCAGCTCGCCGGCCTCGTCCAGGAGATCCAGGACGAGATCGACCGCATCACCCGCCGCGCCACGCCGGCCATCAAGGACCGCGTGCGCCGCGTCGCCGAGGCCCACGACCGCCTGCGCGCCGAGGTCGAGGCGCGCCCGGAGCTCTGGCAGGGCAAGCGCCGCACCGTCGTCATCGCCGGCGTGCGCGTCGGCATGGCCAAGGGCAAGGGCAAGATCGCCTGGGAGGATCCCGCGCAGGTAGTCCGCCTCATCCGCCGCCACTTCCCCGAGCAGGCGGACAGCCTCATCCGCGTCAAGGAGGAGCCCATTCGCAAGGCCCTCGGCAACCTCACCGTCGCCGAGCTCCGCCGCATCGGCTGCGAGGTCGAAGACACCGACGACCAGGTGGTCATCAAGCCCACCGACAGCCAGGTGGACAAGCTCGTGCAGCAGTTGCTGCAGGACGCCGAGCGCATCGAGCGGCAGGAGGTGGCGTGATGTGGTTCCGCAACCTCTGCATCTACGAGCTCGCTGAGACCTGGACGCTGCACACCGACCACCTCAACACCCGGTTGCGCGCCTTCGAGTTCCAGCCGGTCGGCGGTACCGAGCGCTCGAGCCGGGGCTGGGTTTCGCCGCTCGGCCGCGGCGACCGGCCGCTGGTCCATGTAGCCAATGGACGCATCATGGTCTGCCTCCAGGAGGAGGCGCGGATCCTGCCGCCTGCGGTTGTGCGCGACGAGCTCGAGGAGCCCGTCGCCGACCGCGAAGAGATTCAGGAGCGTCGCCTTGGCAAGCGAGAGCGGGCGCGCATGCGTGAGGAGCTCTACCTGGAGCTGCTCCCGCGCGCTTTCACGCGGACGACACGCACGCACGCCTACATCGACCCCGAGGAGCGGATTCTGGTCGTCGATGCCGCGAGCTGGCGCGAGGGGGAGGGGCTCACAGAGGACCTCCGTGCGGCGCTCGGCACCCTACCGATCCGGCCGTTGCAGACCGAGGCAAGCCCGCAGCAGGCGATGACCGCCTGGATCGCCCGGGACCAGTGGCCGGCCGGCGTGGAACCTGGCGAGACCGCCGTGTTCGAGGATCCGCGCGCCGCGGGTTCCGAGGTCCGCGTCAAGCGCCACGACCTGCGGACTGCGGAGATCCGCGGGCTGATCGAGCCGGGGCACCGCGTGCGGCGGCTGGCTCTGACATGGGATCAGCGCATCGATTGCGTGCTGGATGCCGACCTCTCGGTGAAGCAGCTCCGCTTCCTGGACGTGGTCCAGGACGACGCCGACGACCGCGAGCCGGAGAGCGCCGCGGAGCGCTTCGATGCGGACTTTTCGATCATGACGCTGGAACTGGCGCGGTTCGTCGAGGCGATGCGGGGATGGTTCACGCCATGAGCGCACAGACCAAGCAGCCCCCGGCCGAGCGGGCCGCCGCGCTCCGGGAGAGCGCCCGGCAGCTGCGCCAGTCGGCGCAGTACGCGGACGGGCCCGGGTATCACGAGGAGCTCCGCCGCGCCGGCGAGCTCGAGGCGCAGGCCGCGCGCCTCGAGGCGGACGCGCGGGCCACCGAGAATCGCCGGCGGCGCGAGCTCGCGCAGATCCATTTGGCGAAGAAGCAGCTCGGGCTCGACGAGGAGACCTACCGGGCGATGCTCTGGTCCGTGTGGCGCGTGCGCTCGGCGGCGGACCTCGACGAGGCCGGCCGCCGCGCCGTGCTGGATCACATGAAGCAGCGCGGCTTCCGACCGCGCCGCAAGGGGCGCAGCCGCCCGGCCGCCTCACGGGAGGACCTGGTCGCCAAGGTCCGCGCCCAGCTCGCCGCCGCCGACCGCCCGGACGCCTACGCGGACGGCATGGCCCGGCGGATGTTCGGCGTCGAGCGCTTCGAGTGGTGCACGCCCGACCAGCTCCGGCGACTGGTCGCCGCGCTCACCTACGACGCCCGGCGCCGCGGGAGGTCGCAGTGATCTGGTGGCTGTGGCCCTGGCCGGTCCTCGTGTGGGTGCCGCTCGCCCCGGCCGTACGGCCGGCCCGCCGCCCGAGGCGCCGGGCCAAGGTCACCCGTGAGGGCAACGTGATCCATCTTGAGGTGCGGCGCTGATGCCAATTTTGCGAGCCAACCGGGACCGATACCCAGCCGACTGGTCGGAGATCCGTGCGCGGATTCTGGATCGGGCCAGACACCGCTGCGAGTGGTGCGGTGTGCCGAATCACTGGTGGCGGAATGAGTTTGATCAGTGGACGGATAGCAAGTGGGTCGCAGATAGCTGGAGGCTGAACGATGGCTACAAGGTGGCCTACATCGTGCTGACGATCGCCCACGTGCACGACCCGGACCCGGCCAATTGCCACCCCGAGAACCTGGCCGCGCTCTGCCAGCGCTGCCACAACCGCCACGACGCACCGCTGAGACAGCGGCACGCCTACCACACGCGTCGTGCTGGCGCGGCGCTGGCCGATCTTTTCGGCGGCTGCGAGTCGGTGGAGCGATGAGCCCGCAGGCCGCCCGCCAGGCGCTCTCGGAGCGCCGCCGAGTCTGGTACCTGGACGACATCGGCAGGCTCCACCGCTGCCGCCTGCGCCGCGAGCCCTGGAAGCTCGCCGACGGCACCTGGGTGGTGCTCGTCACCGGCCTCAGCGGCGGCGTGCTGCTCGACCGCGTAACGCTGAGAGGAGCGGGTTGATGCGCATCCGTTGCCCCGCCTGCCACGCCGAGTACTCGATCGAGCAGGCCGTCGAGGACGAGGCGGCCCGGGAGCTGATGGGCGTGCTCTCGGATCTGCCCCGCGAGGTCTCCCGGCCGCTCGCCGCCTACCTCGGCCTCTGGCGCGCCCGCACTCGCGCGCTCGCCTGGGAGCGAGCCCTGCGCGTCGCTCGCGAGGCCCTCTCGCTGCACGAGGACGCTGCCCTGGTCGGCGCCGCGCTCTCCGAGACCGTCGAGGCCATGCGTGGCAAGCAGAGCGCCGAGGGCGACTGGAAGCCGCTCACCTCCCACGGGTACCTGAAGCGCGTCATCGAGTCCCTCGCCGCCCGCGGCGGCGGCCAGGCGATCGCGCCCCGGGAGAGCGGCGGGGGCCGCAAGCCGCAGGGCCAGGCGAGCCGCACCGCGCAGGCCCTGCAGGATCTGGAGGACTGGCGCCGTGGCGGATGAGCCGATGCCGCCCTGGTTCCGCGCCGTCGTCGGCGAGGGGATCCAGCGCCTGGTCGCCATCGGCCTGCCCGGCGGCCCGGGCTGGGACTCCATCAAGCTCACCGCCCAGGCCTGGGGTGAGGCGCTCTGGGAGGCGCCCGTGCAGTGGGATGAAAAGGCCGATTCCGCCCGGCTGCAGGCGGCGTTCAAGCGCGCTGGAAGGACCTGCGAGCGCTGGCCCACGCCCCGCCAGGTGCTCGAGATGATGCCCTCGCGCCCGCAGCCCCGGGCGCTGCCCGCGCCGCAGATGAGCCGCCAGCAGCGCGAGCGCAACAGCCGCCGCCTGCGCGCGGCGCTGCGCAAGGCACTCAGCCAGGGAGGATCGCAGGCCGGTGAGTGACGCCGAGCGCCAGGATCTCCCCGAGCGCATCCTCGAGATCGCCGAGGTGATCGGGCTCGACGGGGCCATGCGCCTGGTCGACCACTGGGGCGGGCTGCGGCTCTACATTCCCGAGCCGGATCACATCACCGGTGCCCACCCGCTCGCCCGCCGGCTCGGCCTGCAGCGCGCCCGCGCGCTCGCCACGACCTACGAGCGGGAGAAGATCGACGTGCCGAACTGCAAGCCGGCCCTGCACCGCGCCTGGGATGCGCGGCTGCTCGAGGAGAAGCACGCCGGCGCCAGCGCCCGGCAGCTCGCCATCCGCCACGGCGTCACCGAGCGCACCGTTTGGCTAGCGCTCGCCCGCGCCCGGGCACGCGCCGGGAGCGAGGACGACAGCCAGGCGGATCTCTTCGCCGAGGGCTAGTTGCCGCGCCCCGGCGCCGGGCGTAACCTCCCTGCCATCAGGCCGCCCATACTCGGGCGGCCTGAACCGCTTCAGGGTCAGCCACCCGCGCTGGCCCCCATAGCCTGCACGCCATGAGCAGGCTCCCCGACACCCCCTGGGAATGGATCCGCACCGCCGAGGGCGGCGAGGTCGACGACCCCGCCGACCGCGGCGGGCACACCGTGTACGGCATCTCCCAGCGCGCCTACCCGGATCTCGACCTCGACACCCTCACCGAGGCCGACGCCCGCGCCCTCTACGAGCGCGACTACTGGCGCGCCGCCCGCTGCCACGAGCTCCCCGCGGGGGTCGGTGTCGCCCACTTCGATGCCGCCGTCAATCACGGCGTCGGCTCCGCGTGCCGGCAGCTGCAGCGTGCCGCGGGCGCCACGGTGGACGGCATCATCGGTCCGCGCACCCTCGCTGCGGTCGAGGCCTGGCCGGAGCGCGTGCTCGTCGTAGAGCTCCTCGGCCGCCGCGCGCTCAAGTACCACGGCATCGTCGTCGCCGACAGCTCGCAGGAGCGCTTCCTGCGCGGGTGGTTCAACCGGCTGCTGCGCCTGCAGGCCTTCCTCTACACCGGCGAGGTGCCGGCGTGAGCGCCCCGGTCACGCTCACCGCGCCCCAAGGCCGGCGCGAGCGCGTCCTCGGCTGGCTCGGCATCGTGCCGGCGAGCCGGGCGCTGCGCTCGGGCTACACCCATCACGCACGCATCTACGGCCTCGTCCCGTGCTGGTTCGCGTTCGAGGAGCCGGAGGGCGCGGCCGTTTGCACGAAGTGGCGGCCGCTGACGCTGCTCGACTGCGTGCTCGACTGGATCTGGTTCCTCGCCTGGGTCTCCGTCCACGGCGAGGACGAGCCGCCCCTATGGGGCTTCAAGGTCGGCCGGAGGATCGACGCATGAACTGGGAGAGCATCAAGGGCGCGGTGGCCAAGGCCGCGCCGCTGCTCGGCGGGGCGCTCGGCGGCCCCGCCGGCGGTGCCGTCGGCAGCCTCATCGCCGGCGCGCTCGGCGTGGAGGAGGATCCCGACCAGGTGGCCCGCGCCATCGAGACGGATCCGGCCGCAGTCGCCAAGCTGCGCCAGCTCGAGCAGGAGCACCAGCGCTCGCTCCGGCGCATGACGCTCGAGGCCGAGACCGCGCGGCTCGCCCAGGTCAACCAGACCATGCGCGCCGAGGCGCAGGCGGACGACGCCTTCGTGCGCCGCTGGCGGCCGATGTTCGGCTACGTCGCCTCGCTCACCTGGACGCTGCAGACCGGCGGCATCGTCTACGCGATGGTGGCGAGCCCCGGCAACGCTGCGGATCTCATCGAGGCCATCACCGCGCTCACGCCCATGTGGGGCATCGCGCTTGCGGTGCTCGGCATCAACGTCTCCGCCCGCTCCCGCGACAAGCGCGTGCGCGCAGGCCAGGACGGCCGCGGGGCGCTGGAGCGGATCGCCGACCGATTCACCGGAGCGAAGGGATGATGGCGCAGCACAACCTCTCGCACGAGGCCCTGGAAGCGCTCCAGGGCGCGGAGTCCGGCCCGGCGCGGGTGCTCCGGCCGATGCTCTTCCCGGCCGCGGAGCCGCGCCGCCGCCGGCAGGCGCCGCGGCCTGCGACCTGGTCCAAGCCGACGAAACCCACCTACCGCAAGCGCCGGGCGCGCGCGAAGGCCAAGGCCGCCCGCCAGGCGCGCCGGGCGAACCGGAGGGGCTAGTGGCGGACTTCACCGAGCGCGACTACGAGCGCGCGGAGGCGCTGGCCCAGGCCGAGCGGGAGGCCGCACTCGAGGCGATCCGCGCCGACCGCAGCGAGCGCCCCCGCGAGTACCGCGGCGTGCGCTACTGCCTGGACTGCGCCGAGGTCATCGACCCGCGGCGCATCGACGCGCAGCCGCGCGCGGTGCGCTGCCTGGAGTGCGCGACCGATCACGAGCGACGGAGGCGACAGTGGAAGGCGTGATCGACTACGGCGCCATGCGCTTCTGGATGGATGCGCTGCAGCTCGCCGGCCTCGGGATGCTCGGCCTCTACACCCACCTGGTCCAGAAGAGCAAGGCCAACACCGCCGCCATCGCCGACGTCGATACCCGCGCGAGCGACGGCATCGACCGTGTGCGGGACCGGGTGATCAGCGTCGAGCGCCGGGTGGACGTCGCGGAGTCGCAGCTCGCCAGCGTGCCGACGCACCACGACCTCGGCCGGGTCTACGAGCGGCTCAACACCGTCAGCCAGGACATGCGCCAGATGACGGGCGAAGTGAGATCCATCGCCCATCAGCTCTCCATGATCAGCGAATACCTGCTCCAGCGCTCCGGGGGTGACAGCAAATGAGCTTCAGCGAGCATGCCGCGCGGGACCAGCGGCTGGTAATCCTGCAGGCCCTCGAGGAGGACGCCGGCTACAGCCACAACGAGCACGTCCTGCGCAGCGTCCTGCGCGCCTTCGGCCACGCCGTCTCGCGCGACGCCCTGCGCAGCCAGCTCGCCTGGCTCGCGGAGCAGGGCTTGATCGAGCTCGAGGAGAGCTCCGGCGTCCAGGTGGCGAGCCTCACCCCCCGCGGCGAGGACGTGGCCACCGGCGCCGCGCGTGTCCCCGGCGTCGCCCGCCCGCGCCCGGGAGGCTGAGCCATGAAGACGCTGCGCGACCTGCTGCTGCTCACCGGCTGCGCCCTCGTGCTCTCCCCCGGGGCGCTGGTGTGGGGTGCCTACTGGCTCGCCACCCGGCCGCCCGTGCTCGCGGCCGCGGTGCTTTACGTGCTCTGGAGGCTGCACTGATGGCCCGCCGCCCCTCGACCATCGACCGCCTGCCGGACGATGTCCGCGAGAAGCTCCACGAGCTGCTGAGGGATCCGCGCGTGACACAGCTGGAAGCGACCCGCCAGATCAACGAGATCCTCGAGCGCGAGGGGCACGAGGAGCGGCTCTCGAAGTCGAGCCTCAACCGCTACGCCGTGCGCATGGAGGCGGTCGGGCAGAAGATGCGCGAGGCCCGCGAGGTCGCCGACATGTGGATCGGCAAACTCGGCGCCCGCCCCGAGGGGGAGATGGGCAACCTCATCAACCAGCTCGTGCGCTCGCTCACCTTCGACGTCTCCCTGAAGCTCCAGGAGGGCGAGCTCGACGCCGAGACCCTGCCCGGCACCATCGACATGCTGAAGGACCTCGCACTCACCGCCGCGCGCCTGGAGAAGGCCTCCAGCGAGAACGTCAAGCGCGAGGCGGAGATCCGCCGCCAGGCCCGCGAGGAGGCCGCGGAGCAGGCCGCCGAGGCCGCCGAGCAGGCCGGCCGCCGCGCCGGGCTCTCCGACGAGGGCGTGGCCGCCATGCGTGACGCCATCCTCAAGGGGCTCTGATGGCCGCCGGCGACGCGGCGATCCTGCTGCCCTACCAGAGCCGCTGGGTGGAGGACCGCTCGGCGGTCAAGGTCATCGAGAAGAGCCGCCGGATCGGCCTCTCCTACGCCGAGGCGGCGGATGCCGTGCTGCACGCCGCGGCCGCCGGCGGCGCCAACGTCTACTACATCTCCTACGACAAGGAGATGACCGCGGGCTTCATCCAGGACTGCGCGCAGTGGGCGCGCGCCTTCCAGGCCGCGGCGGGCGAGATCCAGGAGTCGGTGCTCGAGCAGGGCGACCGCCAGATCCTCACCTTCGTCATCAAGTTCGACAGCGGCCACCAGATCCAGACCTTCTCGAGCAACCCGCGCAACCTGCGCTCCAAGGGCCGCCCGGGCGAGCGACTGGTGATCGACGAGGCGGCCTTCGTCGACGACCTCGAGGAGCTGCTCAAGGCCGCGCTCGCCATGACCATGTGGGGCGGTGCGGTGCACATCATCTCCACGCACAACGGCGAGGAGAACCCGTTCAACCAGCTAGTCACCGACATCCGCGCCGGGCGACAGGACTACGCCCTGCACCGGGTGACGCTTGACGATGCCCTCGCCGACGGGCTCTACCAGCGCATCTGCCAGGTGACCGGGCGCCCCTGGAGTGCCGAGGCGGAGCGCGATTGGCGGGAGGCTCTCATCCGGCGCTACCGCCCGAACGAGGCCGAGGAGCTCTTCTGCGTGCCGGCGATGGGCGGCGGCGCCTACCTGCCGCGCTCGCTGGTGGAGCCGCGCATGGCCGAGGCGCCGGTGATCCGCTTCGAGGGCGACCGCGCCTTCAACACCGCGCCCGAGCCAAGCCGCGCGGTGCAGATGGAGGACTGGATCCGCGACGAGCTCCTGCCCCTGCTCGCCGGCCTCGACCGCAGCCGCCGCCACGTGCTCGGCATGGACTTCGCCCGCTCCGGGCACCTCTCCGTGCTCGCGCCGATGGAGATCGGGGCGACGCTGCATCGCACGGTCCCGCTCCTGGTGGAGCTGCGCAACGTCCCGCACAAGCAGCAGGAGCAGGTGCTCTTCGCGCTCGGCGACCGGCTGCCGCGCCTCTCCGGGGTGAAGATCGACGCCACCGGCAACGGCAGCTACATCGCCGAGTCCGCCCACGACCACTGGGGCAGCCTGGTGGAGCAGGTGATGTTCAGCGAGTCCTGGTACCGCGAGAACATGCCGCCCTACAAGGCGGCCTTCGAGGACGGCACGATCACCATCCCCCAGCACGACGACGTGCTCGAGGACCACCGCGCGCTGCGGCTCGTCAACGGCGTGCCGCGCCTGCCCAGGAGCAACACCGGCGGCGGCGCCGGCGAGCGCCACGGCGACGCCGCGGTCGCCTGTGCGCTCGCCTACGCGGCGAGCCGCAGCGAGAGTGCACCGATCGACTACCGCGCCACCGGCATCACCCGCGCGGGGATCGACGCCGAGGAGGCGCCCGACTACCGCGCGCACGCCACCGGCTGGGGCGCGGTCGGCGGCGGCGTGGACACCGGAGGATTCTAGGCGATGGCCAAGGCACCCGAGACGCGCGAGATTGCGAGCACCCAGGACGGCCGCGACATCACCCGCGGCTACGTCGGCCCGCTCGAGCTCATGCAGCCGCAGGACACCGTCCTGCTCACCCGCGGCGGCGGGGATCTCACCCTCTACCGCGAGCTCTACCGCGACGACCAGGTGAAGACCGCCTGGGGCCAGCGCCAGCGCGCGGTGGTCTCCGCCGAGTGGGAGGTCGAGGCCGGCGGCAGCCGCCGCCAGGACAAGGCCGCCGCCGAGATGCTCCGCGAGCAGCTGCGCCACATCGGCTGGGACCGGGTCACCGAGCAGATGCTCTTCGGCATCTTCTACGGCTTCGCCGTCGCCGAGCCGATGTGGGTGCGCGACGGCACCCAGGTGGCGCTGGACCAGATTCTGGTGCGCGACCGGCGGCGCTTCGGCTTCGACGGCGAGGGCCGGCTGCGGCTGCGGACCATGAGCCAGCCCCTCGGCGAGCTCCTGCCCGATCGCAAGTTCTGGACCTTCCGCACCGGCGCCGATCACGACGACGAGCCCTACGGCCTCGGCCTCGGCCACTGGCTCTACTGGCCGGTGTTCTTCAAGCGCTCAGGGATCCGGCTGTGGCTGAAGTTCCTCGACAAGTTCGGCCAGCCCACCGCGCACGGCAAGTTCGGCAAGGGCGCCACCGAGGCGGAGAAGCAGAAGCTCCTCGACGCCCTGCGGGCGATCCACACCGACACCGGCGTGGTAACCCCCGAGGACATGGAGATCGAGCTCATCGAGGCGGCGCGCTCCGGCACGGCCGATTACACGGCCCTTTATGACCGCATGAACGCGGCTATCGCCAAGGTGATCCTCGGCCAGGTGGCGACCGTCGAGGGCACCCCGGGGCGGCTCGGCGCCGACGACGCCCAGCAGGACGTGCGCGCGGACATCATCAAGGCTGACGCCGACGTCGTCTGCGAGAGCTTCAACCGCCAGATCGCGCGCTGGCTCACCGAGTGGAACTACCCGAGCGCCCGGCCGCCGCGGGTGTGGCGCATCACCGAGGAGCCCGAGGATCTCAACCGCCTCGCCGAGCGCGACGAGCGCGTGGCCCGCCTCGGCTACCGCCCGACGCTGCGCTACATCCGAGAGCACTACGGCGACGAGTGGGAGCCCGCGCCGCGGCCTGCGCTCGGCGCCGGCGGGGGCGCGGCCTTTGCCGAGGACGAGCCGACCGCCGACGGCGAGGAGCAGGCCGCGCAGCTCGAGCGCCTGGAGGAGGACGCGCAGCCGCGCGAGGAGGCCGTCATCGAGGCGATCCGGGAGATCGTCGACCAGGCCGAGAACCTCGAGGATCTGCAGGCGCGGCTCGTCGAGCGGATGAGCGAGCTGCCCGTCGACGACTGGGCCGAGGTGATGGGCGATGCACTCGCCGCCGCCCAGCTGGCCGGCCGTTACGATCTCCTCGAGGAGGCAGGCTGAGATGGCGGTCCAGTACGGCTCTCTGCCCTTCCGCGAGCAGATCGAGTTCCTTCGCGAGAAGGTCGCGCTGCCCACCCGCGCCTGGACGGACGTCTACGGCCGCGAGCACGACCACGCCTTCGTCGTCGCCGGCGCCAACCGCATGGCGATCGTCGAGGACTTCCAGCGCTCGATCCAGCGCATGGTCGAGGAGGGCAGGACCCTCGCCGACTTCCGCAAGGACTTCGACGCCATCGTCGAGCGCCACGGCTGGGCCTACAAGGGCAAGCGCGGCTGGCGATCGCGGGTGATCTACGAGACCAACCTCCTGCAGAGCTACCACGCCGGGCGCGAGGCGCAGATGGCCGACCCAGAGCTCCGGCGCCAGCGCCCCTACGGGCTCTACCGCCACGGCGGCAGCGAGGATCCGCGCCCCGAGCACCTGGCGCACGACGGCCGCGTCGTGCCGCTGGACGATCCCTGGTGGGAAACGTGGTCGCCGAAGAACGGCTGGGGGTGCAAGTGCAAGAAGTACGCGATCTCCGCGGAGGAGGCGCGCCGGCGGGGGCTCGAGGTCTCCGAGCAGGGCCCGGAGATCGACTGGGAGGAGAAGACCGTCGGCCAGAACGGGCCGAGCCCGCGTACGGTGCGCGTGCCGAAGGGCATCGACCCGGGCTTCGAGCACCGCCCGGGGGCGAGCCGGATCCGCGGCGTGACCCCGCCGCAGCTCGATGAGCCGCTGCGCAGCGAGCCCGAGCGGCTGTTCCCGCCGCGCCGGGCGCGCGACGAGCTCCCGGCGCCGCGCGCCTACCAGGGCGAGCTCCTCGAGGAGGGGCTCGACCCCGAGGCCTACGTGCGCAGCTTCCTCTCCAGCTTCGGGGCGGACCTGGAGCGCCCGGCGGTGTACCGCGACGCGCTCGGCGAGCCGCTGATGCTCTCCGAGGCGCTGTTTCGCAACGCCCGCGGGCGCTGGAAGGTGCTGAAGCGCGGTCGCGAGCGCTACCTGCCGATGCTCGCCCAGGCGATCCGTGACCCCGACGAGATCTGGGTCGCCGCCGAGTGGCACGGGGCGGCCGCGCGCCCGGTGGTGCGCCGGCGCTACGTGGCGCGCTTCCGCGTCCCCGGCCGCGACCAGCCTGGTGTGGCGGTCTTCGAGTGGGGGCGCGACGGCTGGTCGGGCGTGACCACCTTCCAGTCGGAGGGCGAGCAGGACGACGCCGATGTGGAGGCGTTCCGGCGGGGGGTGCGGCTCTACCGGCGCGGGCCGGAATGAGTAAAGCCACGGCGCCGCCCCACCGTGGCCGCCTCGCGCGTGGGATTGGTGGTCCGGGCGGGGACTGCCCGCGCGATAGGCTGAGGACAGTATAGGAGATTGGCATGGCCGGCGTCACCCTCCAGCACCGCATCGAGGACGAGCGCGTGCGCCGCGCCCTGCGGGCGCTCGAGCAGCGCGCCGGTGATGCCACACCCGCGATGCGCGCCATCGGCGAGGACCTGCAGCTCTCCCACCGCGAGCGCTTCGACCAGCAGGTCTCCCCGGCGGGTGAGCCCTGGAAGCCGCTCTCCGAGGACTACCGCGCGCGCAAGCCCCGACGCCAGGACGAGATCCTGGTGCTCAACACCTACCTGCGCGACACCCTGCGCTATGATGCCGGGCCGCAGGAGCTCGAGTTCGGCACCGACCGCGTCTACGGCGCCACCCACCACTTCGGCGACCCCGAGCGGGGCATCCCCGCCCGCCCCTGGCTCGGGCTCTCGGAGGGCGACGAGCGCCACGCCGTGGAGACCCTGCTCGCCTACCTCGGCGAGCCGCTCAGCTGAGCGCGGTGGAGCGAGCCACGGAGAGGCGCTGTGAGCGACGATCTCCCGTTTCCGGCACCCAGGCTTAGGGTCGATCCTTTGCAACGACTGGGCGGCTTTTGCAACGGGTTTGCAACGGGGTCCCGGTCGTCTGCAACGGCGACCTTCGGTCGCGACCCCGTTTTCGCTCCGAGGTACGGGTAGGGTAACTTGTCCCCCGTCGCCCGGATCCGATAGCTCGGGCCGGGCGCGAGCGCAGGCGGCGGGAGTAGAGGCATGAAGCAGCATCGCCATCGTGAGCGCAACGGAGGCTCGACGCTCACCCGCGCCTATCGTCAGTACTTCACGCCGGCGTACGCGCCTGGCGATCCGCGCCCCTTTCGCCTGGCCGGCCTCTACGATGATACCGCCGAGGTGAGGATGAGCGACTCGACCGCGCCTCTCCGCCGCCTGGAGTGGGCCGAGCGATGAGCACCGCGCACTTCACGCTCACCTACGATGGCCCGGCACTCCAGGAGCACGAGATCGACGCCCGCGAACTCGCCCCGGCGCTCATCGCCGTGAGCGACACGCTTGAGGCGGCGAACGCCGCGCTCAATGGCGACCAGGTGCGCGTGCAGGTGAATGTGCGGGCCTCCTTCCGTACCGGATGCTTCGGCATCGACTTCTCGGTCGTGCAGAGTCTCTCCGCGCAGCTCACGAGCTTCCTGAACAGCGAGGCCGTCAGCGCCGCCATCAACCTCGTCACCCTGCTCGGCATGGGCGGCACGGGGGCGTTCGGCCTGGTAAAGGCGATCCGCCGCCTCCGCGGCCGAGCGCCGCGGCGTGTCATCGAGCTCAAGGACGGCCGATTCCGGATCGAGACCGACGACGGCCACTTCGAGATCGAGGCCGAGGTGCTGGAGCTGCTGCGCAACTACGAGGTGCGCAAGGGGCTGGAGGGCGTGGTCAAGCCGCTCGATGAGGAGGGCATAGAACAGGTCGCCTTCCAGGCCGACCAGGACACGGAGCCGGAGATCATCCGCAAGGACGAGCGGCGCTACTTCCGCGCGCCACCGCCGGAACAGGAGGAGCTCGAGGAGCGCGACGAGGAGCGCTACCTCCAGCTGGTCAGCCTCTCGTTCAAGGAGGAGAACAAGTGGCGTTTCAACGACGGCAACGCCACCTTTCACGCCGCCATCCTGGATGAGGACTTCCTCCGCCGCATCGACCTCGGCGAGGAGCGCTTCGGCAAGAACGACGTGCTGAAGGTGCGCATGCGCACGAGGCAGTTCATCGACACCTCGGGTAACATGCGCTCGGAAGCGGAGGTCCTCCAGGTGCTCGAGAAGCATAGCGCGGGCCGCCAGCTGCGGCTCGACATCACCCGCGGCGAGGATCCCCCCGCCGAGAGCTAGCCCACCTTACCGGCCCTGAAGCCGTTCAGGGCCACCCACCCAGCTTGCCCTCTCCACACTGGCCCCCATGACGCGGGAGGCCAGCATGAAGCGCATCCAGATCTTCCGCCCCGGCAGGCACACGGCCATGTCCGGGGCGTCGCTGCAGTTCAGCGAGGCCGATCTCGAGGCCGCCGCCGCGGCCTACGACCCCGAGCTCCACGAGGCGCCCATCGTTGCCGGCCACCCCCGGCATGACGCGCCCGCCTACGGCTGGGTCGGCGGGCTGGCCTATAGCGAGGGCAGCCTCGAGGCCGAGCCCCGCCAGGTGGATCCCGCCTTCGCCGAGCTCGTCCGGGACGGGCGCTTCAAGAAGGTCTCCGCGAGCTTCTACCACCCCGAGGCGAAGACCAACCCGAAGCCCGGCGTGTACTACCTGCGCCACCTCGGCTTCCTCGGCGCCCAGCCGCCGGCGTTGAAGGGCCTGCGCCAGGTGGAGTTCGGCGACGCCGAGGCCGACCTCGTGACCTTCGAGTTCGGCGAGGCCGACGTCGGGATCCTTCGCGGCCTGCTGCGTCGGCTGCGCGAGTGGATCATCGCCCGGCACGGCACGGAGGAGGCGGACCGGGTCATCCCCGATTACGCCATCGAGGACCTCGAGCGGGAGCGCCCCGAGAGCGTTGCCGAGCCGATGTACAGCGAGAAAACGGAGGTGTCCGACGTGGACAAGGCAGAGGTTGAGCGCCGCGAGCGCGAGATTGCCGAGCGCGAGCAGCGCATCAAGGAGCAGGAGGCGGCCTTCGCCGAGCGCGAGCAGACGATCGCCCAGGAGGAGGCGAAGCGCCGGCGCGCCGAGCACGCCGCGCGCGTGGACAAGCTGGTCGAGGCCGGCAGGGTGCTGCCGCGCGACCGCGACGCCCTGGTGGAGTTCCTGGAGGCCCAGGACGCCGAGGCGGTGGTCGAGTTCGGCGAGGGCGCCGAAGCCGTGAAGAAGCCCGCGCGCGAGTGGTTCCTCGAGTTCCTCGAGCGCCTGCCGCAGGCGATCGACTACGGCGAGCGCGGCGCCCGCCGCGAGAGCGAGAGCGGCAAGGTGCCGGCGGACCTGGAGGTGGCGGACGGCTACGAGGTCGACCCGCGCACCGCGGCGCTGCACCACAAGGCGCTCGCCTACGCCGAGCAGCACAAGGTGGACATCATCACGGCCGTGCGCGCCGTGGAGCGACAGGAGGCCTAAGCCGTGCAGAGCACTACCATCCTCGCCTTGAGCCTGGTCGCGAGCGGCCAGGTCACCGAACGCCGCGCGGTCGGCTTCGACGGCGCCCAGGCCACCGTGCAGGGCCAAAAGGTCGCCGGCGTGGCGCGCTTCGACGCCGCCGACGGCGACCCGCTCACCGTCGAGGCCCTCGGCACCGCGGTCATAGAGTCCGGCGCTGCTATCGCCGTCGGGGACGCCATCATCGTCGACGCCTCCGGGCGCGCGATCCCCTCCACCGGCGAGATCAACATCCCCTCCGGCGCCACCTCGGTCACCAGTACCGCGGCCAACGGCGCAATCCTCGCCGGCGGCGAGATGCCGGAGTACGTCATCGGTCACGCCCTGGAGTCGGCGAGCGCCGCGGGCGAGTTCATCGAAGTGCTGCTGCGCTAAGCGGCCCAGAGCGAAGGAGCTGACTCACCATGCCCATGAACACCAGCCAGGCCCGGGTCATCAACCCGATCCTCACCGAGGTCGCCCAGGGCTACTCGCACCCGGAGCGCGTGGGCAGCGTGCTCTTCCCGCGGGTGCCGGTGCGCCAGCGCGGCGGCCAGATCATCGAGTTCGGCCAGGAGAGCTTCCGGCGCTACAAGACCCGCCGGGCCCCGGGCGCGAGCACCGCGCGCGTGCAGTTCGGCTACGAGGGCAAGCCCTTCGCGCTCGTGCAGGACGCGCTCGAGGGCATGGTGCCCTGGGAGCACATGGAGGACGCCAACCAGGTGCCCGGCATCGACCTCGGGCGCGAGGCCGCCAGCGAGACGATGGAGATCCTCTCGCTCGCGCTCGAGATCGAGCAGGCCGACCTCGCCCGCGACGCCAACAACTACAGCACCAGCCACAAGACCGCGCTCTCCGGCACCGACCAGTGGTCCGACGGCTCGAGCGATCCCTCCGCCCAGGTGCGCGACTACAAGGAGACCGTGCGCCAGGCCGTGGGCATGCGCCCGAACGTGGCGGTGATCAGCGCCGCGGTGTTCGCCCAGCTCGCCGAGCACCCGAAGATCGTCGACCGGGTCAAGTACACGAGCTCGGACTCGGTGACCGTGGAGCTCATCGCCCGCCTCTGGGGCCTGCGCCGGGTCGCGGTGGGTGACGCCGTCTACCTCGGCGACGGCGCCACCCAGATGACCGACGTCTGGGGCAAGGACGTGGTGCTGGCGTACGTGCCCGAGCAGATCACCAGCCGCCGCATGCCGAGCTACGGCTACACCTACACGCTCCGGGGCCACCCGGTGGTCGAGGAGCCCTACAACGAGCGCAACGCCAAGTCCTGGATGTACCCGGTGACCTACGAGCGCGCCCCCGTGCTCTCGGGCATCGAGTCCGGGTTCCTCATCCAGAACGCCGTGGCGTAAGCGGGACACCGCTGAGCGGCTCCGTCGGACGGCCTGGCGCTGGGGCGGCGGCGCCAGGCCGGAAGGAGCAACGGCAGGCCGGGGCCGCCCATCCCCGGCCCGGCCGACAGAAACATCCAGGAGGCAGCGTGAGCAACGACACCCGCACCTTTGAGGTCGCCACCCCGCTCCGCCACGACGGCGAGCGCTACGGCGTCGGCGACCCGGTCGAGATGACCGAGCGAGCTGCCCGGCCGCTGCTCGAGATCGGCGCGCTGCGCGAGCCCAAGGGCGGCGCCGCGGCCGCGAGCGGCACCGAGGAGCCGCCGGCCGAGGCTGAGCGCCACGCGCGCCTGGTCGCCGCCATCGCCGAGCTCGACCCGGAGAACGAGGCGCACTTCACCAAGGGCGGCAAGCCCGAGTGCGACGCCCTCGCCACCGTGAGCGGCATCGAGAGCGTCTCCGCCAAGGAGCGCGACGCCGCGTGGGCGGAGTACCAGGAGCAGCAGGCCGGGGGTAGCGGCGAGTGAGCTACGCCACCCAGGACGACCTGGTGCGCCGGTTCGGCGAGGGCGAGCTGCTCGACCTCGCCGATCGCGACAACGACGGCGTCATCGACACCGAGGTGGTTGACGGGGCGCTGGCGGACGCCGCCTCGCTCATCGACAGCTACATCGGCCGCCGGGTGAGCCTGCCGCTCGATCCGGTGCCGGCCGTCCTGGAGCGCGTGGCCTGCAACCTCGCGCGCTACTTCCTCTACGAGGACCGCGCCACCGAGGAGGTACGCAAGCGCCACGAGGAGGCGGTGAGCTGGCTGCGCGCGGTCTCCCGCGGCGAGGCCACGCTCGGCGCCGAGGCGCCGGCCACGACCACCGGCGGCTCGCCGGCGTACGAGGCGGGCCGGCGCGAGTTCGACGACGACGCGCTGAAGGGGTTCTGAGGTGCTGGCCGAAGTCGAGGACGCCATCATCGCGCGCTGCCAGACGGTGGTCGGGCAGTACGTCAAGAGCATCGAGGACCTGCCCGGGCGCTGGGACGAGCGCACGCTGCGCGCCGCGCTGCGCCGGGTGCCGGGCATCTACGTCGCCTGGTCGAGCGCGCGTGCCGAGGGCAACGCCAACCAGCCCAGGGCCTCGGCGCGCTACGTCGTGTACGTGGTCACGGGGCACGCGAGCGGCGAGCGTGAGCGCCGCCGGGGCAACAGCCGCCAGGTGGGCGCCTACGAGCTCCTCGAGCGCGTGGTGCCCGGGGTGCACGGGCTGACGGTGGATGGCGTGGGCACGCTCGCGCTCGAGTCCATCGACAACCTCTACTCCGATCGCTTCGACAAGGAGGGCGTGGTGGTCTACGGCGCGGCCTACCGCCTGGCGATGACCTTCCCCCCGCCGCTCGACGTCAACACGCTCGACGCCTTCACCACCTACCACGCCACCCACCAGGTGGGCGGCGCCGACGACCCCGACGCGGTCGACCAGGTCGACCTGCCGCAATGACCAGGAGGCACACCGTGCAGGAGAGCTACCTCAAACCCCGCGACGGCCTGCAGGTGCGCAAGCCCGACGGCCGCGTGCTCGCCGCCGAGGGCGAGCGCGTCGCGCTCACCAGTTACTGGCGCCGGCGCCTGCGCGACGGCGACGTCGTCGAGGCGCGCCCGCCCCGCAAGCCCAGCAAGGCCGAGAGCAAGGAGTAAGGCATGACCATCAGCTCCGGAGCCTTCAGTTCGATCCCCGCGGCGCTGCGCATCCCCGGCGTCTACATCGAGTTCGACTCCCGCCTCGCGGGCTCGAGCGCCTTCCAGGGCAAGCTGCTCGTCTTCGGCCAGCGCCTCGCCGCCGGCGAGCGCGCCGCGCTCGAGCTCGACCGCGTGACCTCCGCCGAGCAGGCCGAGCGGCTCTACGGCCGCGGATCCATGCTCGCCGAGATGCTGCGCGCCACGTTGAGCGCCGCCCCCTACCTTGAGACCTGGGCGATCGCCCTGGACGACGACGGCACGGCCGTCAAGGCGGCGGGCGACATCACCGTCGCCGGCACTGCCAACACCTCCGGGACGCTCGCGCTCTACATCGCGGGCTACCGGGTGCGCGTGGGTGTGGCTGCCGCGGACACCGCGAGCACCATCGCCCAGGCCATCGTCGACGAGATCAACGCCGACACCCGCCTGCCGGTCACCGCCGCGGTCAACGGCACCGTGCCCGAGCAGGTGGACCTCACCGCACGCTGGGCCGGCGAGACCGGCAACGACATCGACGTGCGCCTCAGTGCCCGCGGCGAGGACGGGGTGAGCGGCGTCACGTTCACCATCACGGACATGGCCGGCGGCAGCGCCAACCCCGATCTCGGCACCGCCATCCCGGTGATGGGCGACGAGTGGTGGAACTGGATCGCCTGCCCCTACACGGACTCGGCGAACCTCGACGCCCTCGAGGCCGAGCTCGACGACCGCTGGGGTCCGATGCGCCAGATCGGCGGCCGCGCCTTTACCGCCTACCGCGGCACGCACAGCGAGACCGGCACCTTCGGGAGCGCGCGCAATAGCCCGCACGTCACCTGCATGGGCACCGGCATCGCGGTCAGCCCCACGTGGCTGTGGGCGGCCACCAACGCCGCCGCCGGCGCCCGCGCGCTCGCCATCGACCCAGCGCGCCCGCTGCAGACCCTGGAGCTCCCGGGGCTCATGGGCCCGGCCGAGGCCGACCGCTTCACCGACAGCGAGCGCAACCTGCTGCTCTACGACGGGATCTCGACCTACCGCGTGGCCACCGACGGCACCGTGCGCATCGAGCGCCAGATCACCATGTACCAGGAGAACGCCGCGGGCATCGCGAGCGACGCCTACCTGGACATCCAGGTGCCGGAGACCCTCGAGCGCATCCGCTTCGAGCAGCGCAGCATGATCCTGCGCAAATATCCGAGGCACAAGCTCGCCGGCGACGCCGACGCGAGCCTCTACGGCGCCGGCCAGCCCATCGCCACGCCCAAGATCATCAAGGCCGAGCTCCTCGGGCTCTACCGCACGATGATCGGCTTCGGCTGGGTGCAGGACTACGAGGGCTACGCGGAGAGCCTCACCGCCAACATCGACCCCGAGGACCCCAACCGGCTCAACGTCATCGACAGCCCGCAGCTCGTCTCCGGCTACCGCGTCCACGCCATGCAGACGCAGTTCCGGCGCTGATCAAGGCCCCTTGAGGAGGCATTGCAGACATGACCCAGATCACCGGCAAGGCCACCGTCCGCGTCGACGGCGAGGAGCTGCTCTCCGAGGTGGGGGCGACGCTCAACGTCGGCGGCGTCGAGCGCGAGGCGCAACTCGGGCCGAGGGGCGTCCAGGGCTACAAGGAGAACCCGGTCGCCCCGAGCATCCAGGTGACCGTCCAGCACACCGGCGAGACCGACATCGTGCAGCTCGCCGGCATCACCGCCGCGAGCGTGCTCTTCGAGACGGACACCGGGGTGACCTACCTCATGCGCGAGGCCTTCGTCACCGAGCCGCCGGAGCTCGATGCGAGCGCGGGCACCTTCGCGCTCAACTTCTCCGGCATGGGCCTGGAGCGGGTGTAGCGTCATGAGCGAGGAGATCGTCATCCAGCTCAAGCATCCCGTCACCTACACCGCGGACAAGTTCGAGGGCGGTGGCGAGCGCACGCTCGAGGAGCTGCGCCTGCCCCCTCGCATCAAGGCCAAGCACCTGCGGGCGATGGACCAGGCGAAAGGCGAGATCGGCAAGGTGCTCGCGCTCGTCATGGCCATGACGGGGCTGCCCCAGGCGGCCGTGGACGAGCTCGACAGCGCCGACGTCGAGGCGGTCACGGAGGCCCTGGCCGGCCCTTTGTCGGGGTCCCCGGGGACTGGGCCGACGTCGTCGGGGTGATCGCCTATGTCTTCCACTTCCCGCCCTCGGAGCTCTGGGAGATGGACGTCCAGGAGCTGCGCTGGTGGCAGGAGCGGGCGAAGCGGCTGAGGAAGCACAACCGTGGCTGAGCTCAAGGCAAGCGTCATCCTCGACCTGGTGGACCGGATCTCGCGTCCGGTCCAACGCATCCAGCGCCGCTTCGGCCGGCTCGCCCAGTCCGCCGGCCTGCAGCGCCTGCGCCGCTCGGCCGTGGCGGTCGGCGAGGGCTTCAGCAACGTGCTGAGCAGCGCCGGGCGGCTCACGCGACGGCTCGCGCTCGCCGGCGGCGCGGCCGCGGGTGCGGTGTGGGGGTTCGAGCGGCTCGTCGCGAGCGTCACCGACGCGGCCGACGCCGCGGTGAAGACGGCGGACCGCCTTGGCATCAACGTCGAGACGCTCCAGGAGTGGCAGTACGCCGCCGAGCTCTCCGGGGTGCGGCAGAGCACGTTCAATATGGCGCTGCAGCGCTTCACCCGGCGCGCGGCGGAGGCCGCGAACGGCACCGGCGAGGCCGAGGGGGCGCTCCGGTTCCTCAACATCCAGCTGCGGGACACCAACGGCAACATCCGGCCGACCACGGAGCTCTTCCCCGAGGTGGCGGACGCCCTCGCCGAGATCGAGGATCCGGCGCTGCGCGTGCGCGCCGCCTTCAAGCTCTTCGACTCCGAGGGCGTGGCGGTCCTGCAGATGCTCGAGGACGGCTCCGAGGGGCTGCGCCGCATGGCCCGTGAGGCACACGAGGCCGGCGTCGTCATGGACGAGGCCTTCGCGCGCAAGGCCGTCGACTACACCGACAACATGACCGCCTTCCGCCGCACCCTCTTCGGGCTGCGCATCGCCGTGGTGCGCGAGCTGCTCCCGGCCGTCACCGATTGGCTCGAGCGCACCCGCGAGCTCATCCAGGCGAACCGCGAGGTGATCACCGAGCGGATCATGCAGGGGCTGCGCCGCTTCTGGTCTGTCGTCCTGCAGGTCTCCGGGGCGCTCAGCTGGGCCGCCGAGCGCATGGGCGGCTGGGGGCGCCTAGCGCTGGTCGCAGCGGCCATTGTGTCCGGGCCGCTCATCCTCGCCATCACCCAGCTGGGCATCGCCATCGGGGGGTTTGGTGTGGCGTTACTCGCGACTCCCATCGGCTGGTTCCTCGCGGGCGTCGCAGCGCTGGCTGGTGCCGCGTACCTGATCTACCGCCACTGGGGCCCGATCAGCGACTTCGTCTCCGAGCTCTGGGGCCGCGTGGTCTCGGCATTCCAGGGCGCCCTCGACTGGATCAAGGACATCCTCGACCCGGCGGCGCTCATGGAGGTGGGGCGCGCCTGGATCAATGGGCTGTGGAACGGCATCACCGAGCGCTTCAACGCCATGACCAACTGGCTGCAGGAGCGCGTGCGCAGCCTGGTCGACTGGATGCCGGACTGGGTGCAGGACCGGCTCGGCCTGGAGGGCATGGGCGCCCCTCAGATGGGGGCGCCGACGCTCGAGGGTGACGACGCCGCAGCGGTCGGGCCCGGGGAGGCGAGGGTCGGCGGCGAGCTCCGCATCACCATCGACAGCGAGGGCCGCCCCCGCGTCCGCGAGCTTCGGCGCGAGGGCGGCATGGACATCGGCGTGGATCTCGGGGTGGGGGTGATGCCGTGACGGGCATCGAGTTAAAAGGGCAAGGCCTGATGCGCTCTCAGATCGGCCACGTATCCAAGCTTGACCAGGAGGGCGGCTCGCTCCATCGAGTCGTGCTCAGGCCGGTCGGGCATCCCCACGATCCGGCCACTGAACACCACCGTCTGTCCCTTCTCGATCTCGGCGAGGATGTCGTACAGCGGGCTGCTCTGCTCGATGAGAGTGCCGTGCTCGTCCCCGAGTCGATAACGGGCGGTACCGACGACAAGACGATCATCAAGCTCGATGAGAACAGCGGCCGCGCCGTCCCGGGTGGTGCGCAGGCCGATCACCGTCCCGACCCAGTCGTGAACAGTGCCATCGTCTCCAATCGCTTCGGCGATGGCGCGATCCCGCTCTGTTCGGAGCTTGGAGCGCTGCAGGTCGTGATCGGTGCTGGCGTAGCGCTCGGCGTAGAGGTCGACCAGCTGGATCACCTGCTCCTGTTTACCGGGGATAGGGACCTCGTCTGCGATAGCCCCGAGGGAGAGAGTCATCAGCAGGGCCGTGGCCAGGGTTGCAGTGAGCCGCATGACGGTCGCCTCCGTTCGTCCAGCTGCGTCTGGAGCCTAGCACCGTGACCTGGCGTGATCGAGTCGACACTGCGGTTGGCTCCTTCCGGGGGGTCGAGTTCCACGTCGAGCGGCCGGGATTCTCCGCCGGGCGGCGTGTGCAGGTGCATGAGTATCCGCTGCGTGACCAGCCCTACGCCGAGGACCTCGGCCGCGCCACCCGCGAGTGGACCATCGACGCCTTCGTCATCGGCGACGACTACGACCTGCAGCGCGACCGCCTGATCGAGGCCGTCGAGCGCCCCGGCGCCGGCGAGCTTGTGCACCCGTACTACGGCCGCCGCCGCGTGGTGGTGACCGCCTTCCGCGTGCGCGAGTCCACCCGCGAGGGCGGCATCGCCAACGTCTCGCTCACGGTGGTGGAGGCCGAGGATACCGGCCGGCTGCCTCGGGCGGTGGCGGATACCCGTGCGCGCGTCGGTGACGCCGCCGCCGCGGCCCGCGAGGAGCTCCTGGCGGACTTCGAGGCCCACTACGACGTCCTCGACCTCGCCACCGACCGCGTGGCCACCATCGAGCGCGCGCTGCAGGACGCGCTCAGTGCCGTCGAGGAGTCCGTGGGCGGTGTGGCCGGCCCGGTGGCGGAGCTCATCCGCTCGCCCGCGGAGCTCGGCGCCCAGGTGCTGGAGAGCCTCGCCGAGGTGGGCGACCGGATCACGGAGCCGCAGCGGGCGCTGCTCATCTACGAGAACCTCTTCTCCGCCGGGGAGACCGACACCGCCTCGGCCACCGCGCCGGAGGGCGCGCGCAAGCAGGCCGAGGCACAGACCGCGGCCGTGCGCCTGGTGCGCCGGGGCGCGGCGGTGGAGAGCGCGGCGGCGAGCGCCACCTGGAGCTACGACACCCGCCAGGATGCCGTCTCGGCGCTCGAGACCGTGCACGGCGGGCTGCCCACGCAGCTCGAGTCCGACCCGCCCCCGCCGCCGGTGGTGGCGAGCGCGCTCGCGGAGCTCCGCGCGGCGGCCGTGCAGGACCTGCGCGAGCGCGGCGCGGCCCTGCCTGAGCTCACCGACTACACCCCGGCCGCGACGTTGCCGGCGCTGGTCATCGCCCAGCGCCTCTACGGCGACGGCCGCAGGGCCGACGAGATCGTGCGCCGCAACCGCATCCGCCACCCGGGCGCGGTGCCCGGGGGCACGGAGCTGGAGGTGCTCGGTGAGTGAGCTCGCGCTCGTCATCGGCGGCACCCGCCACCGCGGCTGGACCGAGGTGGAGATCCGCCGCGGCCTCGACCAGGTGGCGGACCGCTTCGAGCTATCG
Source organism: Spiribacter halobius (assembly GCF_020883455.1). Taxonomy (NCBI): domain Bacteria; kingdom Pseudomonadati; phylum Pseudomonadota; class Gammaproteobacteria; order Chromatiales; family Ectothiorhodospiraceae; genus Sediminicurvatus; species Sediminicurvatus halobius. Next base: position 2,939,080 of record NZ_CP086615.1, on the reverse strand, counting down.
CTCACCGAGCGCTGGGCCGAGGGCCAGGCGCCGCGGCCGATCCAGGCCGGCGCGGCCTGCACGGTGGAGATCGACGGCGAGCGGGTGATCACCGGGCACGTCGACGACGTGCTGCCGAGCTACGACGCCGAGCAGCACAGCATCGTCGTCTCCGGGCGCTCGCTAACGGCGGACCTGGTGGACTGCGCCGGGCGGCGCGAGACCTGGGAGCAGCCGCGCCGCCTCGAGCAGGTGGCCCGGGAGATTGCCGAGCCCTTCGGCATCGAGGTGGTGGTCGAGGTGGACACCGGCGAGCCGCTGCGCCGGCCCGCTGTGGAGCCGGGGCAGCCCTACCACGAGGCGCTCGAGCAGCTCGCGCGCTACCGCGCGGTGCTGCTGGTGACCGACCCGCAGGGGCGGCTCGTGATCACCCGCCCGCCGCGCTCGCGGCTGCGCGAGGCGCTGGTGCTCGGCGAGAACATCCGCTCGGGTGCCGGGCGGTTCAGCGTGCGGGATCGGTTCTCGCGGGTGATCGTGGAGGGGCAGGAGCCCGCCCTTGAGGACTGGCAGAGCGGCGACTCTGCCCGGCGACCTGACGGCGTCGCGGAGGATACGGGCATCCGCTACCGGCCGATGCTCGTGCTGGCGGATACCGCCGTCGACTCCGCGAGCTGCCGGCAGCGTGCCGAGTGGGAGGGGCGCAAGCGCCGCGCCCGCGGCCGCGGGGTGACCTACACGGTCGCGCACTGGCGGCATCGCGAGAGCCTCTGGCGCCCGGGCGATCTCGTCCAGGTGCGCGACCCCTGGCTCGGCGTCGACGCCTGGCGGCTGATCGAGGGGGTGCTATTCCGCCTGGACGACCAGGGGGAGCGCACGGAGCTGCGCGTGGTGCCGCAGGAGGCGTGGGACATCGAGGCGGAGCCTGAGCCCCAGCCGGAGCAGGAGGCGTGGGGATGAGGGAGACGCTCGAGCGCCTGCTCGCGCCCATCTGGCGGCGGCTGCGGCTGATCGTCTCCCGCGGGGTGATCGGGCGCAGTGACGACGCCCGGCGCCTCCAGGTCGTGCAAGTGAGCCTGCTGGCCGGTGAAACGGCCCGTATGGAGCGCTTCCAGGAGTACGGCTTCAGCTCCCGGCCGCTCGAGGGCGCCGAGGCGATCGCGGCCGCCGTCGGCGGCGCTCGGGGGCACCTGGTGGCCGTGGCCGTGGACGACCGCCGCCACCGCCGCCGTGACCAGCAGCCCGGCGAGGTGGCGATCTACACCGACGAGGGTGACGAGATCCGCATGCGGCGCGGGCGGGTGATCGAGGTCATCAGCGGCGCTCAGGTGCACGTCACCGCCCCCGATGTGGTGGCCGACTGCGACACGGCGACGGTGCAGGCCACCACCTCGGTGACGCTCGACAGCCCGAGCGTCACCGTCACCGGAGACCTCAGCGTGCAGGGCGCGATCGACGCCGGCGGCGACGTGAAGGCGGGCGCGATCAGCCTGCAGCAGCACGTGCACGGCAGCGTGCAGTCGGGCACCGAGGATACGGGGGTGGCGAAGTGACCGACATCGCCCTCATCCAGGACGCCGACGGCCGGCGGGACATCGCCCTCGAGGCGGGCGACCTCGCCGCCGAGGAGAGCCCGCGCACCGCGGTGGTGCTCTCGCTGCTCACCGACCGCCGCGCCGATACCGACGACGAGCTACCCGACGGCGGTAGCGACCGCCGCGGCTGGTGGGCGGACGCCTGGTCCGAGCCGTCGGAGGATCTCATCGGCTCGCGACTCTGGCTGCTCGCGCGCGAGAAGGAGCTCCCCGCGGTGGCCCGCCAGGCCGAGGCTTATGCACGCGAGGCGCTGCAGTGGCTCGTCGATGACGGCATCGCCGAGAGCGTGGAGGTCACCGCCGAGGACTTCCGCGCCGAGTGGCTGACCCTCCGGGTGGTGATCCGCCGCCGCGGCGGCGGCACCGTCGAGCAGCGCTACGACTACGTCTGGGAGGCCCTCTGATGCCCTGGCAGAGCCCCACGCTCGAGCAGCTCATAGAGCGGATCCGCGCCGACATCCGCGCGCGGCTGCCCGGCGCGCAGCCGGAGCTGCGCCGCTCGCTGCTCGGCGTGCTCGCGAGCGCCGAGGCGGGCGCGGTGCAGGGGCTCTACGGCTACCTCGACTGGCTCGCCCGCCAGCTGATGATCGACACGGCCGAGGCCGAGCACCTGGAGCGCTGGGCCGGCATCTGGGGACTGAGCCGCGCAGCGGCGGTCCCGGCAGCGGGCAATGTGGACGTCACCGGCTCCGCCGGCGCCGAGCTCCCCGCGGGCATCGAGCTCGAGTCCGACGCCGGGCAGACCTACACCACCGACACGACGCTCACCCTCGATGCGGCCGGCACCGGCACGGTGGCCGTCACTGCCGTTGAGGCTGGGGCGGATGGCAACCTCGCCGAGGGCGCTACGCTGCGCCTGCTCACGGCCGTCACCGGCATCGACAGCGAGGCGGTGGTGGCCGCCGGCGGGCTCACCGGCGGCGCCGACGAGGAGGGCGACGCGCGCCTGCGCGAGCGGCTGCTCGAGCGCATCCGCCGCCGCCCGCACGGCGGCAGCCGCGACGACTACGAGCGCTGGGCGCTCGAGGCGCACCCGGACGTGACCCGCGCCTGGGTCTATCCGCAGGAGACCGACCCCGGCACCGTCACCGTGCGCGCGGTCTGCGACGAGCTCGACCCGATCACCCCGCCGGCCGAGGTGACCGGCGCCATCGAGGACTACATCGACGCCGAGCGCCCGGTCACGGCCGGCTTCTACGTGGTGGCCCCCACCGAGGCGCCGCTCGATCTCTCCATCAAGCTCACGCCGGACAGCACCGAGGTGCGCGAGCGCGTCACCGACGCGCTGAACGACTTCTTCGCCCGCGTCGCCGAGCCGGGCGGCACCATCTACCGCGAGCAGCTCTCCGGGGTGATTTACGTCGCCGCCGGCGAGAGCCGCCACGAGCTGCAGAGCCCGACCGGGGACGTCACCCACACGATCAATGAGATCGCCGTGCTCGGGGTGATTACGTGGCTCTGACGCGCGATGACTACCGCCGGGCGCTCCACGCACTGCTGCCCCCGGGTCAGGCGCTGCCCGCGGACGCCGACAGCCGCTGGCAGCAGCTGCTCGAGGCCCTCGCCGGCGAGCTCGCCCGGGCCGATGGCCGCGCCGAGACGCTCCGCGACGAAGCCGACGTCCGCACCACCTACGAGCTGCTCGCCGACTGGGAGCGCGTCGCCGGCCTGCCCGATCCCTGCGTGCCGGGCGAGCAGACGCTCGAGGAGCGCCGCGCCGCGCTCGTGCGCGTGCTCATCGGCACCGGCGGCCAGAGCCGCAACTACTACGTCGAGCTCGCGGCCGCGCTCGGCTACGAGATCACCATCGAGGAGCACCACCCGCATACGGTGGCCGACGACGTGGCGCACCCGATCAAGGGTGACACCTGGCGCTGGGCCTGGACCGTGCGCTCGCCGGAGTCGACGGTCACCTACCTCACCGTCGCCGGCACCGTGGACGAGCCCCTCGCCACCTGGGGCAACGAGCGCCTCGAGTGCGTGATCGAGCGCTTCAAGCCGGCCCACACCGACGTGCTGTTCGCCTACGGATAACGGAGGCTGTAGAGAGTCATGGTCGACAGAGTCTGGGAAAGCGACGCCGCAGCGTCCGCACCCGCCGTCTTCACGGATCCGTCGGTGGGGTATCCCACTGATGGCAATCCCACGCAGGGCATCCCGGCGACTAGACCGGGTGCCTATTGGTATCACATGGTCACCGAAGCGCTGCGCCGGGTGATCACCTACAAGGGCCGCACGCCCGACCACACCGACCTCGACCAGCTCAGCCGCGCGGTGCACGAGCACGAGGACCAGGAGCAGGCGGGCACGCACTACCGCGTGATCGTCGTCGATGGCGTGCTTGCACTCGAGGAGGTCTGATGTACGGCTACCCCAAGACCATCTCCACCCGCTACGACGTCGAGTACCTGGTGAGCTTCCTCGGCACGCCTTGGGCGACCGAGGACAACAAGCGCCGGGGGCTCGCGTTCCTGCGCGGGCTGAAGGAGCGCCAGAAGGCCTACACCTTCGACCGCACGCTCGCCGAGAGCGAGGAGCCGGACGGTCCGGAGCCGGAGTACCTCGTGCTCACCGACGAGGAGGGCATCCGGCGCCAGCACCGGCTCACCGACGACCCGAACGCACTGATCCACCGCCTGGGCTTCACCGAGGCCGAGGTGGATGACCTCATCGCGACCGTGGAGAGCAGCTGATGGCATCCGGCGACCGCATCATCCTCCCCGCGCAGGCCGCGGGGTTCATCGCCCTGATGGGGCACATCGAGAAGGGCACGGGCGACACCCTGAACCTGCCCGAGGGCATGGCCAACATCGGCGGCAATAGCCAGGGGTACGTGCTCGCGCCGCAGACAGACTGGGATCCGCTCGGGGCTGGCAACAACGATGGCACCTTTGACGCGCTGGCCCTCGGCGATGACATCTACATCTATGCCGTCACGGACCCCTCCGGCACCGCGCAGTGGCTGGCGAGCAAGAACTCGACCGTGCCCTCCGGCTACACGGCGGGCACCAGCCGCAAGATCGGCGGCTTCCACTACGGCCGCGTGCGCCCGGTGGCGGAGCGCTACGACAGCGCCTACTCGCCGGCGACTCAGATCGTGCCGAACTCGGTGTGGGACCTGCAGCACCGCCCGAAGTGCGACCCGAGCGGCATGGTGGAGGTCGTGCCGGGGCGGCTGTGGGTGGACATCTACCTGAACAGCGAGGGCAGCGGCACCTGGCCGGAGAACGTGCCGGTGAGCCAGTACGGGGCGACGCTGATCAAGGACGACGTGTACGCCAGGGTCGACTTCCATGTGCTCGCCCGCAACGCCGGCAAGCGCCTGCCGACCGTCGAGGAGTTCCTCACCTACGCCGTGGGCGCGCCCCAGGGCGCGGACGCCAACAACGACACCGCCTGGTCGGATACCAGCAACACCGGCCCGACCACCGCGGGCGGCGTCGCCAAGGCGGTGAGCATGTTCAACGTCGTGGACGCCGTTGGGAACCTGTGGGACTGGCTGGATAACCAAATCGATTTGGGCGGCACGTTTGCCTGGGATCGCACGGTCGTCGACGTCGGGCAGGATTCGGCCTTTGCCCGTGGCGAGGTCTATCACGCCGGTTGGCGCTGCTTCCTTGGCGGCGGCAACTTCGGCGAGGGCGTGCACGCCGGTGCGCGCTGCCTCTTCTTGCCTGCGAATCCGTGGGGCGCGAATGGCGGTGTGGGCCTGCGCTGCGTCTGTGACGCCCTGTGACCTGGCGCCCTGAAGAGGTCCCGCGGCAGCGGGGCCTCGTGGTCGTGAGCAAGGCCGAGCGGCTGATCGCCGACCTCGGCCCGCAGATCGACCGGATCCCGAAGCACCAGCGCTACCGCTTCGCGGTCCGGCTCGAGGCCGCCCTCTGGGAGCTCGTGCGGCGCCTCATCGAGGCGGCGACGAGCGGCCAGAAGAGCAAGGTCTATCGGGCCGACGAGCAGATCCGGTATCTTCATGCGCTCCTGCGGCACGGCGCCGAGCGCCGGCTGCTGGGCGCGAAGCGAGTGGGCGAGGCCGCCGGGCAGCTCTCCGAGATCGGAGCGATGGTCGGCGCCTGGCGGCAGCGCCTGAAGTGATCGTTGCAAAGGGCGGAGCGGGTTTCGACGCCGATTGGCGCTGCTTCATTGGCGGCGGCAAATTCGACGAGGGCGTGCACGCCGGTGCGCGCTGCCTCAACTTGAATGCGAATCCGTGGAACGCGAATGGCAATGTGGGCCTGCGCTGCGTCTGTGACCCGACTACCCAGAGAGGGCGGCGCCGCGGTCGCCGTCACCTGAGATCCCCACAGGGGTCAGCCGTTCCGTCCTGGTCCCGGCCGCAAGCCGGGCCGAAGACGAAAGCCCGGTCAGCGCGAGTAGCGTGCGCGAAAACCCTGGCCGGGCGCCCTTTTCAAGGAGCGAGAATGGGTGCGAAACACAAGCGGCTAATTGGGCAGATCGTCGACTGGGGCAACCTCATATCGGCCCACCGAAAGGCGCGCCTCGGCAAGCGCAATCGCGACGAGATACTCGCCTTTGAAGCACAGCTGTGGGAGGAGCTCGGCCGGCTGCAAATGGAGATGCTCTGGGGCACCTATCAGCCGGGCCGCTATCGCGCGTTCGAGGTGTACGAGCCGAAGCGCCGGGAGATCCTCGCCGCGCCCTACCGCGATCGCGTGGCGCAGCACGCCATCTGCAGCGTCTGCGGGCCGATCTGGGACCGCGCGATGATCGCCGACAGCTTCGCCTGCCGCGTCGGCAAGGGCACGCACGCGGGCGCGAACCGGGTGCAGTCGTGGCTGCGCGGCATGCAGGCGACCGGCCCGGTGTGGGTGCTTAAGATGGACGTGAGCAAGTACTTCCCCTCGATCCGCCACAGCCTCGCGCGGGCCGTGGTGCGCGACAAGATCCGCTGCCCCGACACGCTCCTGCTCCTGGACCGCATCATCCAGAGCACCGCGGGCACGGACGAGCTCGACCCTTGCGGTATTCCGGTGGGCAACCTCACCAGCCAGTGGATCGCCAATCTCGTCGGCAACCGCATCGACCAGTGGGCGAAGCGGGATCTGCGCCTGCGTCGCTACGCGCGCTACATGGACGACATGGTGGTGCTGGTGAGGAGCCGTACCGAGGCGCTCCAGGTGCGCGCCGCGTTCGAAACCAATCTCGCGAGCCTGGGGCTGCGCTTCAGCAAGACGAGCGTCCTGCCCGCCACCCGCGGCGTGAACTTCCTCGGCTACCGCATCTGGGCCCACAAGCGCCTCCTGCGCCGCGACTCCATCCGCCGCATGAAGGCCCGCCTGCGCGAGCTACAGTGGCGCTATGCCTGTGGCGAGATCACCCTCCCCGAGGTCCGCCAGCGCATCGCCTCGTGGGTGGCTCACGCCGAGCACGCCGACACCGAGAACCTCCGCCGCCAGCTCCTCGGTGCAGCCGTCTTTCAGCGGCCTTTACAGGGCACTGCTACGGTGTCGCAATCAACGTGGCGCGCTGTCGCAATCAACGTGGCGCGTTACAGCGGGCAGTGCGCCGAGCCCATCGGTATGCAGGCACTGTAAACTTGAATCCCGAAACTCGAAACTCAGCGTGATTCGCCGGCAAGTGTCCCACGCTGCCCTGCAGACGCGACGGTGCGTAATGCCATGAGCGAGCTGCCTGACGCCCTCTACACCCCCGAGCAGGTGCGCGAGCTCGACCGCCGTGCCATAGAGGACTATGGGCTGCCCGGCGAGCAGCTGATGGAGCGGGCAGGGGCCAGCGCCTACCGCCTGCTGCGGCGGCGCTTCCCGGACGCACGGCGGCTGCTGGTGCTCTGTGGCGGCGGCAACAATGGCGGCGACGGCTACGTCATCGCCCGGCGCGCGCACCAGGACGGGCTGGAAGTGACCCTCTGCCCGCTGGTGCCCATCGAGCGACTGAAGGGCAGCGCCGCCGCGGCCGCCCGTGGCGCCGGTGAGCAGCTCGAGCCGACGGCCTTCGATGCGGAACATCTCGCCGGTGCGGACCTCGTCGTGGACGCCCTGCTCGGCACCGGCCTCGACCGGCCTGTGGCGGGAGAGCTTGGGGAGGTCATTGCGGCCGTCAACGCTGCCGGCCGACCGGTGCTGGCGGTGGACGTACCTTCGGGGCTGAGCGCACGGACCGGCGCGGTCCTGGGCGTGGCCGTTCGCGCCGCGCTGACGCCGACCTTCATCGGTCTGAAGCAGGGGCTGTTCACGGGCGACGCGCCGGCATACACCGGCGAGGTGGTGTTCGACGACCTGCAGGTGCCGCCGGGCGTCTACGATGCGCCGGCACCCGTGGCGCGGCTGCTCGGTGACGGCTGGCTGCGGGATCGGCTGCCGCCGCGGGAGCGGACCGCGCACAAGGGCCGGTTCGGGCATGTGCTGGTGGTGGGGGGCGACCACGGCATGGGCGGTGCCGCGCGCCTCGCCGCCGAGGCGGCGGGCCGTACCGGGGCGGGGCTGGTGAGCGTCGCGACACGGCCGGCGCATGTCCCGGCCGTGCTCGCCGCGCGTCCGGAGCTCATGGTGCGGGGCGTGGAGGAGGGCGAGTCCCTCGCCCCCCTGCTGGAGCGGGCCACGGTGCTCGCCTGCGGCCCCGGGCTCGGCACCGGCCCATGGGGGCGGGCGCTGCTCGCGGAGGCCCTGGCTGCGGGGCTGCCGCTGGTTCTGGACGCTGACGCCCTCAGTCTGCTGTCGGCCGGGATGGCACTGCCCGACGGCCCGCGGGTGCTGACGCCGCACCCCGGCGAGGCAGCCCGCCTGCTCGATACGGACACGACGAGCATCCAGCAGGACCGATTCGCCGCGACGCAGGAGATCGCCCGCCGCTACCGCGCTGCGGTGGTGCTGAAGGGCGCCGGCACCGTGGTGGCGGACGTCGAGCGCTGTGCGGTCTGCGCCGCCGGCAACCCGGGCATGGCGAGCGGCGGCATGGGTGACGTGCTCACCGGGGTTGTCGCCGCGCTGCTGGCACAGGGGCTGACGGCGTTCGAGGCGGCGGCCGCCGGCGCGCTGGTGCATGCCACCGCCGCCGACCGCGCCGCGGCGGCGGGGGGCGAGCGCGGCCTGCTCGCCGGCGATCTGTTTGCCGCGCTGCGCACCGTGGTGAATCCCGCTTGAGCCGGGTCGTGGAGCTGGCGGACGCGGCCGCCACCGAGGCGCTGGGCGCGCGGCTGGCGGAGAGCCTGCCGGCGCGCGGCAGCGTGCACCTGGTGGGGGATCTGGGCGCCGGCAAGACCACCCTGGTCCGGGGGCTGCTGCGGGCGGCCGGGCACGACGGCCCGGTACGCAGCCCCACCTACACCCTGGTGGAGCCCTATGCGATCGGCTCGGGCGCGCGCGTCTTCCACCTCGACCTCTACCGCCTGGGCGACCCGGAGGAGCTCGAGTACATCGGCCTCCGCGAGCTTACCGCGGAGGGGCTGCTGCTGGTGGAATGGCCGGAGCGGGGGGAGGGCGTGCTGCCGGCGCCGCTGCTCAGCGTGCGGCTCGAGCCGATGGCCGGCGGGCGCCGCGCCATGCTGACCGCCGCCGGCGGTGCCCCGGGCCCGTGGCGGGCGCTGGCCGGCTGACGCCAACCGAATTGAAACTGGTGTGAGGTCTCAGCGGGCCCGTGTGGGCGTGGGCCTGCATGGGTGCGGGTCCCTGCTCCGCGGCTCCGAGACCGGACAGTGCGATGGACAGGATCGGCAACCCTTGGCCGGCGCGGGCCTCCACCACCTGTGCCCTCGGCTCACGCGGTTTGCCAAGTTATCCACTTATCCCGCTATTTGTGCTTGGATTATTGTTGAAAATCCGCGCGCAGTGTGTCTTACTGACGGTATACTACCGGGCCGTCTTTCTTACCGATGCGCCCCCGCAACCGCGGAGAGTCAGGAAAGACGGCCTGGCGGGCACCGGCGCATTCAGCCGCGGTTCAGAGCCGGGGCTGTGTACTGGTCCCCGACGGGCCCGCCGCCGCCCGGCGGTGAGACATCCGGGCTGGCTGGGCGGGGAACGGCGGGCCTTATGCCACGCCCAGGAGAGGCGCCGCGTGGGGGAACGTCCATGAACAGAATCCGGCTCGTGCTGCTGTTGCTGCTCGTTCTGCCCGGGCTGGCGGCTGCGGAGGTCGTCGTGAGGGACGTCCGCACCTGGACCGGCCCGGACGGCACCCGCATCGTGCTCGATCTCACGGCGCCGCCGGAGCACCGTGTGTTCACCCTGAAAGATCCACAGCGGGTGGTGCTCGACCTTGCCGACACGCGGCTCGATTCGGCCCTGGTGGACGGCATCCGCGACGAGGGCCCGCTGCAGCGCATCCGCACCGGACGCCGCGGCGATGGCGTGCGGGTGGTGCTCGATCTCAACCAGGAGAGCGATCCCAAGACCTTCCTGGTACGCCCGAACGAGACCTACGGCCATCGTCTGGTGGTGGATCTGGAGCGCCCCCGAGGCAGCGAGGCGCCGGTGAAGACCGCCGCCGACAGCCGGGACGCCTTCGTCGTCGCCATCGATGCCGGCCACGGCGGCGAGGATCCGGGCGCCATCGGTGCCGCGGGGACGCTGGAGAAGACCGTCGTGCTGAGCGTGGCGCGACGCCTCGCGGCGCTGGTGGACCGCCAGCCCGGCATACGCGCGGTGCTGATCCGCGATGGCGACTACTACATCGGCCTGCGCGAGCGCACGGTGAAGGCTCACGAGGCCAATGCCGACCTGTTCCTCTCCCTGCATGCCGATGCCTTCCACCAGCGCACGGTGCGCGGCTCTTCGGTGTTCGTGCTCTCCGAGAACGGCGCCTCCAGCGAGATGGCGCGCATGCTGGCGCGCAGCGAAAACCGGGCGGACCGCATCGGGGGTGTCTCGCTGGAGGACAAGGACGACCAGCTCGCCAGCGTGCTGCTGGATCTCTCCCGGGCCGCCACCATCGAGGCCAGCACCGGGCTCGCCGAGGCCCTGCTCGGGCAGCTGGCCGGCGTGGGCGATGTCCACGGCGGCCGCGTCGAGAAGGCCGGCTTTGCCGTGCTGAAGTCGCTGGACATCCCCTCGGTGCTGGTGGAGCTGGCTTTCATCTCCAACCCCGAGGAGGAGCGGCGTCTGCGCTCGGATGCCTACCAGGAACGGCTCGCCCAGGCGCTGTTCGAGGGCCTGCGCGACTATGCCCGGAACCACATGCCGGCGCTGCGCCTTGCCGGCGGCGAGTACACGGTGCGCCGCGGCGATACCCTCTCCGGCATCGCGCGCCGGCATAGTATCTCGGTGAGTGCCCTGCGCGAGGCCAACGGCCTCGACGACGACATCATCATGGCCGGGCGCACCCTGCAAATCCCCTGACCAGGAGTCTGCGCCGCAGCCGGGAGACGTTCTACGGCGCAGACTCCTAGCCCGCAGCCGCGGATCGGTGACGGATGCGGGCGAGGTCACCATAATGGCGGCCATGTCCGATGCCGCCCCGACAATACCGCGCGTCCGCCGCCTGCCGCCGGAGCTGGTCAATCAGATCGCCGCCGGCGAGATCATCGAGCGCCCGGCCTCGGTGGTGAAGGAGCTCCTGGAGAACGCTCTGGACGCCGGTGCCCGGCGCATCGAGGTGGCCGTGGAGGGGGGCGGCAAGCGCCTGATCCGCGTGCGCGACGACGGCCACGGCATGCCGCCCGAGGATCTGCGTGAGGCCGTGGCCTCGCACGCCACCAGCAAGATCCGCGAGCTCGCCGACCTGGCCCACATCGCGAGCCTCGGCTTTCGCGGCGAGGCCCTCCCGAGCATCGCCTCGGTGGCGCGGCTGCAGCTCACCTCCCGCGCCGCCGGCGCGGACCACGGCCATCGCCTGGAGGCCGGGCAGGGCGCCCAGGCGGCCGATCCGGCGCCGGCGCCGCACCCGCCGGGCACCACGGTCGAGGTGCGGGATCTCTTCCACAACGTCCCGGCGCGGCGCAAGTTCCTGCGCACGGACCGAACCGAGTTCCGGCACGTCCACGAGCTGCTGCGGCGCATGGCGCTGGCCCGGCCGGACGTCGCCTTCTCGCTCTGGCACAACGGCCGCGCCGTGCTGCAGCTCGGCGCCGCGGAGGACGACGCCGGCACCCGGCGCCGGCTCACCGAGCTGCTGGGGGAGGACTTCGCCACCCGCGCCCTGCGCCTCGACTGCGAGGCCGCCGGGCTGCGCCTCAGCGGCTGGCTCGGCCTCCCCACCGCCGCCCGGGCCCAGGCCGATCTGCAGTATGTCTATCTCAACGGCCGCATGATCCGCGATCGCCTGGTGGCCCAGGCGCTGCGCCGCGCCTATGCGGACGTCCTGTTCAAGGACCGCTACCCGGCCTACGTGCTCTATCTCGCCATGGACCCGGAGCAGGTGGACGTGAACGTCCATCCCACCAAGCACGAGGTCCGCTTCCGCGAGGGGCGGCTGGTGTTCGACGTGCTGCATCGCCAGGTGCAGCGGGCCCTGGCGGAGGGCGGCGCCGGGGCGCCGGCCGCGGCGGATGACGGGGCGGATGTAGCGGCGCCGGGGCACGGGCAGGCGCCGGGCATGCTGCAGCCGGCGATGCCGTCACGTGCGGGCGTGCCGGCAGCAGGGGCGCCGGCGCCCCGTCAGCACGCCCTCGGCCTGCCGGTGGCAGAGGCCCGGGCCCTGTACGGGCCGGCCGCGTCCGCGGCGGCCACGGCGCAGGCCCCGGCAGCGCCTGCGGGCGCCGCACCGCCGCTCGGCCACGCCCTGGCGCAGCTGCATGGTGTCTACGTCCTGGCCGAGACGGAGCAGGGCCTGGTGCTGGTGGACATGCACGCAGCCCACGAGCGGGTGGTCTACGAGCGGCTGAAGCGCCAGCTCGAGGCCGACGGCATCGCCCGCCAGCCCCTGCTGGTGCCGGTGACGCTGGCAGTGACGCCTGCCACCGCCGAGCTCGCCGAAGCCGCCGGCGACACCTTCCGCGCCCTCGGCTTCGAGGTGGACCGGGCCGGGCCCGAGCAGCTGCGGGTCCGCGAGGTGCCTGCGCTGCTCGCGGCGGCGGACCCCGAGGCGCTGGTGCGCGACGTCCTCTCCGACCTCGCCGAGCTCGGCGACAGCCACCGGGTGCAGGAGGCGCTGCTCGGCGTGCTCGCCACCATGGGCTGCCACGGTTCGGTCCGCGCCAACCGTCGCCTGACCCGGGAGGAGATGGACGGCCTGCTGCGGGAGATGGAGCGCACCCCGAATATCGACCAGTGCAATCACGGCCGCCCCACCTGGACGCGGCTCAGCATGGCCGACCTCGACCGCCTGTTCCTGCGCGGCCGCTGAGCGGCATGGCCGACACCGACGCCCCCCTGGTCTGCCTCATGGGCCCCACCGCCGCGGGCAAGACCGAGCTCGCCGTGGCCCTGGCGGAGACCGGCCGCTTCGGCCTGATCAGCGTGGATTCCGTCATGGTCTACCGCGGGCTCGATATCGGCAGCGCCAAGCCCTCGCCCGCCGTGCTGGCCCGGGCGCCGCACTGGCTGATCGATATCGCCGACCCGGCCGAGGCTTACTCCGCCGCGCGCTTTAGCGACGATGCCCTGGCCGCCATCGCCGCCGTGCGGCGGGAGGGCCGGATTCCGCTGCTGGTCGGCGGCACCATGCTCTACTTCCAGGCCCTGCTGCAGGGCCTCTCGCCGCTGCCGGCGGCGGATCCGGGGGTGCGCCTGCGGCTCGAGGCCGAGGCCGCCGCCGACGGCTGGCCGGCCCTGCATCGCCGGCTCGCGGCGGTGGATCCGGCCACCGCGGCCCGCCTGCATCCCCGCGACGCCCAGCGCATCCAGCGGGCGCTTGAGGTCCACGCCCTCACCGGCGAGGCCCCGAGCACGCTGCTTGCGCGCAGGGGGCAGGAACGATCACCCGGGCGACCCGTCAAACTGGCAATCGCTCCACCGGAGCGCACGGTCCTGCATCGGCGCATCGGCGAGCGCTTCCGGCGCATGCTGGAGCAGGGGCTGATCGAGGAGGTGGCGGGCCTGCGGGCACGCGGCGACCTCGGCCCCGAGCTGCCGGCGCTGCGGGCGGTGGGGTATCGTCAGGTTTGGGAGTATCTGGAGGGGGCCTACGATCGCGCGACATTGCTCGAACGCGGGGCGGCGGCGACCCGCCGGTTCGCCAAGCGGCAGCTCACCTGGCTGCGCCGGGAGGCGGCGGTCACGTGGTTCGACGGCGACGATGCGGCGCTGCAAAATCGGGTTCGGGAACATCTTGCGCGCATGCTAGAGTGACCCCAATACCGGGAGCATGGCGGTGGAAGGTGCCAGCGCCCCTGCCCGGCGCCCTGATGGGATGGATCATCAGGACGCCGGGCACAACAACAACAGGCCTCGTGAGAGCAAGGAGTCACCGAGATGGCCAAAGGGCAGTCACTACAGGAGCCGTTCCTCAACGCCCTGCGCAAGGAGAAGATCCCGGTGTCCATCTATCTGGTCAACGGCATCAAGCTGCAGGGTCAGGTGGAGTCGTTCGACCAGTTCGTCATCCTGCTCCGCAACAGCGTCAGTCAGATGGTGTACAAGCACGCCATCTCCACCATCGTGCCGTCGCGCAACGTGAGGCCTCTCCTTCAGGATGAGCGCGCCCAGGAACCCGGCAACGAATAGCGGCAGCGCGCCGGGCGCTGCCACCGCGCCCGCGCAGCTGTTCGAGCGCCCCGAGGGCGGCGAGCGGGCACTGCTGGTGCAGCCTGAAGACGGCCGCACCGATCCGGCGGAGGCGCTTTCCGAGTTCGAGGCGCTGGCCGCCTCGGCCGGGGCGGAAGTGGTCGGGCGTCTGTACGGCCGCCGGCGCGCCCCGGATCCGCGGACCTTCGTTGGCCCCGGCAAGGTGGCGGAGATCCGTGCGGCGCTGGCCGACGCCGGCGGCGATCTGGTGCTGGTCAACCACGCCCTGAGCCCCGCCCAGGAGCGCAACCTCGAGCGCGAGCTCGAGTGCCGCGTGCTCGACCGCACCGGCCTCATTCTCGACATCTTCGCCCAGCGCGCCCGCTCCCACGAGGGCAAGCTGCAGGTGGAGCTCGCCCAGCTGCGCCATATCGCGAGCCGCCTGGTGCGCGGCTGGTCGCATCTGGAGCGGCAGAAGGGCGGCATCGGCCTGCGCGGCCCGGGCGAGACCCAGCTCGAGATGGACCGCCGCCTGCTCGGCGGTCGGATCAAGCAGCTGGAGAAGCGTCTCGGGCGCGTGCGCCGCCAGCGCGAGCAGGGCCGCCAGGCCCGCCGGCGCCGGGAGCTGCCGGCGATTTCGCTGGTCGGCTACACCAACGCCGGCAAGTCGACGCTGTTCAACCGGGTGGCCGAGGCGGGCGTCTACGTGGCCGATCAGCTCTTCGCCACGCTGGATACCACGCTGCGCCGGCTCGATCTGCCGGGCGGCGAGGCCGCGGTGCTGGCCGATACCGTCGGCTTCATCCGCGATCTGCCGCCGCAGCTGGTCGCGGCCTTCCGCTCCACCCTGGAAGAGGTGGTGGAGGCCGAGCTGCTGCTGCACGTCATCGACGCCTCCGACCCCGGCCGCGACGACAACGCTGCCGAGGTGGATGCCGTCCTCGCCGAGCTGGGCGCCGACGAGGTGCCCCAGCTGCGGGTCTATAACAAGGTCGACCTCACCGGCGGCGACCCCCATGTGGAGCGCGACGACAGCGGCCGACCGGTGGCGGTGTGGCTGTCGGCCGCCAGCGGCGCCGGCATCGAGGCGCTCATTACCGCCATCAGTGAACGCCTCAGCGCGGCACAGGCGCGGGGCGTGGTCGAGCTCGGCCCGGGCGAGGGGCGACTGCGGGCTCGCTTCTACCAGCTCGGCGAGGTGCTGGAGGAGACGATCACCGACACCGGGGGCGTGCGCCTGGCCGTGGTGCTGCCCCGCCGGGAGCTGGAACGCCTCTACCGCCACGAAGGTCTGAGCGCGCAGCTCGAGCCGATGGCCGAACCCGCCTTGCCTGAAGCGGTCAACGCTCATTAGAATCCGGCGGCTGCTTGTTCCGTTCCGCAGGGACGGGATCCCCGTCAACCTCCGCCGCCCCCTGGGCCCGGCGAGGCGCCCGGCAGGGCGCCGACCCCGGCGGCGGCAACACTCCGAAGCTGGAGAGCACTCAATGGCGTGGAATGAACCCGGCGGTGGCAACCGCGACCCCTGGAGCGGTGGCGGCGGCGGGGGGCGCGGCAATCAAGGGCCGCCGGACCTGGACGAGGTGATCCGCAAGCTGCGCTCGCGGCTGGAAGGCCTGTTCGGCGGCCGCGGCGGTCGCCGTGGCGGCGATGGCGAGCAGAGTGGCGGTGGTGGCGGCGGCCCTGGGGCCAAGGGGGTCGGCGTCATCGTCGGTCTTCTCGTCCTCGGCTGGCTCGTCTCCGGCATCCACATCGTCGACGAGGGCACGCGTGGCGTGGTGACCCGCTTCGGTGACTACGTCCGCACCGACCAGCCCGGGCCGCACTGGCATCTGCCCTATCCGATCGAGTCGGTGCAGACGGTCAACGTCTCCGAGCGGCGGACCATCACGGTCGGCTACGACGCGGTGGCGCCCAACCAGACACGCCCGGTGCTCTCCGAGGCGCTGATGCTCACCGAGGACGAGAACATCGTGAACGTCCAGCTCGCGGTGCAGTACGAGGTGGGGGATCCGGCGCAGTTCCTGTTCGAGTTCGTCAATCCCGAGCAGACCCTCAAGGAGGTCACCGAGAGCGCCCTGCGCGAGATCGTGGGCAAGCGCAACATGGACTTCGTCCTCACCGAGGGACGGGCCGAGGTGGCCAACCGCACCCGGGAGCTGGTGGAGGAGGTAATGTCCGCCTACTTCGCCGGCATCGAAGTCGTGGCCGTGGTGATCCAGGACGTGCAGCCGCCGGAGCAGGTCCAGGACGCCTTCCTCGATGCCATCCAGGCACGCGAGGATCGCGAGCGGCTGATCAATCAGGCCGAGGCCTACCGCAACGAGGTGATTCCGCAGGCCCAGGGCCAGGCGGCACAGATCCTGGAGCAGGCCCAGGCCTACCAGGCGGAGGTGGTGAACCGCGCCGAAGGTGACGCCAGCCGCTTTACCCAGCTGGTGGCCGAGTACCGGCAGGCACCGGACGTCACCCGCGACCGGCTCTACCTGGACACCATGGAGCGGGTGCTCGGCAGAAGCGGCAAGGTGCTGATCGACGTCGATTCCAGCCAGCCGCTCATGTACCTGCCGCTCGACCGCATGCTCCGCTCGGGCTCGAGCGGCGGTGAGGGCTCCGGCTCCCAGGGTGAGAGCGCACGCGCTGGCGGTTCCGCCGCCGGCAACCAGAGCAGCGGCGGCAGCAGCACCAGCAACAGCCGCCTGCGGATGCGGGAGACGCGCTGATGAATCGAATCCTCTCCGTCGTCGGCGTGATCGTCGTGCTGGTTCTGGGAGGCCTGTACTTCGGTGCCTTCCAGGTGCACGAGACTGAAAAGGCGCTGAAATTCCGGCTGGGCGAGGTGGTGCGCACCGACTTCGAGCCGGGGCTCTACTTCCAGATCCCCTTCGTCAACAACGTCCGCAAGGTGGACGCCCGGGTGCAGACCCTGGACGAGGAGCCCCAGCGCTTCCTCACCATCGAGCAGAAGAACGTGATCGTGGACTCGTTCGTGAAATGGCGGGTTGGCGATGTCGAGCGCTATTACGTCACCGTCGGCGCCGATCCGCGCCGCGCCAACCTGCGGCTCTCGGAGATCATCCAGGACGGGCTGCGCAACGAGTTCGGCAGGCGCACGGTGCAGGACGTGATCTCCGGCGACCGCGCCGAGATCATGAACATCCTCACCGAGCAGGCGGGAGCCGCCGGGCTTTCCCTCGGCATTCAGGTCCTTGACGTGCGCATCCGCCGGGTGGACCTGCCGGAGGGGGTGAGCGAGTCGGTCTACAACCGCATGGTGTCGGCCCGGGAGCGGGTCGCCCGGGAATTCCGGGCCGAGGGCCAGGAGCAGGCCACCCGCATTCGCGCCGAGGCGGATCGCGAGCGCTCGGTGATCGTCGCCGAGGCCCGGCGCGAGGGCGAGATGATGCGTGGTGAGGCCGACGCGAGGGCGACCGAGATCTACGCGGACGCCTACAGCGGCGACCGCGAGTTCTATCGCTTCTACCGCAGCCTGGGCGCCTATGAGCAGACGTTCTCCAACGAGGACGACCTGCTCATTCTCTCGCCGGACTCCGAGTTCTTCCGCTACTTCGACCAGGTCGAAACCCTGGACCAGTGAATCCCCGACCCGATGGGCGGCCCCCGTGCCGCCCATCGGGTCGGCCACCGGGATCCCCATGATTCAAGATCTGCTGACGGCGCTCGCCCTGCTGCTGGTGATCGAGGGTATCCTGCCGTTCCTGAGCCCGCGGGGGATGCGGCGTGCGCTGTTCCAGATCGTGCAGCACAACGACAAGACCCTGCGCACCACGGGTCTCGTGACCATGCTTGCGGGGCTGCTGCTGCTCTATCTCGTCCGCTGAGCGGGGCAGGGGAAACGACATGAGCCAACCGTACGACGGCCGCAACGATCCCTGGCTGCTGCCGGACGCCGTGGAAGAGCTGCTGCCACCGGCGGCCCGCGGCCTGGAGCAGCTGCGCCAGCAGGTGCTCGCCACCTGCGAGCGCTGGGGCTACGAGCTGGTGATGCCGCCGGCCATCGAGTATCTCGAGTCCCTGCTCACCGGCGTGGCCCACGATCTGGACCTGCAGACCTTCAAGCTCACCGATCAGCTCACCGGGCGCCTGATGGGCGTGCGCGCGGACATCACGCCCCAGGCCGCGCGCATCGATGCCCATCAGCTGCGGCGCGACTGCCCGGTGCGGCTGTGCTACACGGGCACCGTGCTGCAGACCCGGCCGGACGGTCCCACCGGAAGCCGCAACCCGCTGCAGATGGGCGCCGAGCTCTACGGCCACGCCGGCATCGAGAGCGACGTCGAGATCATCGCGCTGATGCTGGAGATCCTGACCACGGCGGGCGCCCAGGATGTCCACCTCGACCTCGGCCACGTCGGCATATTCCGCGGCCTCGCCGCGGAGGCGGGGCTTGACGACGAGGCCGAGATCCGGCTCTGGGACGCCCTGCAGCGCAAGGCCACGGCCGAGATCGAGACGCTGCTCGGCGAGCTCGAGATGCCCGAGGCGGTGCGCCGGCGGCTCGCGGCGCTGCCGGGCCTTGCCGGCGGCGTCGAGGTGCTGGAGCATGCCAACGGCGAGCTCGCCGGGGCTGCCGCGCCGGTGCGCGAGGCGCTGCAGGCACTCTGGTCGGTGGCCTCGGCGCTGGAGCGCTGGCTGCCGAGCGTGCCGCTGCACTTCGACCTCGGCGAGCTGCGGGGCTATCGCTATCACACCGGCGTGGTGTTCGCCGCCTACGTGCCGGGGCACAGCGCCGAGCTTGCCCGGGGCGGGCGCTATGACGACATCGGCCGTGTCTTCGGGCGGGCCCGCCCGGCCACCGGGTTCAGCACCGACCTGAAGGCGCTGCACCGCCTGGCCGCCGCGGAGGCGGCGCCGCAGCCGGCCGCCATCGGCGCGCCCTGGCGCGGCGACGCGGCCCTGCTGGCGCGCGTGCGCGCCCTGCGGGCCGAGGGCGAGCGCGTGATCTGGCTGCTGCCGGGGCACGAGCAGGAGGCCGTCGCCATGGGCTGCGACCGTGTGCTGCGGGCGGACGGCAGCGGACACTGGCGGATCGAACCGATCGAGTGACGGAATCCAGAGGGGCTGGCGCGAAGATGGGCAAGAGCGTTGTGGTGGTCGGCTCCCAGTGGGGCGACGAGGGCAAGGGCAAGATCGTCGACCTGCTGACGGACCGCGCCGGGGCGGTGGTGCGCTTCCAGGGCGGCCACAACGCCGGGCATACCCTGGTGATTGAGGGCCGCAAGACGGTGCTCCACCTCATCCCCTCGGGGATCCTTCGCGAGCACGTGCTCTGCCTCATCGGCAACGGGGTGGTGCTCTCCCCCGAGGCGCTGGTGAGCGAGATGCAGGCGCTGGAGGGTACCGGTGTGCCGGTGCGCGAGCGGTTGCGCATCAGCCCGGCCTGCCCGGTGATCCTGCCCTCCCACGTGGCCCTGGACCAGGCCCGGGAGCGCGCCCGCGGCAAGGCCGCCATCGGCACCACCGGCCGCGGCATCGGCCCCGCCTACGAGGACAAGGTCGCCCGGCGCGGCGTGCGCGTGGAGGATCTCTTCCACCGCGAGCGCCTCGCCGCCAAGCTGGGCGAGCTGCTGGACTACCACAACTTCGTGCTGCAGCGCTTCTACGGCGAGCCGCCGCAGGACTTTCAGCGCATCCAGGAGGAGTGCCTGCAGGTGGCGGGCCTGCTCGAGCCGATGGTGGCAGACGTCGCCGGCCTGCTCGCCGAGCGTCGCGCCGCCGGCGAGAACCTGCTGTTCGAGGGTGCCCAGGGTACGCTGCTGGACATCGACCAGGGCACCTATCCCTTCGTCACCTCCTCGAACACCACCGCCGGGGCCGCCGCCACCGGCAGCGGCGTCGGCCCGCGCGAGCTGGACTACGTGCTCGGCATCACCAAGGCCTACACCACGCGGGTCGGGGCAGGCCCGTTCCCCACCGAGCTCGCCGACGAGCTCGGTGAGCACCTGGCCCGCCGGGGCCACGAGTTCGGCGCCACCACCGGCCGCCCGCGCCGCTGCGGCTGGTTCGACGCCGTGGCCCTGCGCCGGGCGGTGCAGATCAACAGCATCTCGGGACTGTGCATGACCAAGCTGGACGTCCTCGACGAGCTGGACACCCTGCGCATCTGTGTCGGCTACCGCTGCGGCGGCAAGGCCTGTGACCACCTCCCGAGCGGCGCCGAGGCCCTGGCCGAGTGCGACCCGGAATACATCGAGCTTCCGGGCTGGAAGTGCTCCACCCTGGGCATCCAGCGGGACGAGGACCTGCCCGCCGAGGCCCGCGCCTATCTTGACCGCATCGAGGCGCTCTGCGGCGTGCCGGTGGACATCGTCTCCACGGGGGCGGATCGGATGGAGACCATCGTGCGCCGGCACCCGTTTGATTGAGCGCGAAGCCGCTCAATCAAACGGGTGCCGGCGCACAGTTCGGAGTTCTCAGGTCAAAGTTCAAAGGCTCCCACCGAAACGCTCGCGGCGGACTCCGGCGCCGTTCGCGCTTCAATGCGTTGCGGAGGCCGTCTTTGAACTTTGTACTTCGAACTTTGAACTGCACCAGACATGAAAAAAGCGGGCTCAAGGCCCGCTTTTTTCATGTCTGGTGCCGAGGAGAGGACTTGAACCTCCACGGGCTTTCGCCCACTAGCACCTGAAGCTAGCGCGTCTACCAATTCCGCCACCTCGGCGTTGTGCGGGGAGCCCCCGGCACAGCGGCGCAGAGATTACAGTCGGGGCAGGGGGGTGTCAACGGCGCGTCGCGTCGGCGTTTGCAGGAAACAGGCGATGACGTATCCTGCGCTCACTCTTGACAACCCACGCTCCATCCGGAAGTCCATCTCCCCATGCCAAAAGACCCCACGCGCGGCGCCGATCCAGCCAAGGATCCCTACCTGGACCGGGAGCGCGAGAAGTACGGCCAGCCCGTACCCAGCCGTGAGTTCCTCCTCGAGCAGCTGCAGCAGCAGCGCAAGCCCCTCTCCCGCAAGGACTTCGCCGAGCTCTTCGGCCTCACCGACGAGGATGCGCTGGAAGGGCTGCGCCGGCGCCTGCGGGCGATGGAGCGGGACGGCCAGGTGGTGCGCAACCGCCGTGGCGGCTACGTGGTGGTGGACAACGAGGATCTGGTGCGCGGGCGGGTCCGCGCCGGGCCCGACGGCAGCGGCATGCTGCGCCCGGACCGGCCCGGTGACCCGGTCTACCTCTCGCCCCGGGAGATGCGCAGCCTCCTCAATGGCGACCGCATCGTGGTGCGCATCGTCGGCCTGGATGACCAGGGCCGGCCCGCCGGCGAGCTGGTGGACGTGCTGGAGCGGGCCAACGAGCAGATCACCGGACGCTACTTCGAGGAGAGCGGCATCGGGTTCGTGGTCCCGGACAACAAGCGCCTGCACCAGGACCTGATCATCCCGCCGGATTATCGCGGCGAGGCCAAGGACGGCCAGCTCGTGGTGGCGGAGGTGCTGAGCCAGCCGTCCCGCCGCCGCCAGCCCATCGGCCGGGTGATCGAGGTCTTCGGCGAGCATATCGAGCCGGGCAGCGAGATCGACGTCGCCGCCAGCGTGCATGGCATACCCGTGGAGTTCCCGGCGGCCGTGCTGCGCGAGAGCCGCGAGTTCGGGGAGGAGGTCCCGGAGCCGGCCAAGGCCGGCCGCAAGGACCTGCGCCAGCTGCCGCTGGTGACCATCGACGGCGCCGATGCCCGGGACTTCGACGATGCCGTCTACTGCGAGCCCACCGCCACCGGCTGGAAGCTCATCGTCGCCATTGCCGACGTCGCCCATTACGTGCGTCCGGGGACGGCGCTGGACGCCGAGGCCGCCGAGCGCGGCAACTCGGTGTACTTCCCGCGCAACGTCGTGCCGATGCTGCCGGAGGTGCTCTCCAACGGCCTGTGCTCGCTGAACCCGAAGGTGGACCGGCTGTGCATGGTCTGCGAGATGCAGATCGGCCGCGAGGGGCAGCTGCGGCGCTCGCGCTTCTACGAGGGCGTGATGAACTCCGCCGCGCGCCTGACCTACGAGGATGCCGACGCCATCCACCATCGCCGCGATCCGTCGCTGCGGCGCAGGCACCGCGGCGTGCTCAAGCACATCGATCATCTCTTCCAGGTCTACCGGGCCCTGCGCAAGGAGCGCGAGCGCCGCGGCGCCATCGACTTCGACACCTCGGAGTCGGTGATCGAGTTCGACGACCAGGGCCAGGTGCTCGCCATCCACCCCGCCGAGCGCCTCGATGCCCACAAGCTGATCGAGGAATGCATGGTCAAGGCCAACGTGGCCACGGCCCGCTTCCTGCGCCGCCACCGCATCCCCGCTCTGTACCGTGTGCACGAGCCGCCGAGCGAGGATCGCCTGGAGAACCTGCGCAAGTTCGTGGCCCAGACCGGCCTGCGCCTCGAGGTGAGCAAGGAGCCCTCGCCCAAGGACTACGCCAAGCTGATGCAGCGGGTGCGCAACCGCCCGGATCGCCACCTCATCGAGACGGTGATGCTGCGCTCGATGATGGCCGCCGAGTACCGGCCGGACAACGGCGGCCACTTCGGCCTCGCCCTGGACGCCTACGCCCACTTCACCTCGCCCATCCGCCGCTATCCGGACCTCATCGTCCATCGGGCGATCAAGCACATCCTGAGCGGGGCCAAGCCGGACACCTTCGAGTATCACGAGGACCAGCTGATCACCCTCGGCGAGCACTGCACCATGACCGACCGGCGTGCGGAGGAGGCCACCCGCGACGCCACCATGACGCTCAAGTGCCGGTACATGTCCAACCAGGTGGGCAACGAGTTCAACGGGGTGATCAGCGGCGTCACCTCCTTCGGCCTGTTCGTGGAGCTGGACCAGCTCTACGTGGACGGCCTGATCCACATCACCAACCTGGAGCAGGACTTCTTCCACTTCGACCCCGTCGGCCATCGCCTCACCGGGGAGCGCACCGGCAAGGAGTACAAGCTCGCCGACCGCATTCGCGTGCGCGTGGCCCGGGTGGACATCGACGAGCGCAAGCTCGACTTCGATCCCGTGGCCCATCCCCTCGGCCCCAACGGCGAGGTGCTGGAGGGCTCCGAGATCAAGCGCCGCGAGGGCGGCCGCCGCCGCGGTGGCCCGCCGGGCAAGCGCGGCAACCGTCGCGGGCGCCGCCGCCGGAGCGAATGAGCCAGGACGATCTGATCCACGGCCTGCACGCGGTGCAGGCGGCGGTGCGCTACGAGCCCGCTGGGGTTGTTGAGGCCTGGGTCGAGCGGCGCCGGCGGGATGGCCGCATGCAGCGGCTGCGCCGCCAGCTCCAGGGCCTGGGCTGCCCGGTGCACGAGGTGGAGCGGCGCGAGCTCGACCGGCTTACCGGCAGTGACGCCCATCAGGGCGTGGCCATTCGCTACCGCGGCCCGCCGCCGCGGGGGGACGACGAGCTCGCGCAGCTGCTTGACGGCCTGGCGCGGGCGCCGTTCCTGCTGGTGCTGGATCAGGTCCAGGACCCGCACAATCTCGGCGCCTGTCTGCGTACCGCGGAAGGGGCCGGGGTGGATGCGGTCATCACCCCGCGCGATCGCGCCGCGGGGCTCACGCCGGCGGTGCACAAGGTCGCCGCCGGCGCTGCCGAGACCCTGCCGCTGTTCCAGGTCACCAACCTCGCCCGCGCCCTGCGCGACCTGCGCGAGCGCGGCATCTGGCTGGTGGGGGCCGCCGACACCGCCGCCGCCTCCCTCTACGACACCGACCTGACCGGCTCCCTCGCGCTGGTCCTCGGCGCGGAGGAAAACGGCCTCCGCCGCCTCACCCGCGAGGCCTGCGACCAGCTCGTGGCCATCCCCATGGCCGGCCGGGTGGAGAGCCTGAACGTCTCGGTGGCGGCGGGGGTGATGCTTTACGAGGCGGTGAGGCAGCGCGCCGCTGCTGTGCAGCGGCGAGTTCAAGGGTGAAAGTTCAAGGTTCAAAGACGTCAGGTCGGTGCCCGCCGCAGGCGGCTGCCGACATGCCGGCTGCCGAGGGTGGGGATTGAACGCCTTGGTGCCTGCGACGGAGCACGGGGCGCTCTTTGAACTTTGAACCAGGAACTTTGAACGGCACGCCGAGCACGAGGGTTTGCCTGGCACCCCGACCCGGGATAGACTGCGCGGCTCGCCAGGTTCCGCATCGGGTAACCGGCGTGCCCCTCCTTGCCTCCCGCCGACGGCGGGCGGCTTTTGCCGGCCGGTGGGACGGCCGGATCAACCGTAAGGAGTCGAAATGCGACATTACGAGATCGTGTTCATGGTCCACCCGGACCAGAGCGACCAGGTGCCGGCGATGATCGAGCGCTACCGCGGGCTCATCGAGGGCAACGGCGGTACCATCCATCGCCTCGAGGACTGGGGGCGGCGCCAGCTCGCCTATCCGATCAAGAAGCTCATCAAGGCGCACTACGTGCTGATGAACGTGGAGTGCCGGCCCGAGGACATCGACGAGCTCGAGTCCATGTTCCGCTTCAACGACGCCGTCATCCGCAACCTGGTGCTCTCGCGCCCGGGGCCGGACACCGAGCCGTCGCCGCTTGCCAAGAGCAATGACGACAAGCGTGACGATGACCGCCCTGCCCGCGGCGAGCGTCGCCGGGGCGACGATGACGACGACCGCGAGCCGCGGGAGGAGCGCGAGCCCCGCGAGCGGCGCGAGGCGCCGGCCGGCGACGACGCCTGACGGCGCCGGCGTGGACGGGGAGGCCGAGAACCGCGTGCGGCTGACCGGCGTGCTGGTCGACCCGCCCATGGTGCGGCATTCCCCGGCCGGTGTGCCCATTGCCCGCTGCCTGCTGGAGCATGACTCCGAACAGGCCGAGGCCGGGGTCCCGCGCGCGATCCGCTTCCGCGTCGGCGTGCGCGCCGCGGGCGAGGCGGCGGCCGGGGTGCTCGCCGAGCTGGCGGCCGGCAGCCGCATACGCGTTACCGGCTTTCTCGTGCGCTCGCGTCAGCGTGGCGTCGAAACCGATCCGATCATAATCAGCGCGAGCCGCATCGAGCGGCTCGAGCCCGAGTCTTCGAGGAACTGAGTCATGGCCCGTTTCTTCCGTCGTCGCAAGTTCTGCCGCTTCACCGCCGAGGGCGTGAAGGAGATCGACTACAAGGATCTCAACACCCTGCGCGCCTACGTCACCGAGACCGGCAAGATCGTGCCGAGCCGCATCACCGGTACCCGGGCGAAGTATCAGCGCCAGCTGTCCACGGCGATCAAGCGCGCACGCTACCTGGCGCTGCTGCCTTACACCGATCGGCACTGACCGGCCGGGCCACGGCGGCTTCGTGCGTGCCATTGCCGGCTTCATCATGCGCAGCCGCTTCACCGCCATCACGGTGGTGGCGGCACCGGCGCTGCTGCCGCTGCTGTTCTGGCTGAGCGGGGCGGCGCTGGCGCTGGTGGCGCTGCGGCGGGGGCCGAGCGAGGGTGCGCTGGTGATGGCCGGAGCGACGCTGCTGCTCGGCGTGATCAGCGCCGGGCTCATCGGCACGCCGCTGGCCGCGCTGCAGCCGCTGCTGCTCATCTGGCTGCCGGTGCTGCTGCTCGCCCTGGTGCTGCGGGCCACGGTCTCCCTGGCCCGCACGCTGGAGACCGGGGCCCTGGTGGCGGCCGCGGGCGTGCTCGTGTTTCACGTGCTGCATCCGGACCCGGCGGCCTTCTGGACGCGGGTGCTGGAGCAGGTGGCGCTGCTCATGGGCGGGGATCCGGCCGCCGAGACCTGGCAGCGCGCCACCGCCGAGCTCGCGCCCATGCTCACCGGCCTCTGGGCGGTGAACATGCTGGCGCTGGCCGTGGCCAGCCTGCTGCTGGGTCGCTGGTGGCAGGCGCTGCTGTACAATCCGGGCGGATTCCGCGCCGAGTTCCACGAGCTGCGGCTGGAGGTCTGGTTCACCGGCATCGCTGTCGCCGCGGCGGCCCTGGCGCTGTTCACGCCGGCGGGGCTGGTGCGCGACCTCTCGCTGGTGCTCACCGGCGTGTTCGTGCTCCAGGCGCTGGCGGTGGTGCACGCTTTGTTCGCGCGGCGCGGCTGGCACGGCGGCTGGCTGGTGGGGGTGTATCTGCTCCTGCCGCTGGCGCTGCGGCCGGTGGCCGCGCTCGGCATTGCCGACGTGTTCCTGGACCTGCGGCGCCGCTTCGCAGGACCATCGGGCCAGGCGTGACGCGCCCGGCCCGCGTTTACTGAACCAACCAATCGGGGTCTGGAGATGGAAGTCATTCTGCTGGAGAAGGTGGACAACCTGGGCGGTCTCGGTGACCGGGTGAAGGTGCGTCCCGGCTACGGGCGCAACTACCTCATCCCCCAGGGCAAGGCCAAGCCGGCCACCGAGGAGAACATCCGCTACTTCGAGGCGCGCCGCGCCGAGCTCGAGCGCAAGGCCGCCGAGGAGCTGGCCGCCGCGCAGGCCCGTGCCGCCCAGCTCGAGGGCCTGACGGTGACCATCGCGGCCAAGGCCGGCGAGGAGGGCAAGCTGTTCGGCTCGGTCGGCACCGCCGACATCGCCGATGCCGTCACCGCCGCCGGCGTGGAGATCGGCAAGCACGAGGTGCGCCTGCCCGAGGGCCCGCTGCGCGCCACCGGCGAGTACGAGATCGAGCTGCACCTGCATGCCGACGTCAACAGCACCGTGCAGGTGGTGGTGACCGGCGAGGCCTAGCCCGGGTAGCTGTCCGGGCTGGCCCGCAACGATCCACCGGTGATCGATGCGGGCTTCGACCCGGCGGGCCGTGGTGCCTGCCCCGCCTGGCGTTCGCGGTGACCGCCGCGACTGCCGGGGTTAACGAGCCCTGGAGCCGATAGCCGCATGGCGGAAGTCCGTCCCTACGCGAGTGAGACCGATGCGCTCAAGGTGCCGCCGCACTCGCTGGAGGCGGAGCAGGCGGTTCTCGGTGGGCTCATGCTGGACAACGGCGCCTGGGATCAGGTCGCCGACCGGGTGGCGGAAGAGGACTTCTACCGACGCGACCACCGGCTCATCTTCCGCGCCGTGGCGTCGCTGGCCGAGGCCGGCCAGCCGATGGACGCAGTCACCCTCTCCGAGTGGCTGAAGTCCAACGGCGAGCTGGAGGATGCCGGCGGCCTGCCGTATCTCGGGGCACTTGCCCGGGATACCCCGAGCTCCGCGAACATCCGCGCGTATGCGGACATCGTCCGCGAGAAATCGGTACTGCGCCAGCTGATCGCGGCCGGGACGCAGGTGGCGGAGACCGGCTACAACCCGGACGGCCGCGCCTCCGCGGATCTGCTCGATCATGCCGAGCGCCTGATCTTCGAGATCGCCGAGCAGTCCGGCCGCAACCGCCGCGGTTTCCAGAGCGTGCGCGATGTCCTGCCCCAGGTGGTGGACCGCATCGACACCCTCTACCACCAGGACAGCGACGTCACCGGCCTCGCCACCGGCTTCACCGACCTCGACCGCATGACCTCCGGCCTCCAGGCCGGCGACCTGGTGATCGTGGCGGGAAGGCCCTCGATGGGGAAGACGACCTTCGCGATGAACATCGCCGAGGGCGCGGCCCTGCATCAGGACGGGCCGCCGGTGGCGGTGTTCAGCATGGAGATGCCGGCGGACGCGCTCGCCATGCGCATGCTCTCCTCGCTGGGGCGGGTGGAGCTGCAGAAGATCCGCTCCGGGCGGCTGGCGGACGAGGACTGGCCGCGGCTGACCAGCACCATGAACCTGCTCTCCCAGGCACGGCTGTTCATCGACGACACGCCCGGGCTCACGCCCACCGAGATGCGCGCGCGCTGCCGGCGGCTGAAGCGCGAGCACGACCTCGGCCTGGTGCTGGTGGACTACCTGCAGCTCATGCAGCTGCCGGGCTTCAAGGAGAACCGGGCGATGGAAATCTCCGAGATCTCGCGCTCGCTGAAGGGCATGGCGAAGGAGCTCGGCGTGCCGGTGATGGTGCTCTCCCAGCTCAACCGCAGCCTCGAGCAGCGCCCCAACAAGCGCCCGGTAATGTCCGACCTGCGAGAGTCCGGCGCCATCGAGCAGGACGCGGACGTCATCCTCTTCATCTACCGCGACGAGGTCTACAACGAGGACAGCCCCGACAAGGGCACCGCGGAGATCATCATCGGCAAGCAGCGCAACGGCCCGGTGGGCACCCTGCGGCTGACCTTCCTCGGCCAGTACACCCGCTTCGAGAACTACATCCACGACCCCTACGGCGGCGAGGGCTGGTCGTGAGCCGCGTGGCGCGGGCCGTGATCGATCACGCCGCGCTGCGCCACAATCTGGCCGTGGCCCGGGAGGCCGTGGCGCCGGCGCGGGTGATCGCGGTGCTGAAGGCAAACGGCTACGGCCATGGGCTGCTCGGCGTGGCCGACGCCCTGCGCGAGGCCGAGGCGTTTGCCGTAAGCTGCCTGGAGGAGGCGCTGCCGCTGCGCGAGGCCGGTTTCCAGCAGCGCCTGGTGCTGCTGGAGGGGCCGTTCACCGCCGCCGAGCTGCCGGTCTTCGCCCGCCGGCAGCTGGACGCGGTGGTGCACACGGACTGGCAGGTGGCGGCCTTCGAGGGCGCCCGCCTGCCAGCGCCGGTGGACGTCTGGCTGAAGGTGGACACCGGCATGGGCCGGCTGGGCTTTCCGCCGGAGCGCGCCGCCGGGATGGCGGCCCGCCTGGCTGCTGCCCCCGCCGTGGGCACGCTGCGCTTCATGACCCACCTCGCCTGCGCCGACGACCGGGAGGACGACACCACCCACCGCCAGCTCGAGCTCTTCGACGAGGCCCTGCGGGGGCTCGAGGGCGAGCGCTCCATCGCCAACTCCGCCGGCACCCTCGGCTGGCATGGCTCGCATGCGCAGTGGGTGCGCCCCGGTATCATGCTCTACGGCTGCCAGCCCTTCGTGGACGGCCTTCCGGCACCGGCGCTGCGCCCGACCATGCGCCTCGAGGCCCGCCTGATCGCGGTGAACCATCATCGCCGGGGCGATCGCATCGGCTATGGCGGCACCTTCGTCTGTCCGGAGGACATGCCCGTGGGCGTCGCCTCCATTGGCTACGGCGACGGCTACCCCCGGCACGCCCCCAACGGCACGCCGGTGCAGATCCGCGGCCGCCGGGCCGGCGTGGCCGGGCGCGTGTCCATGGACATGACCTGCATCGACCTGCGGGCGGTGCCCGAGGCCGAGGTGGGTGACACCGTGGTGCTCTGGGGCGAGGACCCGGGCGTGGAGGAGGTTGCCGAGCTCTGCGGCACCATCGGCTACGAGCTCTACTGCCAGGTCACGCCTCGGGTGCAGCGCTGGCACCAGAGGGGCGGCTGAGGTGGCGCCGAAGGCGGCGCGCACCGTATTCGTCTGCCAGGAGTGCGGCGGGCGCTCGCCCAAGTGGGCCGGCCAGTGCCCGGACTGCGGCGCCTGGAACACCCTGGAGGAGACCGTGGCGACGCCGGAGCGGCCCGCTGCCGCCCGCGGCCAGTACGCCGGCGATACCGGCGTGCGCCGGCTCTCGGAGGTGCCGCGGGACGAGGAGAGCCGCTTCGGCACCGGCATCGGCGAGTTCGACCGCGTGCTCGGCGGCGGCCTGGTGCCGGGTGGCGTGGTGCTGCTCGGCGGCGACCCCGGCATCGGCAAGTCCACGCTGCTGCTGGAGGCGGTGGCGCGGCTCGCCGCAGGCCATGGGGCGCTCTACGTCACCGGCGAGGAATCCCTGCGCCAGGTGGGGCTGCGGGCCGGGCGCCTCGGCCTCAGCGGCGACGGCCTGCAGCTGCTCGCCGAGACCCGGGTGGAGGCGATCCTCGACACCGCCGCCCGCGAGGCGCCGGAGGTGCTGGTGGTGGACTCCATCCAGACCGTGCACAGCGAGGCGCTGGGCTCCGCCCCCGGGGCGGTGGCCCAGGTCCGTGAGTCCGCGGCGCAGCTCGTGCGCTTCGCCAAGCGCACGGGCACGGTGCTGTTCCTGGTGGGGCACGTCACCAAGGACGGCCAGCTCGCCGGCCCGCGAGTGCTGGAGCACATGGTGGACACGGTGCTCTACTTCGAGAGCGACTCCGGCAGCCGCTACCGCCTGCTGCGGGCGGTGAAGAACCGCTTCGGCGCGGCCAACGAGCTTGGCGTGTTCGCCATGCTCGAGACCGGGCTGAAGGAGGTGAAAAACCCTTCGGCGATCTTCCTCTCCCGGCACGAGAAGCCGGTGCCGGGCAGCGCGATCCTGGTGACCCGCGAGGGCACCCGGCCGCTGCTGCTGGAGGTGCAGGCGCTGGTGGCGGAGAGCCCGCTGTCCAACCCGCGCCGGGTGGCGGTGGGGCTCGACGGCAACCGGCTCGCCATGCTGCTGGCGGTGCTGCACCGCCATGCCGGCATCAGCACCTTCGGCGAGGACGTCTTCCTGAACGTGGTCGGCGGGGTGCGGGTGGGCGAGACGGCGAGCGACCTGCCGGCGCTGCTGGCGGTGCTCTCCAGCCTGCGCGACCGGCCCATCCCCCAGGACTGGGTGACCTTCGGCGAGGTCGGCCTCGCCGGCGAGATCCGCCCGGTGCCGAACGGCCCCGAACGCCTCGCCGAGGCCGCCCGCCACGGCTTCCGCCACGCCCTGGTCCCCCGCAAGAACCGCCCGCCCCGCGGCGAGGCCCCGAAAGGCCTGGAAATCATCGCCGTGGAACGCCTCGACGAGGCGGTCGAAGCCTTGAGCTGACCTGGCTGTCGACGTCTTGGGGGTTAGCAAGGGGGATAACCGCAAAGGCGCCAAGGTCGCAAAGTGAAGACGCCAAGGTTTGTTTTTTGGCTGACCGGTCGCTACGGCGCCTTTCGCCGAGCATGAACGAAAAATCCGGGTGTCTTGCGCCCACGCTCCGGGCGATCCTGCCTTTGCGCTTATGCTTCGCGTCCTTAGCGCCTTCGCGGTTATGCCCCTCCCAAGAGCGCGGCTCAGCCGGCGAGCTCGGCGAGGTCGCGCTGGAGGAGGGCGGGGTCGCCGAGGTTGAGCTCCACCAGGCGGCGCAGGCGGCTGATGCTGTCGATGTCGATGTGGCGGCAGGCGCAGCCGAGGCTGTCGCCCTCGCGGTGGCGGAGCTCCAGCTCCATGCGGATGGTCTCGCCGGCGGTGAGCGCCAGGGTAAGCTGGGCGCGCTCGCCGACCTCGAGGCGCAGCGGCGTGCCGGCGGCGAGGCCCAGGCGCGCGCCGTGCAGGCTGATGTCCTCCACGGTGACGTCCACATCGCCGCCCGGGGCGTGCAGCGTCGCCGGTTGCCCGAAGTGGATGCGGTGGAAATGCCGGCGCTCGTCTGGCTCGCTTCCGCTCATGGGGTGCTCCCGGTCAGCCGCCGTGGTCCTGCTCGAAGCGGTCCAGTTCCGCCTGCACCGCCCCCTCGTCACCATAGTAGAGCCGCAGCAGCCCCGTCAGCTGGCCGCGGCTGCCGCCGTCGAGGCCGGTGCAGCGGAAGCCGGCGCTGGCACCGCGGCGGTGGATCAGGCGCAGGCCCATCTTCAGCGTCGCCCCCGGCGCGAGGCTGACCCGCAGTCGGTACTGGGTCTCCGGGCCCCCGGCCCAGTCCCCGGGCAGGTCCAGGCGCACGCCGTTCAGCCCGATATCCCGCAGCCGCCCCTCCACCCGGCCGCGCGGGCCGTCCAGCGCGGCGGGGCGGTTCATCGGCAGGCGCGCGAAGCGGCGCTGATCACTGGCGCGGCGGGGCATGCAATGGCTCCTTCCCCGGCGAACGATACCCTCAATAACATGAGTAGTAACACGCCGGCGGGGGCCGGCGGTTGGCCGCCGGTCAGCCCTAGCCCGTATTTCTCACCGATCCGCGCCCGCAGCCGCGGATCGGTGAGAAATACGGGCTAGGCGTCCAGCGCCTCGGCGGCGGCGAGGGTGTTCTCCAGCAGCGTGGCGCGGGTCATGGGGCCGACGCCGCCGGGCACCGGGGTAATCCAGGCCGCGCGCTCGGCGGCGGTGGGGTAGTCCACGTCCCCCACCAGGCTGCCATCGTCCCGGCGGTTGATACCGACGTCGATCACCGTCGACCCCTCGCGGATCCACTCGCCGGGGACGAATTCGGGCCGGCCCACGGCGGCGACGAGGACATCCGCGCGGCCCACCTCGGCCGCCAGGTCACGCGTGCGGCTGTGGCAGATGGTCACCGTGCAGCGGGCGTTCAGCAGCTCCAGCGCCATCGGCCGGCCGACGATGTTGGACTGCCCGAGCACCACGGCGTTGCGCCCCTCCAGCGGCTCGCCGGTCTCCCGGAGCAGGGTCATGACGCCGTGGGGCGTGCAGGAGCGCAGCCCGGGCAGCCGCAGGGTGAGGCGGCCGACGTTCGCCGGGTGGAAACCGTCCACGTCCTTCGCCGGGTCGATGCGCTCGATCACCGCCTGGGCGTCGATATGCCGGGGCAGCGGCAGCTGCACCAGGATGCCGTGGGTCTCGGGGGCGGCGTTCAGGCGGTCGATGAGCGCCAGGAGCTCCGCCTGGGAGGTCTGCTCCGGCAGGTCGTGGGCCTGGGAGTCGAAGCCGACCTGGGCGCAGTCGCGGCGCTTCATTCGCACGTAGACCGACGACGCCGGATGCTCGCCAACCAGCACGACCGCCAGCCCCGGCGGCCGCCGGCCTGCCGCCTGCCGCGCCTCGACGCGCTCGCGCAGCTGTTCGCGGATGCGGGCGGCAACGGCCTTGCCGTCGAGAATGCGGGCGGGCATGGGGTGCTCTCCTGGCGGCGGTGCGCGCGGATTCTCGCACGCGCCCGGACCCCCCTCAACCGCGCGGCGCGCGCGGTTTGACGGCCCTGGGGGCGCTGCGTATCATTCCGGCACTTCGGCCGGAGGCCCGGCCGGGGTGCGCCGGCCCGACCGGGGTGTAGCGCAGCCTGGTAGCGCGCCTGCTTTGGGGGCAGGATGTCGGGGGTTCGAATCCCTCCACCCCGACCAGATTCTGCCGGCGCCGGGCGCGCGAGTTGTTTAGACTGTTCGCGAGGCGCCCGTAGCTCAAGCGGATAGAGCACCGGCCTTCTAAGCCGGTGGTTGCAGGTTCGAGTCCTGCCGGGCGCGCCAGTTCCGGCGGGCGCAGTGTCAATGGTGGGCGTAGCTCAGTTGGTAGAGCTCCGGATTGTGGCTCCGGTGGTCGTGGGTTCAAGTCCCATCGCTCACCCCAGTTAAAAAGCGGGCCGTTAGCTCAATTGGTAGAGCAGCTGACTCTTAATCAGTAGGTTCAAGGTTCGAGTCCTTGACGGCCCACCATATCGCGGCCCGCCGGGAGACCGGCGGGCCGTTGTTTTTCCGGCGGCTGCGGCGGCGGTATACTCCGCGGGCTATCCGGGCGGGTATGCCCGTACCGGGCCCGGGTACCTTGCGAAAGTGGCGGAACTGGTAGACGCGCTGGGTTTAGGTCCCAGTGGGGTTGACGCCCCGTGCGAGTTCGAGTCTCGCCTTTCGCACCAGACAAACCGCTTGCCCGCCGCGATGGCGGTCACTGATCAGAGGTGTGCTCGATGCAAGTATCCGTGGAGACGACCGAGGGGCTGAAGCGCCGGATGAAGGTGCAGGTCCCTTCGGAGCGCGTGGACCAGGAGGTCGAGAGCCGCCTGCGCGACCTGCGCGGGCGCGTGCGCCTCGACGGCTTCCGTCCCGGCAAGGTGCCGCTCAAGGTCGTCCAGAAGCGCTACGGCGCCCAGGTGCGTGGCGAGGTGCTGGATGAGGTGGTGCGCCGCACCTACGCCGAGGCGCTGGAGCAGGAGTCCCTCCGCCCGGCCGGCGCGCCGGAGATCGAGCCGCTGCAGACCGAGGCGGGGCAGGATCTCGAGTACCAGGCCGAATTCGAGGTGCTCCCGAGCATCGAGGTC
This sequence comes from Spiribacter halobius, assembly GCF_020883455.1. Lineage (NCBI taxonomy): Bacteria > Pseudomonadati > Pseudomonadota > Gammaproteobacteria > Chromatiales > Ectothiorhodospiraceae > Sediminicurvatus > Sediminicurvatus halobius. The sequence continues at coordinate 2,905,172 of NZ_CP086615.1, read as the reverse complement.
CAGGGCGTCGAGGACATCGCCATCGAGCGCCCCGTGGTGGACATCACCGATGAGGATGTCGATCGCATCCTGGAGCGCCTGCGCAAGCAGCACGCCGAGTACACCGAGGTCGATCGCCCCGCCGCCGAGGGCGACCGGGTCACCATCGACTTCGAGGGCACCGTGGACGGCGAGGCCTTCGACGGCAACAGCGGCGAGGATGTCCCCGTCCCGCTCGGCGAGGGGCAGATGCCCGAGGCCTTCGAGGCGGAGCTGGCCGGTCTCGCCGCCGGCGACGACAAGACCATCGCCTACACCTTCCCCGAGGCCTTCCCGGACGAGAAGATCGCCGGGCGCGAGGCGCAGTTCGCGGTGAAGGTGAAGAAGGTCGAGGCCGCCGAGCTGCCGGCGGCGGACGACGCCTTCGCCGAGCGCCTCGGCATCGAGGGCGGCATCGACGCCCTGCGCGAGCGCATCCGCGAGAGCCTGCAGCGCGAGCGGGACCAGGCCGTGCGCGCCCGGGTGAAGAATCAGGTGATGGAGGCGCTGCTCGAGCGCAACCCCATCGAGCTGCCGCAGAGCCTGCTCGACAGCGAGATCCAGCAGCTGCGCGAGCAGACCCGCGAGCGCATGCGCCAGGCCGGCCAGGGCGACGACGACGCCGAGCTGCCGGCCAGCCGGTTCGAGGACGAGGCCCGCCGCCGCGTGGCGCTGGGGCTCATCGTCAACGAGCTGGTGCGCGCCAACGAGATCGAGCTCGATCGCGAGCGCGTGCAGGAGGCGCTGCAGCGCGTCGCCGCGGGCTACGAGCAGCCCGAGCAGATCATGCAGTACTACCTCCAGAATCAGGAACTGATGCAGAGCCTGCAGCTCCAGGTAATGGAGGATCAGGTGGTGGACTGGGTGGCCGAGCGCGCCCAGGTCACCGACAAGCCCATGAGCCTCGACGCCCTGACCGGGCGCGAGGCGGACGAGGACAGCGCGTCCGCGGACGCGTGAACCGGCCGGAGTGAGCCAGCATGAGTGAACAGCACGAGCGTCGCGACGACGGGCCCGAGGCGACGGGCCTGGTGCCCATGGTCGTCGAGCAGACGGCCCGGGGCGAGCGCGCCTTCGATATCTACTCGCGTCTGCTCAAGGAGCGGGTGATCTTCCTGGTGGGTCCGGTGGAGGACCATCAGGCCAATCTGCTGATCGCCCAGCTCCTGTTCCTGGAGTCGGACAACCCTGACAAGGACATCCACTTCTACATCAACAGCCCCGGCGGCCTGGTGACCGCGGGGCTCGCGATCTACGACACGATGCAGTTCATCAAGCCGGACATCAGCACCGTTTGCCTCGGCCAGGCGGCCAGCATGGGCTCGCTGCTGCTTGCCGGCGGCGCCGCCGGCAAGCGCTACGCGCTGCCCAACTCGCGGGTGATGATCCACCAGCCCCTGGGCGGCTTCCAGGGCCAGGCCTCGGACATCGAGATCCATGCCCGGGAGATCCTGCACATGCGCGAGCGGCTGAACGAGATCCTCGCCCACCACACCGGGCAGGACATCGACACCATCCGCCGCGACACCGAGCGGGACAACTTCATGTCCCCCGAGTCGGCCCGGGAGTACGGCCTGATCGACCGGGTGCTGACCGACCGCAGCAATCTGCCCATCGAGTGACCGGCGGGCGGGCGGTCCCGGTGGGGGCCGCCCGCCCGGGGCCCGCCACCGGCTGTCGGGAACTCCCTTCCCGGGCTGCCTTTCCAAGCCGATAGACGGATCGTAGCCTGCAACCCGCGACGGGACGCGCTCCCTTGCGTGCATCCGGAAAAGCGGGCAAGGTTTTCGATGTGACCTTCTCTCCTGCTCGAGGGTAGCCAATGACTGACAGAGACAACGGCGGTCGGGGCGAAGACAACGGCAAGCTGCTCTATTGCTCCTTCTGCGGCAAGAGCCAGCACGAGGTGCGCAAGCTCATTGCCGGGCCGTCCGTCTTCGTGTGCGACGAGTGCGTCGAGCTGTGCAACGACATTATCCGCGAGGAGATGGAAGAGAAGGCGGCAGGCTCCGGCAACAAGCTGCCGCGTCCGCACGAGATCAAGGGCGTGCTGGACGAGTACGTCATCGGCCAGGATCACGCCAAGAAGGTCCTGTCCGTGGCCGTGTACAACCACTACAAGCGCATGGAGGCGAGCCACGGCAAGAACGACGTCGAGCTCGCCAAGAGCAACATCCTGCTGATCGGCCCCACGGGCTCGGGCAAGACCCTCCTTGCCGAGACGCTGGCCCGGCTGCTGGAGGTGCCCTTCACCATCGCCGACGCCACCACCCTCACCGAGGCAGGCTACGTCGGCGAGGACGTGGAGAACATCATCCAGAAGCTGCTGCAGAAGTGCGACTACGACGTCGAGAAGGCGCAGCAGGGCATCGTCTACATCGACGAGATCGACAAGATCTCGCGCAAGGCGGACAACCCCTCGATCACCCGGGACGTCTCCGGCGAGGGCGTGCAGCAGGCCCTGCTCAAGCTGATCGAGGGCACCGTGGCCTCGGTGCCGCCCCAGGGCGGGCGCAAGCACCCGCAGCAGGAGTTCCTGCAGGTGAACACGGGCAACATCCTGTTCATCTGCGGCGGTGCCTTCGCGGGGCTCGAGAAGATCATCCAGCAGCGCTCGGAGAAGGGCGGCATCGGCTTCTCCGCCGAGATCAAGGGCGAGGCCCAGCGCAAGAGCGTGGGCGATACCCTGCGCGACATCGAGCCGGAGGATCTGATCCGCTTCGGCCTCATCCCCGAGTTCGTCGGCCGCATGCCCGTGGTGGCGACGCTGGACGAGCTCGACGAGGAGGCGCTGATCCAGATCCTGCGCGAGCCGAAGAACGCGCTGGTCAAGCAGTTCCAGAAGCTCTTCGACATGGAGGGCGTGGAGCTCGAGTTCCGCGACGAGGCCCTGCGCGAGGTGGCGCGCAAGGCCATCGCCCGCAAGACCGGCGCCCGGGGGCTGCGCACCCTGATCGAGTCGGTGCTGCTGGACACCATGTACGACCTGCCCTCGCTGGACAACGTGAGCAAGGTGGTGCTGGACGACTCGGTGATCCGCGGCGAGAGCCGGCCCTACATCATCTACGACGGCGCCGAGCAGCCGGCCGCCGCCTCCGACTGACCGTACGCGCGCCGTACCGCCGGGCGGCCGTCGCCGCCCGGCGGTGTCCGGCGGTGTCCGGCGGTGTCCGGCGGTGTGCCTGCCGGCGCGCGCCGCTGGTATCATTCCCGCATTGAAAGCGCGGGGATGCGTCCGCATCTCTCCCCCCGAACCCCGTGGCGGTGCGCACGCCGCGCCGTCCCAGCCGATCGAGGAATCCCTATGAGCCAGGAAGCCTCCACCGAGGGCGCTCTCCAGGGTAGCGACCAGGGCACGCCGGTACTCCCGCTGCGTGACGTCGTCGTCTATCCGCACATGGTCATCCCGCTGTTCGTTGGCCGCGAGAAGTCCATCCAGGCCCTGGAAGCCGCCATGGCGGTGGACAAGCGCATCCTGCTGGTGGCCCAGCGCAGCGCCGAGGTGGACGAGCCCGGGGCCGACGACATCTACGATGTCGGCACGCTGGCCAACATCCTGCAGATGCTCAAGCTCCCCGACGGCACCGTGAAGGTGCTTGTGGAGGGGGCCGAGCGCGCCCGCGTGCGCGGCCTCGACACCGGCGGCGAGTATTTCGCGGCCGGCCTCGAGGTGCTGCCCGAGCCCGACGTCGGCGGGGATCGCGAGGTCGAGGTGATGACCCGCTCGCTGATGTCGCTGTTCGAGCAGTACGTCAAGCTGAACAAGAAGGTGCCCCCGGAGATCCTCTCCTCGCTGCAGGGGATCGAGGAGCCGGGGCGACTGGCGGACACCGTCGCTGCGCACATGAGCCTCAAGATCGAGGAGAAGCAGAAGATCCTCGAGATGGAGGATCCGCGCGCCCGCCTCGAGCACCTGATGGCGCTGATCGAGGGCGAGCTCGACATCCTGCAGGTGGAAAAGCGCATCCGCGGCCGCGTCAAGCAGCAGATGGAGAAGTCGCAGCGCGAGTACTACCTGAACGAGCAGATGAAGGCCATTCAGAAGGAGCTGGGTGAGCTGGAGGACGTGCCCAACGAGATCGAGGACCTCGAGAAGAAGATCGAGGAATCGGGCATGTCCAAGGAGGCCCGGGAGAAGGCGGACCAGGAGCTCTCCAAGCTCAAGCTCATGTCCCCGATGTCCGCCGAGGCGACGGTGGTGCGCAACTATCTCGAGTGGATGGTGAGCGTGCCCTGGAAGAAGCGCACCCGCGTGCGCCACGACCTCAAGCGCGCCGAGCAGATCCTCGATGCCGACCACTACGGCCTGGAGAAGGTCAAGGAGCGGATCCTCGAGTATCTGGCCGTCCAGCAGCGGGTGCGCAAGCTCAAGGGCCCGATCCTGTGCCTGGTGGGCCCGCCCGGCGTCGGCAAGACCTCCCTCGGCCAGTCCATTGCCCGGGCGATCAATCGCCGCTTCGTGCGCATGTCCCTGGGCGGCGTGCGCGACGAGGCCGAGATCCGTGGCCACCGGCGCACCTACATCGGCTCGCTGCCGGGCAAGATCGTGCAGAAGCTCTCCAAGGTGGGTACGCGCAACCCGCTGTTCCTCCTCGACGAGGTGGACAAGATGGCGATGGACTTCCGGGGCGATCCCGCCTCGGCCCTGCTCGAGGTGCTGGACCCCGAGCAGAACGCCACCTTCAACGACCACTACCTGGAGGTGGACTTCGACCTCTCCGACGTGATGTTCGTCTGCACGGCGAACACCATGAACATCCCGGCGCCGCTGCTCGACCGCATGGAGGTCATCCGCCTGCCGGGCTACACGGAGGAGGAGAAGGTCAACATCGCCAAGCGCTATCTGGTGCCGAAGCAGGTCAAGGCCAACGGCCTCAAGCAGCGCGAGCTCGAGATCAGCGACAACGCCCTGCGCGACATCGTCCGCCACTACACCCGCGAGGCCGGCGTGCGCAACCTGGAGCGCGAGGTCGCCAAGATCGCGCGCAAGGTGGTCAAGGGCATCCTGCTGAAGCCCCGCGATGGCCGCGTCCAGGTCACGACCCAGAATCTGGACAAGTACCTCGGCGTGCGCCGCTACCGTTACGGGATGGCCGAGGAGAACGATCAGGTCGGCCGCGTCACCGGTCTTGCCTGGACCGAGGTGGGGGGCGAGCTGCTGACCATCGAGAGCGCGGTGATGCCCGGCAAGGGCCGGCTCAGCAACACCGGCCAGCTCGGCGACGTCATGAAGGAGTCGATCCAGGCGGCGATGACGGTGGTGCGCAGCCGCGCCCGCCCCCTCGGCATCGACCCCGAGTTCCACCAGAAGCTGGACGTCCACGTCCACGTCCCCGAGGGCGCCATCCCGAAGGATGGCCCGAGTGCCGGCATCGGGATGTGCACGGCGCTGGTCTCGGCGCTCACCGAGATCCCGGTGCGGGCCAATGTGGCCATGACCGGCGAGATCACGCTGCGCGGGGAGATCCTGCCCATCGGCGGCCTCAAGGAGAAGCTGCTGGCGGCCCTGCGCGGCGGCATCGACACGGTGCTCATCCCCGAGGAGAACCGCAAGGATCTCACCGAGATCTCCAGGGACATCAAGGGCAAGCTCGACATCCGCCCGGTGCGCTGGATCGACGAGGTGCTGGAGGTGGCGCTCACCGCGCGGCCGACGCCGCTGCCGGAGGAGACCGGCAGCAAGGAGGAGGCTCCCGCCAAGCGCCGGCGCAAGCGTGATGTGGTCCGCGCCCACTGAGGGGCGTCGTTGACACCTGAAAAACCTGACTGATATAAGACCGGCGATGCCACCGCGGCCTGCGCGGCGGCATCCGCTCTCCGGTCGACCAGCGGAAGAGTCTTTCGGGGGAGCGGTGGTCGGTCCGGCCCCTGGGGCATTGTCCCCGCGGGGGAGCAACGCTAGCATGGGCTCCGTCGTTGTCACGGCGCCGTGCTCGTCAGGGCGCGGTCGGCGCCGGCCAAGACCAAGAACCATCAAGGGGAAGACCAAATGAACAAGTCGGAGCTCATCGAAGCCGTCGCCCAGTCCGCGGACATTTCCAAGTCCGCTGCCACCCGGGCGGTGGATGCGTTCGTCTCTTCGGTCACGGACGCGCTGAAGGAGGGAGATCAGGTCACACTGGTGGGTTTCGGGACGTTTACCGTCCGCGAGAGGGCCGCCCGCACCGGTCGTAATCCGCGCACCGGCGCCTCGATCAACATCCCGGCGTCCAAGGTGCCCGGATTCAAGGCTGGCAAGGCCCTGAAGGATGCCGTAAACTAGCGGCCTTTTCGCGGGGTGGTTAGCTCAGCTGGGAGAGCGTCGCCCTTACAAGGCGAATGTCGGGGGTTCGAACCCCTCACCACCCACCAAAACGAATACGGAGCGGTAGTTCAGCTGGTTAGAATGCCGGCCTGTCACGCCGGAGGTCGCGGGTTCAAGTCCCGTCCGCTCCGCCATCTTCATCCCAGCACCCGGAAGGCGCCCCACGGCGCCTTTTTGCTTTCCGGCAGGTGACGCCTCCGCCCCCACCGGGGCTACCATGCGGCGCCCGGCGCCGCCGACGGACACTGGACAGACATGCTGCAAGCCATCCGAGACCGCACCCGAGGCTGGATCGCGTACGTCATCGTCGCGCTCCTTGTCATCCCCTTCGCCCTGTTCGGGATGTACAACTATCTCGCCGAGGGCGGCGGCGCGCAGACGGTGGCGACGGTGAACGGCGAGGAGATCACCCGCACCCGCCTCGACCAGGCGCACCGCCAGCGCCAGGCGCAGCTGCGCGAGGCCCTGGGAGACCGCTTCGACCCGGCGATGTTCGACGACCAGCAGCTGCGCCGCGAGACCTTGCAGCAGCTCATCGACCGCCAGCTCCTCCTCGGCTACGCCCAGGATGCCGGGCTGCGCGTGGCCGACCAGGACGTCGCCAATGCCCTGCGCCGGCAGTCCGTGTTCCAGGTGGACGGGGAGTTCTCCGTGGAGCGCTACCGCAGCCTGCTGTCCCAGAACAACATCACCCCCGAGCAGTACGAGGCCCAGCTGCGCCGGGATCTGGCCCTGGAGGCGCTGCGCGATGCGGTGGTTGGCACCGCCATCACCAGCGACGCGGAGATCGAGCGCCTGGTGGCGCTGCAGCGCCAGGAGCGGCGCGCCGGCTGGCTGAGCGTCTCCGCCGCTGCCTTCGAGGACGAGGTGAGCGTCGACGACGCGGCCGTGCAGGAATACTACGAGGCCAACCGGGACGACTACCGCCGGCCGGAGGCGGTGCGGCTGCGCTACGTCCTGCTCGACCCGCAGCGCCTCGCTGCCGACATCGAGGTGGACGAGGACACCCTGCGCGAGCGCTACGAGGAGCGCGTCGCCCAGGCCGAGCGCGGCGCGCCCAGGCGCATCCGTCACATCCTCGTGGAGGTGCCCGAGTCCGCCGACGAGGCGGCGGTGGCGGAGGCCCGCGAGGAGGCGCAGGCACTGCGCGAGCGCATCCAGGGCGGCGAGTCCTTCGCGCAGGTGGCCGAGGACGCCTCGGACGACCCCGGCTCAGCCCGTCAGGGGGGCGACCTTGGCCTCGTGCGGCAGGGCGATTTCGTCGAGCCCTTCGAGGAGGCCGCCTGGTCCCTGGAGGAAGGCGAGCTGAGCGAGCCCGTGCGCACGGAGTTCGGTTGGCACCTGATCGAGGTCACGGAGGTGCGCTCGGCGGACGTGCCCGCCTTCGAAGAGCTGCGCGACGAGCTTCGGGCGGAAGTGGCCCGGGAGCGTGCCGAGCGCCGGCTCTACGAGCTCGGCAACGAGCTCGAGACCCTGGCCTTCGAGAACCCGGACAGCCTGCAGCCTGCGGCCGAGACGCTGGGCATCGAGGTGCAGGAGACCGACTGGATCACCCCGGAGGGCGGCGGCGAGGGCATCGCGGCCGAGCCCGCGGTGCTCGAGGCGGCCTTCAGCGAGGAGCGCATCGGCGAGCGGGTCAACAGCGACCTGCTGGAGCTGGAGGGCAATCGCTATGCCGTGATCCGGGTCGCCGATCATCGCGACGCCGCGGTAGAGCCCCTGGACGAGGTGCGTGACCGCGTCGAGGCGGCGGTGCGCGAGGCGCGCGCCGCGGACGCCGCCCGCGAGCGGGCCGAGGCCCTGCAGCAGCGGCTCGCCGATGGCGAGGCCTTCGAGGCCGTCGCCGGGGAGGCCAGCGAGGGCGTGAGCGCGCAGTCGCCGCGCTGGATCCGCCGGGACTCCGGCGAGGTTCCGGCGGCCGTGCGCGAGCAGGCCTTCCGCCTGGCCGTGGCCGGGGACGAACAGGCGGCGGAGCTGGCCCGCCTGGACGGCGGCTGGGCCGTGGTGATGGTGGACGCGGTCCGGCCCGGCGACGTCTCCGACCTCGGCGACGAGGAGCGGGCGCAGCTGCGCAGCACCCTGGACCGCCTCGACGGCAACGCCGCCTTCGAGGCCCTGGTGGCCGCGCTGCGGGAGGAGGCGGATATCTCCATCCGCGAGGACCGGCTCTAGCCCGCAGATCTCACCGGTGCGCGCAGCGAGGGCGTGGAGGACAAGGCGCGGGAGAGTCCGGGCGTGCAGGCGTACTCGACAGTACGTCGAGCACCCGGACCGAGCGCAACGCCGGCCTGTCCGCCAGATCCGCGCCCGCAGCCGTGAATCGGTGAGATAGGCGGGATGGCCCGCCCCGCGGGCGGCGGCGGGCCGCCGCTACTGGCTCTCGAACTCCGCCCCGGAGAGCGCCACGGCGTGGAAGCCGGCATCCACGTGCACCACCTCGCCGGTGATGCCGGAGGCGAGATCCGAGCAGAGGAACGCGCTCGCGTTGCCCACCTCGTCGATGCCGACGTTGCGCCGCAGCGGTGCCGCCTGGGCGTTGTAGTCCAGCATCTTGCGGAAGTTGCCGATGCCGGAGGCGGCGAGGGTGCGGATCGGCCCCGCGGAGATGGCGTTGACGCGGATCCCATCGGGCCCGAGGTCGTAGGCCATGTAGCGCACGCTCGCCTCCAGCGCCGCCTTCGCCGGACCCATGACGTTGTAGTTGGGCAGGGCGCGCTCGCCGCCGAGGTAGGTCAGCGTCAGCAGGCTGGCGTTGCGGCCCTGCATCAGCGGCCGGGCGCCGCGGGCCAGCGCCACGAAGCTGTAGGCGCTGATGTCCTGGGCCATGGCCCAGCCGCCGCGGGTGGTGTTGTCCACGAACGAGCCCTCCAGCTCCTCCCGCGGCGCGAAGCCGACGGCATGGACGAGGATGTCCAGCCCGCCCCAGGCCTCCTGCAGGTGCTGGAACACGGCGTCGATCTGGGCGTCGTCGGTCACGTCCAGGGGCAGCACTGGCCCGCCGCCGCAGGCCTCCGAGCACTGCTCGACGCGCTTCTTGAGCTTGTCGTTCTGGTAGGTGAGCGCCAGCTGCGCGCCCTCGCGGTGCAGCGCCTCGGCGATGCCCCAGGCAATGGAACGGTTGCTGGCGATGCCTACCACCAGCGCCTTGCGGTCAGACAGAAATCCCATGGAACCGAACCCCGCGGTCTTGTGGTCAGCAGTGATGGCCGCCGGGCGGCCGCCGGAAACGCGCTTACACTACTGACTCCGGTTCTCCCGGGACAAGTCGGGCCGACGGGCCTGCGGCGCTGGCCGAGTGCTAGGATGAGCGGGATTCGCGGAGAGGGGAGACCCATGCACGCCAAACGATGCCTCGTCTGCCTCGCCCTCGTGCTGGCGCTCGCCGCCGGCCAGGCCGCCGCCGACGACCATGCCCTGGCCATGCACGGCGAGCCGAAGTACGGCCCCGGGTTCGAGCACTTCGACTACGTCAACCCCGACGCTCCCAAGGGCGGTACCCTGCGGCTCGCCAACGTCGCCGCGTCCACCTTCGACAGCCTCCACCCCTTCATCCTCCGCGGCACGCCGGCCGCGGGCCTCGGCCTCGTCTACGACACCCTCACCGAGCGCTCTCTGGACGAGCCGTTCACGGAGTACGGCCTGCTCGCCGAGCGCATCCAGGTGGCCGAGGACAACAGCCACGTGCGCTTCACCCTGCGCGAGGCGGCGCGCTTCCACGACGGCGAGCCGGTGACCCCCGAGGACGTGGTCTTCACCTTCCAGCGCCTGAAGCAGGACGGCCATCCCCAGTATCGGCTCTACTACCGTGACGTCGAGCGCGCCGAGCAGACCGGGCCGCGGCAGGTGACCTTCCACTTCGCCACCACGCAGAACCCGGAGCTGCCGCTGATCATCGGCCAGATGCCGGTGCTGCCGCAGCACTACTGGGAGGACCGGGACTTCACCGCCACCACGCTGGAAGCGCCCCTCGGCAGCGGCCCCTATCGCGTGGTGGAGGTCGAGCCCGGCCGGCGCATCGTCTACGAGCGCGTGGCCGACTACTGGGCCGAGGATGTGCCGGTGAAACGCGGGCACCACAACATCGGGCGCATCAGCTACGACTACTATCGTGACGGCACCGTCGCCCTGCAGGCGCTGAAGGCCGGCGAGTACGACCTGCGCCAGGAAAACGTGGCCCGCAACTGGGCCACGGCCTATGACATCGACGCCGTGGAGCGCGGCCTGCTGCGCAAGGAGGAGATCCCCCACAGCCAGCCCGCCGGCATGCAGGGGTTCTTCTTCAACACCCGGCGGGAGATCTTCAGCGACCCGCAGGTGCGCGAGGCCCTGACCTACGCCTTCGATTTCGAGTGGACCAACGAGAATCTCTTCTATGGCGCCTACGAGCGCACCCGCAGCTACTTCGAGAACTCCGAGCTCGCCGCCACCGGGCTGCCGTCCGCGGCCGAGCTCGAGCTGCTGGAGCCGCACCGTGACCAGCTGCCCGAGCGGGTGTTCACCCAGGCCTACCAGCCCCCGAGTACCGAGGGCCGCTCGCTGCGCCAGAACCTGCGCGAGGCCATGGCGCTGCTGCGCGAGGCCGGCTGGCAGGTGCAGGACGGGGTCCTCACCCATCAGGAGAGCGGGCGCGAGATGCGCTTCGAGATCCTGCTGGTGAGCCCGTCATTCGAGCGCGTGGTGCTGCCCTTCGAGCAGAACCTGGAGCGGCTCGGTGCCGAGGTCTCGGTGCGCACGGTGGACCCCACCCAGTACCAGAACCGGATGGACCAGTTCGACTTCGACATGACCGTGCACGTGGCGCCGCAGTCCCTCTCCCCCGGCAACGAGCAGCGCGACTTCTGGAGCTGCGCCGCCGCCGAGACCCAGGGCAGCCGCAACGTTGCCGGCGTCTGCGATCCGGTGGTGGACGAGCTGGTGGAGCGGGTCATCGATGCGCCCACGCGCGAGGCGCTGGTGACCCGCACCCGGGCGCTGGACCGCGTGCTGCAGTACGGCTTCTACGCCGTGCCCAACTGGCATACCGACGTCTACCGCGTCGCCTATTGGGACCGCTTCGGCCGGCCCCCGCAGAACCCGCCCTACGGCCTTGCTCTGGATACCTGGTGGTACGACGAGGACAAGGCCGAGCGCGTCGACAACCGCTGACAGACCCTAACGGAGCAAACCCGGACATGACCGACGACGCCCTGGAGCACGGTGCCCGCGCCATCGAGGAGGAAGTAGGGCGGCTCGCCCGCGAGGCCGGCGTGGTGCTGGTGACCACACACTGGAACGGCGAGGAGGGGCTGCACCCGGAGGCGAGCACCCAGGTGCTGATGCTCACCGGCACGGCGCGCGTGGAGGAGGCCGTGCTGCGTACCGATGCCATCATCGCCGCCGCCGACAGCGGGCCGGATGCGGCGGCGGCGGCCGCGGTGAGGGGCGCCGTCGAGCAGCTCCGCCACAGCGAGCCCCACGGCGACGTACCCACCGGCGGAGGCGGCTGAGGCCCTAGGGAAGAGCACTCCCCGCCCATGTACGCCTATATCGCGCGCCGTCTGCTGCTGATGGTGCCCACGCTCCTCGGCGTGCTGCTGATCAACTTCGTGATCGTGCAGTTCGCCCCGGGCGGGCCCATCGAGCAGGTGGTGGCGCAGCTGCAGGGCACCGCCGAGTACTCCACCTCGCGTTTTTCCGGCGTGGCCGCCGACGAGGTGGCCGGCGAGAGCCGCGGCGGCCGCGGCCTTGATCCGGAGTTCATCGCCGAGCTGGAGGCACAGTTCGGCTTCGACCGCCCGGCCCACGAGCGCTTCCTGAAGATGCTCTGGGACTACGTGCGGCTGGATTTCGGCGAGAGCTTCTACCGCGACCGCAGCGTGCTCGAGCTGATCGGCGAGAAGCTGCCGGTGTCGGTGTCCCTGGGCGTCTGGACCCTGCTGCTGACCTACCTCATCTCCATTCCCCTCGGCATCCGCAAGGCCGTGCGCGACGGCTCCGTGTTCGATGTCTGGACCAGCGCGGTGGTGATCGTCGGCTACGCCATCCCGGGATTTCTGTTCGCCATCCTGCTGATCGTGCTGTTCGCCGGCGGCACCTATCTGGACTGGTTCCCCCTGCGCGGGCTGGTCTCCGACAACTGGGAGGAGCTCTCCTGGCCGGCGCGCATCGCCGACTACTTCTGGCACCTGACCCTGCCGGTGATCTCCATGGTCATCGGCGGCTTTGCCGGGCTCACCATGCTCACCAAGAACTCCTTCCTCGAGGAGATCCACAAGCAGTATGTGATGACGGCCCGGGCCAAGGGCGTCACCGAGCGCCGGGTGCTCTACGGGCACGTCTTCCGCAACGCCATGCTCATCGTCATCGCCGGCTTCCCGGCGGCGTTCGTCGGCGTGCTGTTCACCGGTGCGCTGCTGATCGAGGTGATCTTCTCGCTGGACGGGCTCGGGCTCCTGGGCTTTCAGGCGGTGGTCAACCGCGACTATCCGGTGGTGTTCGGGAGCCTGTTCATCTTCACCCTGGTGGGGCTCGCGCTGAACCTGCTCGGGGACCTGATGTACGTCGCGGTGGACCCGCGCATCGACTTCGAGACCCGCGAGGGCTGAGGGCGTGGCGCTCTCCCCCATCAACCAGCGCCGCTGGCAGCAGTTCCGCCGCAACCGCCGGGGCTGGTGGTCGCTGTGGCTGTTCACGGTGCTGTTCGTGCTCTCCCTCGGGGCGGAATTCCTCGCCAACGAGCGCCCGCTGCTGGTGCACTACGACGGCGAGCTCTACTTCCCGGTGCTGGTGAGCTACCCGGAGACCACCTTCGGCGGGGACTTCGCCACCGAGGCCGAATACCGCGACGAGTTCGTCCAGGAGCTGATCAACGAGCAGGGCTGGATGCTCTGGCCGCCCATCCGCTACCACTACCGCACCATCAACTACGACTCCCGCAGCGCCGCGCCGGCGCCGCCCTCGGCGGAGAACTGGCTCGGCACCGACGACCAGGCCCGGGACGTGCTGGCGCGGCTGATCTACGGCTTTCGCATCTCGGTGCTGTTCGGCCTCGCGCTCACCATCGCGAGCTCCCTCATCGGCGTCGCCGTGGGCGCGGTGCAGGGCTACTTCGGCGGCCGCATGGACCTCTTCGGCCAGCGCTTCATCGAGATCTGGGGCGGGCTGCCGGTGCTGTACCTGCTCATCATCATGTCCGGCTTCGTGCAGCCGAACTTCTGGTGGCTGCTGACCATCATGCTGCTGTTCAGCTGGACCCAGCTGGTGGGGGTGGTGCGCGCGGAGTTCCTGCGGGTGCGCAACTTCGACTACGTCAAGGCGGCGCGGGCGCTGGGCGTCTCCGACAGCGTCATCATCGTCCGCCACGCCCTGCCCAACGCCATGGTGGCCACCATCACCTTCATGCCGTTCATCCTCACCGGCTCCATCACCACCCTCACCTCGCTGGACTTCCTCGGCTTCGGTCTGCCGCCGGGCTCGCCGTCGCTGGGCGAGCTGCTGGCCCAGGGCAAGGCCAACCTGCAGGCGCCGTGGCTCGGGCTGACGGCGTTCTTCTCCCTCGCCATCATGCTCTCACTGCTGGTGTTCATCGGCGAGGCGGCGCGGGACGCCTTCGACCCGCGCAAGACGCTGCAGGGGGGCGCATGAGCGAGGCGCCGCTGCTCGCCATCCGCGGGCTGGACGTCACCTTCGGTCACGGCCCGGGGCGGGTGGTCGCCGCCGAGGGCGTGGATCTGACCCTCGCCGCCGGCGAGACCCTGGCGCTGGTGGGGGAGAGCGGCTCCGGCAAGTCGGTCACGGCGCTCTCCGTGCCGCGGCTGCTGCCCTATCCCTACGCCGCGCACCCCCGCGGCAGCATCCGCCTGCGCGGCGAGGAGCTGCTCACTGCCCCTGCGGAGCGGCTGCGCCAGCTCCGCGGCGGGGCCATGGGCATGGTCTTTCAGGAGCCCATGACCTCCCTCAACCCGCTGCATACCGTGGAGAAGCAGATCGGCGAGAGCCTGCGCATCCACCAGGGCATGACCCGGCAGCAGGCGCGGGAGCGTATCGTCGCGCTGCTGGAGCTGGTGCGGCTGCCGGAGGCGGCGAACCGGCTCAACGCCTTCCCCCACCAGCTCTCCGGCGGTCAGCGCCAGCGCGTGATGATCGCCATGGCGCTGGCCAACGACCCGGCGCTGCTGATCGCCGACGAGCCCACCACCGCGCTCGACGTCACTATCCAGGCCGAGATCCTGGAGCTGCTGGCGGACCTCAAGCGCCGCCTCGGCATGGCGCTGCTGTTCATCAGCCACGACCTCAACATCGTGCGCCGCATCGCCGACCGGGTAGCGGTGATGCAGCGCGGCCGCGTGGTGGAGCAGGGCAGCCTCGCCGAGGTGTTCGACCAACCCCGTCACGAGTACACCCGTTCGCTGCTCGCGGCCGAGCCCTCAGGCCGGCCGGCACCATCCGGCGGCGGCGCGCCGGTGATGGCGGCGGAGGACCTGCGGGTCTGGTTCCCGCGCCGGGGCGGCGTGCTGCACCGGGTGGTGGACCACCTGCGCGCCGTGGACGGCGTGAGCCTCAACGTGGGCCCCGGAGAGACGCTGGGCGTGGTGGGGGAGAGCGGCTCCGGCAAGACCACCCTCGGCATGGCGCTGCTGCGCCTGCAGTCGGCCACCGGCGCCATCCGCTTCGACGGCCGGGACATCAGCGGCCTCGGCAAGCGCGCCCTGCGACCGCTGCGGCGGGGGATGCAGGTGGTCTTCCAGGACCCCTACGGCAGCCTCAGCCCGCGCATGTCCGTGGAGCAGATCGTCGGCGAGGGCCTGGGCGTGCACCGCATCGGCGCCGACGCCGCCGAGCGCGGGCGGCTCGCCCGTGAGGCGCTGGCCGAGGTGGGCCTCGACCCGGCCATCGCCGAGCGCTTCCCGCACGAGCTCTCCGGCGGCCAGCGCCAGCGCGTCGCCGTCGCCCGCGCCGTGGTGCTGAAGCCGAGGCTCATCGTCCTCGACGAGCCCACCTCGGCGCTGGACCGCTCCGTGCAGAGCCAGCTCATCGATCTACTGCGCGACCTCCAGGCCCGCCACGGCCTCGCCTATCTCTTCATCAGCCACGATCTCAAGGTGGTCCGCGCCATGAGCCACCGCATCATGGTCATGCAGGCCGGCAAGGTGGTGGAGGCCGGCGAAGCCGAGCGCGTCTTCGACCGCCCCGAGCACCCCTACACGCAGCGCCTGATGGCGGCGGCGCTGGGCGCGCCGCAGTGGCAGGCGGCGAGTGGTAAGTAACAAGTTGCAAGCTGCAAGTAACAAGTGGCAAGGGACCCGTAGGTCGTGCACCGCCGCAGGCGGTGTGCGACATCCCGATGCTGTAGGAGCGGCGCCCCCGCCGCGAACCGCCTCGCAGCGGCGGTGCAAACTTGGAGCGATGATCACGGCCACGCCTTAGCCCCTCACCGAAAGGCGCTGAACCTTAAACATGGAACCCGAAACCCGAAACCGGCCCGCAAGGCCCCCGGCGCTCTGTTATTCTCCGCCCCCAGGAATGAAGCCACTCCCGCCCCGGTAGCGCCCCCCATGGACCCCGTCATCGCCCTCGTCGGCCGGCCCAACGTCGGCAAGTCGACCCTGTTCAACCAGCTCACGCGCACCCGCGACGCGCTGGTGGCGGACTTCCCCGGCCTCACCCGGGATCGCCAGTACGGGCGCGGGCGGGTCGGCCGGCGGCCCTACGTGGTCATCGATACCGGCGGCCTCGGCGAGCCCGACGACGGCGTCTACCACGGCATGCAGAGCCAGCCGCAGCGGGCGCTGGACGAAGCCGACCTGGTGCTCTTCCTCACCGACGCGCGCACCGGCGTCACCCCCGGCGACGAGGCCCTGGTGGCGGAGCTGCGCCGCCGGGGCAGGCCGGTGCAGCTGGTGGTCAACAAGATCGACGGGCTCGATGCCGACGTCGCCGGCGCCGACTTCCACAGCCTGGGCCTCGGCGAGCCGATGATGATCGCCGCCGCCCACGGCCGCGGCGTGCGCCGGCTGATGGACCACGTGCTGGATACCCTGCTGCCGGCGGAGGAGGACACGCTGGACCAGGCCGAGCTGCCGCCGGAGGAGGCGGAGGCCGAGGACGCCATCCGCGTCGCCGTCGTCGGACGCCCCAACGTCGGCAAGAGCACCCTGGTGAACCGCCTGCTCGGCGAGGAGCGGGTGCTCGTCTACGACATGCCCGGCACCACGCGGGACAGCATCTTCATCCCCTTCGAGCGCGACGGGCAGGCCTACACCCTCATCGACACCGCCGGCGTCCGCCGCCGGCGGCGAGTGCGCGAGGCGGTGGAGAAGTTCAGCGTGGTGAAGACGCTGCAGGCGGTGGAGGCCGCCCACGTCGTCATCATGGTGGTGGATGCCCGGGAGAACGTCTCCGAGCAGGATGCCCACCTCATCGGCCACGTGCTCGAAGCGGGCCGCGGCCTGGTGCTCGCCGTGAACAAGTGGGACGGCCTCACCCCCGACGAGCGCGACGACGTGCGCCGCGGCCTGGACGTGAAGCTCGGCTTCCTCGACTTCGCCCGGCCGCACTTCATCTCCGCATTGCACGGCAGCGGCGTCGGCCTGCTGCTGGACGCGGTGCGCGAGGTCCACGCCGCCGCCGGCCGCGACCTGGAGACCCCGCGGCTCAACGAGATCCTGGCCGACGCGGTGGAGGCCCACCAGCCGCCGCTGGTGCGCGGCCGGCGCATCAAGCTGCGCTACGCCCACCAGGGCGGCCGCAACCCGCCGACCATCGTCATCCACGGCAACCAGACCGCGGCCCTGCCGGACACCTACCGCCGGTATCTCACCAACCGCTTCCGCCGCGAGCTCAACCTCTGGGGCACGCCCATCGCCCTGGAATTCCGCACCGGCCAGAACCCCTACGCCGGCCGCCGCAACCGCCTCACCCCGAGGCAGCAGGCCAAGCGCAAGCGGATGCTGCGGCATATCAAGCGGTAGGCTCCGACCGTGGGGTGCCTCAACCCACCCCGGGCATCACCACCACCGACACGTTGTCCCGCCCGCCATGCCCGATGGCGGCGGTCACCAGCCGCCGGGCCGCGTCGGCCGGATCCGCCGCCTCGGCGAGGATGGATTCGATCTCGGCATCGTCCACCTCACCGGTCAGACCGTCGCTCGCGAGCAGCAGCCAGTCATCGGCCTCGAGGACGCTCTCGGTGCGCTCGGGGCGCACGTCCGGGTCCACGCCCACTGCCCGGGTCAGGTGATGCCGCTCCGGCGACATCCGTGCCTGCGCCGCCGTCATGCGGCCCTCGCTGACCGCCTCCTGGGCGGCGTTGTGGTCCCGCGTCAGGCGCTCGAGGGCGCCGGCATGGAAGCGGTAGGCCCGGGAATCCCCCACATGGGCGAGCACCACCCGCCCCGGCGCCCGGACCGCGACCACCAGGGTCGTCCCCATGCCCGCCGTTGAGCGGTGGCGCCGGCCGTGTGCCAGCAGCGTCTGATGCGCGAGCTGCGTCGCGCTCACGGGATCGCCGCCGGCCTCGAGCCAGTTCCCGCCCCCACTCTCGTTCCGCGCCATGTGCAGCACGGCCTCGACGGCCAGCCGGCTCGCCACGTCCCCGGCAGGGTGCCCGCCCAGCCCGTCCGCCACCACGGCGACACCGAGCGCGTCGTCCCAGTCGATGGCGTCCTCGTTGCGGGCGCGAACCCGCCCCACATGGCTGTAACCGGCAATCGCTACGGGCATAGGGCCTTCCGGCAGCGCCCCTGGGCGCGCGGGGAAAAATGGTGCCCCGGGCAGGACTCGAACCTGCGACCTATCGCTTAGGAGGCGATTGCTCTATCCGACTGAGCTACCGGGGCGTCGGCGCGCAGTATAACGTCGGACCGGTGCCCGGCTCACGCCCGGCCTGTTCCAGATCGGAGCGGCCTACGTTACGGTATCCATCAATATGGTTTCGTGGGGATATGGGCATGAAGACCACCTTGGAGCTGCCGGATGACCTGATGCGCGCCATCCGCGTTCGGGCCGCGCGCTCGGATCGTCGCCTCAAGGACGTCGTCGAGGAGCTGCTGCGCCGTGGAATGGAGTGCCCGCCAAACCAGCCGTCGAGCGATCCGGTGCAGCGCTGGCGCTCGGAGCTGGTTCTCGATGAAGACGGCCAATACACCAACCCCAAAGGCATCGAGGACGAGGCCTTTTTCGACGCGCTGGCGCAGCTGCGGGACGCCGACCGTGAGCAACCGCCGCGCGATCCCTTCAGCGAGCGCCGCTGATGTACCTGCTGGATACGAACATCCTGAGCGAGGTGGTGCGTCGGCATCCGGATGCCGGCGTCGTCCGGCGCCTTGGCGAGAACACGAGCGCGTCCCTGTTCGGCTCGGCGGTCACGCGCTACGAGCTCCGCTACGGTGCCGCCCTGCGTGACGACGCGGATGATTTCTGGGCGCGAATCGCGGATCAGCTCCTGCCCCTTGTCACCTGGGTGCCCGTCACCCAGGCCGTCGCCGAGCGAGCGGGCGTGCTCGCCGCCTCCCTGCGTCGGCAGGGACGCCCCTGCGGCAGCCTCGACCCGCTGCTCGCCGCGACGGCCCTGGAGGCCGGGCTCATCCTCGTCACCCGCAACACGCGGCACTTCGAGCCCGTTCCCGGTATCGCGGTCGAGAACTGGTTTGCTGCCGACTGAGCACCACACAGCCGTGAACTGCGTATGGCGGGAGCCTTCGGAAACCCGGAGTGCCCTGCGTATCATCTGCTTCCAGCGATCAACCGGAACAGCGAACCGGAAAGCCCCTTGAACACCGAGAACCACTCCCGGACGGCCGCCTTCATCTGGTCCGTGGCGGACCTGCTGCGCGGTGATCTGAAGCAATCCCAGTACGGGCGGGTGATCCTGCCGTTCACGTTGCTGGCCCGAGTTCGCGTACAAGGCGTGTGATCACGGCACCGGGGGTTAGCACACTTCGGGGTCGACGGTTAGCGGGTCGGGCAAGATAGAACGCAAGCCGCCTCGGGGCAGGGCTATGGAGAGTGGTATGGATGATTCAGGCAATTCCGATCGGCTCGCGGGCATCCGCCAGCGCCTGCGCGCCTTCGTCCGTGAGCGCGACTGGGAGCAGTTCCAGACCCCCAAGAACCTGGTCATGGCGCTCACGGGAGAGGTCGGAGAGCTCTCCGAAGAGTTCCAGTGGCTGACCGCGGAGCAATCTGACGGCCTGGACGACGATAAGCGGGATGCAGTGCAGGATGAGCTCGCAGACGTGCAGATTTACCTGTTGCTGCTGGCCGACCGCGTGGGCGTGGTCTGGAGGCGGCGGTGGAGCGGAAAATCGAGAAGAACGAGCACAAGCACCCGGTGAGCCGGGCGCGGGGGAGCGCCCGCAAGTACACTGAGCTCTGAGCGCATCGGGTAGCCGGCCGCGGGGGGCCGGGACGCATGCTGGTCTACAGCGGCGACAAGCGCACGTTCGTCGAGGACGTCAGAAAGAACCGCATCGCCGATCGCATTCCCGTAGCGGCAGGCGGATTCGCCGAGGGATTCGCGCAGACGGCGAACCTGCACGACGCGGAAACGTGGGTGGCTCTGCCCGACTTCTATCGCGCCCGACCGAACTTGTTCGTCGCCCGTGTCGAGGGCGAATCCATGAACCGCCGCATTCCGAACGGCGCCTATTGCCTGTTCGAGGCCAAGCCGGGCGGCAGCCGTAATGGCCGCGTAGTCCTCGTCTACCACCGCGATATCCAGGAACTGGACCACGGCGGCGGCTTGACCGTGAAGCTCTATCGCAGCGAAATGGTCTTGGACCCGGACAACGAGTGGCGCCACGATCGCATCACGCTGGCCTGTGACACCCTGGCCCCGGGTCACGAGGATATCGTCCTCGACGGCGACGACGCGGCCGAGCTGCAGGTCCTGGGCGTGTTCCGCGCGGTTCTGGATGCGCTGTAGTGCGCGGCGAAAGGCTGGGTAGGGCAGCAAGGGAGCCACAGAGGTGCCAGTCCGCCGCGTGGCACGCACCGTATGCAACGAAACCCATCGCCTCGGCTAACCATGCAACGTGGTAGGACGCGAATCTGCGAGACGCGAGTATGAAGCTTCGATCTCTGTGGCATGAGTGACCGGGATCGACCCAGGCTGTGTGAAAACCCGGGGTATACTGGGTTCCTCGGCGGTAAGGCGGGGACCAAGCGATGAAGCGCTTCGTTGTCGGCGAGGCCCGTGGTCAAAGCACCCTGTTCCCGGCTTACCTTGATGACTTCATCGCAGACGACAATCCGGTCCGGGCCGTCGAGGCGTTCGTGGAAGGTCTCAATCTCCGGGCCTTGGGCTTCGACGGTGTCGATCCGCACGCCACGGGCCGCCCCGCCTATCATCCCGCGACGCTGCTCAAGATCTACATCTACGGTTACCTGAATCGGATTCAGTCGAGCCGACGCCTGGAGCGCGAGACTCAGCGCAATGTCGAGCTCATGTGGCTGGCCGAGCGCCTGTCACCGGACTTCAAGACCATTGCCGACTTCCGCCGCGACAACGGCAAGGCGATCCGGGGGGTGTGCCGCGAGTTCGTGCTGCTGTGCCGGCGGCTGAATCTCTTCTCGCAGGCGTTGGTGGTCATCGACGGCAGCAAGTTCAAGGCAGTCAACAATCGCGACCGTAACTTCACCGCCGCCAAGATGAAGCGGCGCATGGAGCAAATCGAGCAGAGCATCGAGCGGTATCTCGGCCAGCTCGATTACGCCGATCGCGACGAGCCCTCGGTAGCGGAGGCGAAGACGACACGCCTCAAAGAGAAGATCGCACGACTCAAGGAGGAAGCGCAGCGCCTTGCGGCCATCGAAGTACAGCGCCGCCAGGCGTCCGATGAACAGATCTCGCTGACCGACCCGGACGCGCGCTCCATGGCCACCAGTGGCCGCGGCACCGGCATGGTGGGATACAACGTGCAGACCGCCGTGGACAGCGAGCACCACCTGATCGTCGCCCACGAGGTGACGAACATAGGTAACGATCGCGGGCAACTGGCCAGAATGGCCACGCAGGCCAAGGAAGCGCTGACAGCGGAGGAACTCACGGTGGTCGCCGACCGAGGCTACTTCAAGGGCGAGGAGATCCTCGCCTGCGAAACCGACGGCATCACCACCTATCTGCCCAAGCCCCAGACCTCGGGGAACCAGGCGAAGGGATTATTCCCGCGACACGCTTTCCGCTACCGGAGCGAAGACGACGAGTACGAATGCCCGGCCGGCGAGCGCCTCCGATGGCGATTCACCACCGTCGAGAAGGGACAGACGCTTCACTGCTACTGGAGTTCGGCCTGCCCTGGGTGTTCGCTGCGCCCCCGGTGTACCGGTGGTCAGCAACGGCGCATCAAGCGCTGGGAGCATGAAGCCGTGCTGGAGGCGGTCCAGGCAAGGCTCGAACGTCGCCCGGAGGTCATGCGCATCCGGCGGCAAACTGTCGAGCATCCATTCGGCACACTGAAATCCTGGATGGGCTCAACGCACTTCCTGACGAAGACGCTCGAGCACGTGAGCACCGAGATGAGCCTCCATGTGCTCGCCTACAACCTCAAACGGGTCGTCAACATCCTCGGTTGCAGACCCCTGGCCGAGGCCATGCAGATTTGAGTGGCAGGGCGGCATACCGTCCCGAAACCGCCCAACGGCCCTCCTAGGGAATAATCGGCCTGTAGATACATCGGCAGAGGAGTCTCTGCTGCGACCGGGTACAGATTCCGGCACGGCAGCTGTGGCTGCCCACCGCCGGTCCGGAACCGCCCTCTGCGCTGCTCAGAGGGTGTTTTCACACGGCCTGGACCCAAAGCGGCCGGATTCACCATGAACATGTTCGAATGTGATAACTGTCTCTTATCGCCGGATTCAGTGCATAGCGACTAACCATGAAGCTCGGAGTAATCGATTTCCCGAACGAGGTCGTTGACGCACTACGCGACGACCGACTCGTCGTGCTGGCCGGCGCGGGAGTGTCGATCGGCGCCCCATCAAACATGCCTAGCTTCGGAGAGCTTGTCGACGCCATCGCCCAGGGGACCGGCGAGTCCCCCGGCGAGAAGGAACCGCCAGACCGGTTCTTGGGAAGGTTGGGTGACGGTCGCAAGGTCGATGTTCATACGACGGCCGCGCGGGCCCTTTCAGGGAACCAAGGCGCTCCAAACGACCTCCACAGGGCGCTGGCGCGGTTATTTCGAGAAGCCGGTCGTATGCGAGTCGTTACGACGAACTTCGAGTTCCTCATAGAGGCAGCCGCAGAAGAAGCCCTAGGCCAACGCCCTCGATCATTCGAAGCACCGGCAATTCCCGTCGGGTCTGACTTTAGGGGCGTTGTGCATATCCATGGAGGGCTGAGTGACCCACACACCATGGTATTGACGGACGCAGACTTCGGTCGTGCCTACCTGCTGGAGGGATGGGCACGGCGATTCTTGGTGAGCCTATTCAGGCACTTCACGGTGCTCTTCGTCGGCTACAGCCATCAGGATGCGGTCGTGAACTACCTAGCCCGTGCCATTCCAGCGACGGGTGCGTACGGTCGATATGCGCTCATGGAGGTAACCGAGGATAGCCCAACTCGTTGGGACCTGCTTGGCGTTACAGCCATCCCGTACAAAAAGCAGCCGAACGAGGACAACCCTCATCAACGACTGTATGACGGTGTGGGAAAGCTTGCACAGCACGCTTCGAGAGGTGCTCTCGAGTGGCGCACGCAACTCAATGAGATCGCCGAAGCTGGTCCGCCCCAGGACGCGGAGTCGGTCGGGCAAATTGATCATGCGCTTACTGAATTCCATTTGACTCGTTTTCTCCTGGAAACTGCCACACACTCCGAATGGCCTAGGTGGCTCAACGAGCGTGGCTATCTTGA
This sequence comes from Spiribacter halobius, assembly GCF_020883455.1. NCBI lineage: Bacteria > Pseudomonadati > Pseudomonadota > Gammaproteobacteria > Chromatiales > Ectothiorhodospiraceae > Sediminicurvatus > Sediminicurvatus halobius. Next base: position 2,882,013 of record NZ_CP086615.1, on the reverse strand, counting down.
CTCACTTTTCGACCAACCCGCCCTCTCGGAACAGGCACAGGAACTCGCCGCATGGCTCGCCAACACGTATGCCACCGCGAATGCATCGGTGATTTTCTCTCTGCTTGAGCGACATGGTGCACAGCTCAACCCTGCACTGTGGCAAGCACTGGTCCTCGCCCTCTACCGCGAAGACCGTAACGCCTATTCCGCTGAACTTCTGAGTCAATGGGTGTCTCTTCTGGTTGCTGCCGCGCCGAGGCAAATTGACCATCATCTCATGACGTTTCTCGCGGAACGCTGCACAGACAAGGGGTTGCTCCACTCGGTGTTGGACATATGGGCACTCCTAGTCACACCCCGCCTCCATCTGAGGCGACGCGTCGCCGTGGACGGCTCGGTTGGGGGCACGGTGGCTGTTGCCGGGGAAGTACGTCGACTCTCCACCGAATACGCGCTCACGGAACTGTGGGAACAGCGACTTAAACCTCATCTCTCGGAGTTTGCGGAGGAGGTACTGAGGGTATCTATACCTGCATTGGAGGCATCGCACAGAACGCTCGCGTGCTGGAGCCAAGCGGATCGGGGAGGGGACCCTGAGACTTGGCACAGATCGGCAATAGAGCATCATGAGCAAGATGAGCTTAGGGAACCGGTTGATGCAGTGATTGACTCAGCACGAGATGCGCTTGAGTCGCTGTCTGCGGCCAATTACGAGGGGGGCAAACGTTGGGTTCTCCAACTGCTAGATTCAAACGCGCCTCTGCTACGCCGGCTAGCTGCGCATGCGTTGAGCACCCTAACTCAGATGTCCTCGGACGATCGGCTGCAATTGCTTCTGAAGACTACGGGGCTCCATGAGGTATCGACTCATCACGAAGTGTATCGGTTAGCAAGGCTCTCGTACCCGGAAGCGGGGCAGAAGACTCGGCGGGACGTCCTAGATGCAATTGCGAGTTACCAATGGCCCGACCCTGATGATAAGAACGCTGAAACACTTGGCGCTCGCGTGCGTTTCAATTGGCTACACTGGCTCTATGAGTCCGTGCCTGATTGCGTTGAAACAAAGCGCGAGTTGGATGCACTATGGAAAGCGTTTCCCGAGTGGCAGCCTCAGGAACACCCTGACCTGACGTTCTGGATGAGCTCTGGCTGGGTGGGTGATCGTAGCCCTTGGAGCTCTGAGGAGCTTCTCAATAGTCCGGCGGAAGCATGGGTCAATAATCTCCTGGAGTTCCGAGGGGAAGGGCTACTTGGTCCAAACCGCGAAGGATTGTTAGCAGCGGTATCCAACGCCGTTCAAGAAAACTTCTATTGGTCCCTAGATCTCGCGACAGCTTTGTCGAACAAGAGTCGGTGGCAGACCGACCTTTGGCGCGCAATCCTGCGCGGTTGGCACCGGGCCGATCTCCAGATGGAAGACTGGGGGAACGTGATCCAGTGGCTCGAGATGCGGGAACTCCAGTGTGCCGACCCGCAAGGCGTAGCGGACTTACTGCGGCGATTGGTCGAGGACGCGAAACCGATAGCTGCTAGGTTTCAGACCAGAACCAACAGCATCGCGAGGCAGCTATGGAGCAGTTGCGATGAGCCAGTTCCGGGGAACAGGCCTGACGATTGGTTTGCAAAGGCTCTCAACTCCTTAGCCGGCACTCTAGCCCAGTACTGGCTCCATTCCATTGCAGTCTACCGCCAGCATGTCAATGAGGGGGGGGAGGGGCTGCCACTTGAGCACCGCAATGCCCTTACTACAGTCGCCGAAGATGAGAGTGTAGCCGGAGCGTATGCCCGCTCCATTCTGGCTAACCAACTGTTATTCCTCTTCAAGAACGACACCGAGTGGACAACAGAGCAACTCTTGCCTTGCTTTCTGCCAACTGCAGGCGAGGACTGTTTGCACCAGGCATGGGATGGCTTTCTCGCTGGGGCGCGCGTCAACCCTAAGCTCGCTGAAGCGATGGAGCCCGCGTTTCGAGAAGGCATAAGAGCACTGGATGGCTTGCTCGCCGAGAGAAGCGAAGGCTTTACGCGAGTACTAACCCTGCTGCTCATCTACCATCTAAATGATCCCCTTCAAGATTGGGTACCGGAATTCTTCCAACACGCTTCGCTGGAAGACAGAGGTACGTTCGCCGACCAGCTTGGTCGCCTGCTGCGACAGATGGAGAACCTTGCGCGGCGGGAGCTCTGGGGTCGATGGCTGCGTGAGTATTGGGAGAGGCGCCTCATGGCAATCCCTAGACCTATCGACGATGCAGAGCTACGTCATATGTGGGAATGGCCGCTCCACATGGGCGATTTGTTTCCGCACGCTGTCGACGTCGCAGTGCGCATGCGCCGAATTCCTATGGACCGCGCGCTAATCCCCCACACCCTGGTTGACTCCGAGTATTTGCAGCAGTATCCGGATGAGGTGGCGCGGTATCTTGTAGAGTTAGTTCGAGCCGGTCTTCCTCGCTGGGAATGCGGCGACCTTCGAAAAATCGCGCAGAGGCTTGACGAGTTGGGAGCTGCGCCCGAGAACCGAGCGGCACTCGCTGAGCAGATGGCTCGGATGGGCTGTACTTAGGAGAACAGGGGACGCCACAATAATCTAGGTGTCGAATTTCGGATTAATTTTGAACCATCATCCCTTTGGGTGCTGCGCCTGTGAGGCCGCAAGCGTCCACCCCTACAGAGCCCTAAGCCCTGATTATATTCCCTCTTTATTAGGTTTTTCGTCTAAACCCGTTCCACCGTAAGCGTCCGGCCAGCACCCACTTCTCGTTGTGACGTCGCCTCGCCGATGATCAGCGCTCACGCATAGGCGGGCACTTGTGAGGTGCCCACTTGGAGGCGAGGTGGACACCATCGATGGGGATCAGACGCTGAGCCGCCAGCGCCGGCGGCGCTTCAGCATTGAATACAAGCGCCGCCTCGTTGAGGAGAGCCTCGAGGGCCCGGACTCGGTCTCGGTGGTCGCGCGCCGCCACGACGTCAACGCCAACCAGCTCTTCCGCTGGCGCCGGCTCTACCGCCTCGGGGAACTTGGGGCGCCGAGTGAGGGTTCGGCGCTGAGCCTGCTGCCGGTGCGCCTGGCCGCCTCCGAGCCGCCGCCGGTGCCGCCGGAGGTGAAGAGCGCGGCGCCGTCGGGCAGCCTGGAGATCGTGCTCGCCGCCGGCCACCGCCTGGTGGTGCGCGGCGCGGCGGACGCCGCGGCCCTGCGCGTCGCGCTCGAGGTGCTCGGGCGATGATCGCGCTGCCCTCGGGGGTGCGCATCTACCTGGTGGCCGGCGTGACCGACATGCGCAAGGGCTTCGACGGGCTCGCGGCGCTGGTGCAGCAGGCGCTGGCGAAGAACGCCTTCTCGGGGCAGCTGTTCGTCTTCCGCGGCCGGCGCGGGGATCGGATCAAGGTGCTCTGGTGGGACGGCCAGGGGCTGTGCCTCTATGCCAAGCGCCTCGAGCGGGGCCGGTTCATCTGGCCGCAGGTGCGCGAGGGGGCGGTGCACCTCACCGCCGCACAGCTCTCGATGCTGCTCGAGGGCATCGACTGGCGCCTCCCGCAGCGCACCTTCGACCCGCAATGCGCGGCCTGAATCGATCCGAAAAAGAGCGACTTGGCCGATCTGCCCGGGTATAATTAGCCGGTGCAATCCACCACTCCCCATCCGCCTGACGCCCTGCCCGTCGACGCCGCGGCGCTGCGCGAGCTGCTGCTCGCGAGCCGCGCGGAGCTTGCCGCCTCGCAGGCGACGGTGCGCCGCCAGGCCGAGGAGCTCGAGCGGCTGCGCCTGCAGCTCGCGAAGCTGCGCCGGATGCAGTTCGGGCGCTCCTCGGAGCGGCTGCAGGCGCAGATCGCGCAGCTCGAGCTCGCCATCGAGGCGCTTGGCGGGGAGCCGGCCGGGGAAGCGGTGGCGGCTCCCCCTGCCACCAAGCCGGCACGGCAGAGCGCGCCGCGCACCCCGCGGGCGCTGCCGGCGCACCTGCCGCGTGAGACCCAGCGCCATGAGGGCCCCTGCGCCTGCCCGAGCTGCGGCGGGGTGCTGGTCACCTTCGGTGAGGACGTCTCGGAGGTGCTCGAGTACGTACCGGCCTCCTTCCGGGTGATCCGCCACGTGCGCCCCAAGCAGCGCTGCCGCGCCTGCGCGGCGGTGGTGCAGGCGCCGGCTGCGGAGCGGCCCATCGCCCGAGGGCTCGCCGGCCCGGGGCTGCTCGCCCACGTGCTCGTGGCGAAGTACTGCGATCACCTGCCGCTCTACCGCCAGGCGCAGATCTATGCCCGCGAGGGCGTTGCCATCGAGCGCTCCACGCTCGCCGACTGGGTGGGCGCGGCGAGCGCGCTGCTCGCCCCGCTCGGCGAGGCGCTGGAGCGCCACGTCCTCGGTGGCGCGAGCCTGCACGCCGACGACACGCCGGTGCCGGTGCTCGATCCCGGGCGCGGGCGCACGCGCACCGCGCGCCTGTGGACCTACGTGCGCGAGGAGCGCGGCTGGGGCGGCGCGGCCGCCCCCGCGGTGGTCTTCCGCTACAGCGCCGACCGCAAGGGCATCCACCCCCAGCGCCACCTGGCCGGCTACCGCGGCACGCTCCAGGCCGACGGCTATGCCGGCTTCGGGGCGCTGTACGCCAGCGGGCGCATCGAGGAGGCGGCGTGCTGGGCGCACGTGCGCCGCAAGTTCCACGACGTGGCCGCGGCCACCGACTCGCCGCTCGCGCGCGAGGCGCTCGCGCGCATCGGCGCGCTCTACGCGCTGGAGGCCGAGATCCGTGGCCGCCCGGCCGAGGTGCGCCGCGCTGCCCGCGAGGCCCGCGCCGGCCCGCTCGTTGCCGGGCTCAGAACCTGGCTCGAGGAGATCCTGCGCACGCTCTCGGCAAAATCCGCGCTCGCCGCGGCAGCGGGCTATGCCCTTGGCCGCTGGGAGGCGCTTGCGCGCTACCTCGGCGACGGGCGGCTTGAGATCGACAACAACGCCGCCGAGCGGGCGCTGCGCACGGTCGCCCTCGGGCGCAAGAACTACCTGTTCATGGGCTCCGACCACGGCGGGGAGCGCGCCGCACTGATCTACAGCCTCATCGGCAGCGCCCGACTCAATGGGCTCGACCCCTTCGCCTACCTGCGTACGGTGCTCGAGCGCATCGCCGAGCATCCGATCCGGGAGATCGACGCGCTGCTGCCCTGGAACCTGGCCGCCGAGCTGGGCGACCATCGCCGTCAGGCTGCCTGAGCGAAGATCCCATGACCGAGCCCCCGCCACCGGCACTGCCGAACATCGAGGCCCTGATCGAGGAGGATGGCCAGATCACGGTCGGCCACCTCGACCCGGTCGGCGTCGTCGCCATCGCCAACGACGAGCACAACGCCCTGGCCATGCTGCGGCGTCGCCGGGGTGAGAACCTCGCCGCGCTGCTGCGCCGGCTCGACGCCGCCGTCCACCTCGCGCTCGAGGAAGGCGAGCGCACCGACGAGATCAACCCGCCGCGTTAGACCATCCGCCGGCCTGCGCAAGGGGTGGTCGTCGTACGCTTACGTTCCACCTCTCAACGATGTGGCTTCCGCACTACTATTGGGATCCAAGGCTAGGTTTTTCATCAAGCACGCAGCATGAGTGCCGACCGGCCGCTCATGGCCGGTTGATGCCGCTCAGGGGCCGCGATACTTCGGGTTGCCGGTGAACGGTTGTGTCAGCACTCAGCTTGCTCTGCGAGTCGTAGGACAGCTTGGGCCCACGGTATCGGGACGCCGGGCGGTGGGATGTGAGGAGGTTGCCCGCGGGCACGATCAGAACGAGCTACGCCAGTTACCGGCTCAACGCACTGCCTGCACCAGGATATAGAGCCCGAGGCCAAGCAGCGCGAGGAAGAACACCCGCCGGAACACGGGTTCCGGCAGGCGGTGGCGCAGGCGGCGTCCCAGAGCCATGCCGAGCAGCGCGGGCAGCACCGCGCCGGTGGAGAGCAACCCGGTGTCCCAGCCGAGGAGCTGTTGGCCGCCGAGTGCGAGGGCCAGCGCCAGGGTCGAGGCCGTGAACAGCATGCCCATGGCCTGCACGAGCTGGTCCCGCGGCAGGCCTAGGCCCTGCAGATAGAGCACGCCGGGAAAGGCGAATGCGCCGGTCATGCCGGTGAGCACGCCGTTGATGCCGCCTAGCAGTGGTCCGGCCCAGCGCTCCGTCGCCGGTGGTATGCGCACCGCCGCTCGCATCAGGGCAAACAGGGCATAGGCGGCAAGCAGAACCCCGAGCAGCCCGGAGAGCCAGGCCACATCGATCCGCCGGAGGGCGAGGGCGCCGACCCACACGGTGAGGGTGGCGGCGAGCAGGAAGGGCCAGACCCGCGCCAGGGTGCGGCGGCCGTAGCCGCCGCTCAGGGCCTGCCAGACGTTGGTCACCAGCGAGGGCATGATCAGCAGGGCCATGGCGCTGTGCAGACCCTGGGTGGCGGTAAGCAGGGCGAGGGCGATGCTGGGCAGGCCGAGCCCCACCACGCCCTTTACCGCGCCAGCGAGCAGGAAGGTGAGCGTAACGGCGAGCACAGTGGCGGCATCGGGCATGCCGCAGGATGTTGCGCTGCGCGGGTGCGTCGCGTCCAGATGCCGCGCCGGGCGGGCTCCGAAGCCTTGATCCGGCAGGCCGTGGCAACGATCGGCCTGCCCGTTGTTCCCATGAGCGAAGTCAAGCCCCGACGGTAGCCGGCGTGGCAGAGTCAGTGGGCATGGGCACACGAGGGGAAGCGAAGGGGCATGAACATGAAAAGGCACTGGGTACTGCCGGGGCTGCCCGCCGGGGTTCTGGCGTCGGCTCCAATCCAGGCGTGGGCGCAATCCGGAGGAGGCGCCTACGAGCGTGGCTATGGGCCCCACATGATGGACTGGGGCGCGGGATGGTACGGGATGTTCCTCGGGCCGCTCATGATGATTCTGGTGCTGGTGGTTGTGGTCGCCGTCGCCGTGATGCTCGTTCGCTGGCTCGGCGGGTCGGGGCAGGGGCCTCAGCCACCGCAGCACAGCCAGCCCGGACGGACACCGCTGGATATCCTGAAGGAGCGCTATGCGCGCGGCGAGATCGACACCCAGGAGTTCGAGGAACGCCGCCGCGTGCTGGGTGAGTAAGGCACCGTCCCGCTTCCGATCTCCATAGAGTTCGGGGTCGGTGAGCGCGTGCGCCCGTCAACCCGGTGACGCACGGTCTATATTTCCTTCGGGTGCCGCGCAATCGTCCGCGACTACCTCGGGCCGGCGCCGTCCGCCGGTCGGCCCGGTGGACCGGTTGTCCCTCCATGACCGCTCCCCGCGGCTGCGATCAAGGAGAGTCGTGATGTGGGACTGGATCAAGAAGGCGGCCGGTGCCGTGCTGGAGACCGGCGCCGAGTACCTGCGCCATCTCAACGCCATCCAGCAGATCATGAACGCGCCCAGCTACGAGGCCGCCGTGGAACGGCTTCGCAGCCATGTCTTCGGCATGGACGGTGAAGCCGAGTACCGGCTGTTCATGACCGTGGTGGGCCAGCAGATCCAGCAGGCCGAGCAGGCGCTGCAGCAGGCCCGCGAGAATCCGGGTGGCGAGTCCTGGGGCAACAGCTTCGAGGACCGCATGGCCCAGCACATGGCCGAGATTCAGGCCGGCTATCATGCCGGCAACAGCCCCCACGTGCAGGCCGCCGAGAAGCGACTCCACGATCTGAACCTGCTGGCGCGGTACGCCCAGCAGTTCTGGCAGGAGCGCGCGCCCGAGCTCCAGGCTCCGGACCCGTCGCCCCCGTCGACGGAGCCGGAGGTGGCGGAACCTGACGAGCCCGCCCCGGCTGAGCGGATGGCGGCGTTCCAGCGCCACGCCCGCGCCATACTGGGCGACCCCGTGCCCGCCGCGCCGGGCGCCGATGCCGCCCCGGCGCCGCTCGGCGAGATCGAAGCCCTGCAGGCCATGCTCGCCGCCGACCGCCGGCTGACCCGCGGCATGATGGCCACGATGCCGGGGTCGGCCAGCGCCGAGATCGTCGAGGAGCTCTCCGATCTGCATGGCACCTACGCCCGGATCCTGCGTGACGCCCCGAGCGACTCCCGGCTGATCGAGCCCGCGGACCTGCGGCGCAAGATGGGGCAGTGTCAGGAGCTCGCCGGGCGCGCCTGCGAGTCCCTGCGCGATGACGCCGCGGCCCTGGAGCGCTACGAGCGGGCGCTGGCGGAGTTCCGGCAGGCCGGGGACGGCGCGGAAGCCGAGCGCATGGAGCGCAAGATCCGTGACCTGCAGATACTCCTGTCCGGCGACCATGACGCCGAGATCCTGGCGATTCAGGAGCGCCTGGACACGGTTGCCCGGCCGTCCCTGGAGGCAGCGGAGCTGCTGATCGCGCTGGGTGTGGCCTGCACCCATGCCGGCGATGCCTTCGCCGGCCGCGAGCATCTCCATCAGGCCGAGACGATGCTGCGCGCCATGGGCATCGAGCCACCATCGGCGGAGCAGCTTGCCAGCGACCTGTTCGGGTCCATGCAGGCCCTGCTCGGCGGGGCCGCGGGCACCACTCCCGCCCCGATCGAGGCCAGCATGAAGGTGCGGGCGGTCTACAAGCAGCTGTATCAGGCCCTGTCCGCGGCCTACCGGGACTCGGACCCGGCGGATGCGGACTTCGAGGAGAACCTGGCGCTGGCCGACCGCTACCTGAAGGCGTGGGAAGCCATGGACAGCCGGCAGCAGAGCGATGCCTTCAGCGCAAAGGCCATGGACTATCTGCGCTCTCAGGGCCACGGCCCGGCAAAGGACTAGCGCGGCGGCCCGGCCCATGAGCCTTACCGCCGCCACGGAGCTGGTTCGCCGGCTGGAGCGGATCTCCACCGACCTGCTGCGTCGGGCGCCCGACGCCGAGCTGGACGATCTGCTCGCCGCCGCCCTGCACCTGGAGCGGGACGTGCGCGCCGTCCGGGTGCCTGATCTCACCGGCGCCTGGCACCTGCGCCTGGGCGAGATACTCTTCCGCTCCGGGCGAGACCGCGAGGCCGCGAGCCACGCGGACGCCGCGCTTCAGGCGCTGGGTCCCCTCCGCGAGGCGGATCTGCACGTGGCCGCTCTTGAGCTGGAGGCGCGCTGCCGCGACCGGCTGGGCGAGTGGGAGGCTCTGGACACGGCCGTGGAGCGCGGCATCGGGATCGTCGAGCGGCACCGCTACTCGCTCTCCGGCCCTTACCTGCAGGCCGGCTACATGCGCGCCCGTATCGGCCTGTACGCCCTGGGTGTGCGTGCGGCGCTGCGGCGTGGCGACCACGACCGCCTCGTCCGTCGCGCCGAGCTCTCCAAGTGCCGCTCGTTCAGCGTCGTGCCACGGGACCTGGCCGCGTCCCCGCAGGTCAGCGGGCTGCAACGCCGCCTGCGCGCGGTCACCGAGCGCATCAATCGCGAGCAGCGGGCCGGCCGCACGCCGACGCGCCTGCTGGCCGAGCGTCGCGCGCTGTGGGACCGCCTCGTCAGCGCCGGCCGGCGCGAGGCCGTGGACGACGTGCCCGACCTTGCCTCCCTCCGTGGCGCGCTCAATCCGCGGGAGGCGGTGCTCTACTATTACTGGGTGGACCGCACGGAGCTGCTGCGCCTGACCCTGGACGGCAGCCGTCTGGTCGTCGAGTCCGTACCGGTAACCGCGGAGCGGCGCCAGGCGCTGGATCGCTTCGCCGCGGCGCTGACCGCCGACTCGGAGCGGGTCGAGAAGCACCTGGTCGACCGGATCGACGAGTTCCGCGACCTGCTCTGGCCCGAGGACGCCGACGCCCGCGCGATCCTGGCCGGCGCCGAGCGGCTCATCATCTCGCCCCACCGCCAGCTGCACTCCCTGCCCCTGGGCGCCCTGGCCGTGGATGAGGGCTACGTCATCGCCCGCTGGGCCGTACGCTTCGCGCCCAACCTGGCCGCGCTGCTGGCCCGGCCGGCGCGCAGCGGACAACGCAGGGCTCTGCTCACGCTGGGCGTGAGCCGGTACCAGGTGCCGAACGTCACCCTCGCCGAGCTCCCGGCGGCGATCGATGAATGCCGCGAGATCCGTGGCCTTTACGGCACCGATGGCTGGGAGGTCGCAGAGCTGCTGGACGAGGCGGCAACCGAGGCTGCCATCCTCGAGGCGGCCCAGCGCCGCCCCGCGGTGGCTCACCTCGCATGCCACGGCGAGAGCGTCAACGCCGACACGCCACTGGAATCCTGCCTTTACCTCCACCGCAGCGTGCTGGACGGCCTCGAGATCCCGCTCATGGGCCTGGCCGCGAATACCGTCGTGCTCAGCGCCTGCTGTGCCGGGCAGCGGGCCATCGCCGGGCGCGGCATGGCCGAGCTGCCGGGCGACGACCTGCTGGGGCTGCAGGCGGCCTTCTTCGCCGGCGGTACCTCGGAGATCGTCGCCACCCTGTTCCCGGTGGAGGACAAGGCCGCGCGGCGTATCTGCGCCGCGTTCCACCGCCACCGGCTGGCCGGGCAGCCCGCTGACCTGGCGCTGGCGTCGGCGGTGCGCGAGTTCATTGCCAGCGCCGGTGTCCTGACGCGCCGGCGGTACTACTGGTCCGCGTTCTTCCTGACCGCGGTCGGACCGAATGCCCCGCTGCCGGCGAACCCGGCTACCGCGGCCTGAAAGCCGGCGGCCAACAACCGAAAGAGAGTACCCATGACTGACGTCACCCTGGAATTCGAGCTTGCCGACAACGCCCGGGGCGAGGCCCTGGCCGAGGAGCTTCGGGTACGCCTGGCCGCGATGGAGAACGTCGCCGAGGTGGAGACCCAGGCCGATCGGTCCCGGGGAGTCGCCGAAACGATCGCCATCGTCGCCGCCGGTGTGGTCCTGATCGACCATGGAACGTCCGCCGTGAGCTCGCTGACCCGGTTCGTCCGCGCGCTCAAGGAGCTGATGCTGGAACTGGGCGACCTGAAGCAGGCCTATGTGGAGATCCGGGGCCGGAAGGTGAATATCGCCGAGCTCACCGAAGAGGAGATCGCCAGGCTCTGACGCCCCGGGGTGGCGACGCCCGCCGCTTGTCAGTCCGCGGGCAGGCTTTTCTCGACCACCTCCACCGGCTGCAGATAATCCGCGCTCACGAATGCCGTGGTGCCGTCTTCCAGCGTGACCTGGCGCCACCCGTCCGTCTCGCCGGTGACGGCGAGGCGGGTGCCGGCCGGCAGGGTGGTCAGGCGCTCGTAGCCCGTGCCGGGGCCGGTGCGCAGGTTGAGGTTGGCGGTGGTGACGTGGAGGCTGCCACCGGTGGTCCGGGGCTGGGGCGTCGGGGGCGGCGCGTCGTTGAACCAGGCGACGAACGCGCGATCGATCTCGTCGATGGGCCGGCCGACGATCTCCTCCACGAGCGCCACGGCGTGCTCGGGTGCGGGGCGTTCGCCGTGGTTCAGGCCCCGGTCACGCACTGCCTCGTACACGGGCACGAGCTTCTCCTGCTCCTGCAGGTACAGGGCGAAGTAACGCGCCATGGCCATCATGGCGGCCTGGCGCCGGCCCTCGACACGATCGTGCAGATCGGGGGGCGGTTCCGCCTCGGACTGGGCCCTGGCCTGCTCGGGGTCGTCGAACAGGAACCACTCCGCACGGATGAGCTCGCCGACGCTCGGCCGGTCCGCCCAGGTGGTCTCGAGCACCTCCCGGCGCCAGTTCTCGAGGCCGAAGTAGACGTCGCCGCGCCGCCCGGCGACCTCGTAGAGGCTGGCGATGCCCTCGTCCAGCCACTGCGGCACGTCGCCGAAGTTGCTGCGGACGAGCAGATGAAAGAGCTCGTGCAGCACCGTCCCCGCGGCGTTGGTAGGGACGGCGGCGACCACGCTCGTATCCTCGACGAAGGCGTAGCCGATGGTGGCGGAGCTCGCGCCGAGCCCGTGGCGCTCGAGGGCGAGCTGCTTCACCGCCCAGCCGTCGGTGACAAGCTCCACCCGCAGGTAGTGGCCTGGCGGCACGACGTCGTAGGTGGTCACCAGAAAGCCGACGAAGCGGTCCAGGGTCCGGCCGATCTCGGCCAGGTCGCCGGCATCGTGGCCGGCATGGCTGATCAGAAGGAACTTGTCCGTGACGAGGTGCCGTGCCCCGGGCGCGAGCTCCGCGGCGAGCGCGGCCGCCGCGGCCCGGTCCCCGAGCGGCACCCGGCGGGCCGTGAGCACTTCCCGGTCCATCGGCCGCGTGCGGCGAATGGGATAGGACGCGACCGGCTGCTCCTCGGCGTTCGCCCAGTAGAAGGTCTTGCCGTAGCCGGTCATGCCGGCGGAGCGGGCCTCCACGATCTGGGAGGGCGGCTCGGGCGCAGCGGCCGGGCCGCATCGGCGTCGCTCCTCCGCCACCACCTGCCGGCTGTCCGCGCTCAGCGCGTAGGCGTAGAGAATCCAGTCCAGCAGCCGGGCGCCGTAGTCGCGCACCCCCTCGATGCGACAGGCGCTGGTGGCGAGCATGAAGTCCGTCACCGCCTGACGCCCGTAGGGCAGCTCCCGGAACTCGGCGAGCAGCTCGTAGGCGGCGGGATAGTCCGGCTCATGCCAGGCGGCCCAGGCGGCGTCGTACAGCTCGGCGCGCCGGTCCGCCTGGGCGGGGGTGGCAGCAAGGGTCGCTAGGGCCATGGTCGCGGCGAGCAGAGTGAGGCGCGCGGACATCACGGTTCTCCCGGCAGTGGCGGCGGCGGCCCCGGATCCCGGCCCTCTCCCGGTGTCGGGAGCTCACTGCCTCCAAGGTAGGTGGCGACATCGCGCGTCTCGACGCCGAAGGGCACGGTCAGCGTCACCGCCATCAGCACCGCGCCCAGCGTCGCCAGCACCAGCCCGGGCGAGGAGCTGGCAATGGCGGCGCGCACGTTCCCGCTGCCGAGCTCGACGGTGGAGGTGTCCTCGCGCAGCCGGCCGAGCACGAAAGCCGCTCCCACCAGCGCCAGCACCATGCCCGTCAGAAAGCCGAGCTGGCGGGTCCACACGCGAGCGAGCATGGTCCCCGTCGCCTGGTGATACCGCCGGTGCAGGGCGTCGGCTTCCAGCAGCGCGAGGGTCTTGAAGCGCAGGTAATCGAAATCGCCCCGTGCGGCGGGTCGGGCCTCTTCGAAGGCCTCGAAGCTCGTCCCGAGATCCAGAGGCTGCTGCTCCACCCGCGGGTAGAGGGCGCGCAGCTCCACCACGCTCATGACCGCGAAGAACACCGCCGTGGCGACGAGCATTCCGGCCATCAGCGGCAACAGCCGTCCCTGCCAGGCCTCGCGCCGGCGCTCGACGGCCGCCTCCTGCCGCGCAGTGCTCACAGCCGGAGCCACCCTCCAGGGACTACTCCGAAAGCGTAGCCCAGGCCGGTGAGGGCGTCGATGCGGCGCCGAGGACCGGGGTGGCCGCTGCCGATCCTGTCGAAAGCATTGTCAGGTCTCAGGGGGCCTGCGCGCACGGTGGAAGCGGTCTCCGACCGCGATAGCGCGCGCAGCGCGCTACGGTACGCCGCTGCGCGGCGTTTCGCGGTCGGAGACCGCTCCCACGCAGGCCGGGAGCCTCGGAGCGGGCAGGCGACGGCGTTGCGCCCGCTAAACGTGGAATGAGACCACGCCGGCGCTCATGCGCCTTGCCGCCGGGCCACACCGGGGCGCTGAGGCCCGGCAGTACTTCCGTTAGGGTTACGATATGGGGGTTAAGCGAACGTAAAGGCACGGAGGCCACATGAGCGAGGTTGTCATTTTTGAGGAGCAGGACCAGCAGGTTGAGGTTCGCCTGGAGGGCGAAACCGTCTGGCTCACCCAAAGGCAGATGGCCGAGTTGTTCGGGAAGGACGTGCGAACCATCGGCGAGCATGTCGGCAACGTGTATGAGGAGGGTGAGCTTGGGCGCGATGGAACTGTCCGGGAATTCCGGATAGTTCGTCAGGAGGGCAAGCGACGGGTTACGCGTGCCATCGAGCACTACAATCTTGATGTCATTATTTCTGTCGGTTATCGCGTTAAATCCCAACGCGGCGTTCGCTTCCGCCAATGGGCAACCCGCGTCCTGCGGGAGCACCTTACCCAGGGCTACAGCCTCAACGAGCACCGTCTGGCGCAGCAGGGCCTTGCCGAGCTCGAGCAGGCTGTGGAGCTGCTCGGCCAGACGCTGACGCGGCAGGCGTTGGTCTCAGATGTGGGACAGGAGGTGGTGGGCCTGATCCTGGGGTATGCCCGCACCTGGCGCCTGCTGCAGGACTACGACGAAGGCGCGCTGGGGCTGCCGCCCGGTGCCCGTCCGGCGCGCGGGGTGCTGGGTCTGGAGCAGGCCCGGCGGGCGCTGGACGCCCTGGCCTGCGAGTTGCGCGAGCGGGGTGAGGCCAGCGAGCTCTTCGCAAGGGACCGCGGTGACGGCCTGTCGTCAATTCTCGGGAATCTGGAACAGACCATGTTCGGCGAGCCGCTATACCGAACCCGGGAAGAGCGCGCCGCCCACCTGCTCTACTTCGTGATCAAGAATCACCCTTTCTCGGATGGCAACAAGCGTTCCGGCGCGTTCCTGTTTCTGCTGTATTTGCGCCAGGAGGGCATGCGTTTGACCCTGAACGAGCATGGCCTCACCGCCCTGACGCTGCTGATCGCCGAGAGCGATCCCAAAGCCAAGGATCTGATGGTGCGCCTGGTGATGAACCTCGTCGCACAGGAGGTCGCCGGCGCCGACGACGCCAACGCGCAGACGCCGAATTGACATTGGCGTTCACCGGCGAGCATCGAGAGCGCATTGGACTCGGCGGCGCTGGAGCTGCTCGCCTGCTGAACCCGAATCTCCCGCCAGGGATCTATCGCATTCCGGAGAGCGTAATCACCGAACGCCATCGGGCGCGGCTAATGGCGGAACAGCCGGCAAACTGTTGACCGTCGCTGTCGAGTACCCTCTGCAGTGCTTCCAGGCAGCGCCGGAGGAAGCCTCGCGATATCACTGCACATGGCAGGCTGCGGAGAAGACGATCAATTCGGCGCTCACACTCGGCTGCTTCGAGCAGCATGGTTTCCGTGTAATGGAGAGTCGTCGTATTGGGCGTGAAGCCTGGCGCGAGGAATTGCCGGTCGTCGAACAGCCGAAACAGTACCTGGCGCAGCGCTTCCCGCTCGTCCTCCGACAACACGCTCATTCACTGACCTCCGGGCAGCGCTGCGTCCACTGGACTGCGGCCAGGTAGGCCTGGGTTGCCGGCTCGCCCAAGGCATCGACAACCGCCGCTTCTTCGCCATCTGCCACCAGAACGGTTGCCGGACGAGGGTCGGGCTGCCGGACTTCGGCGCTGTAAATGGTGCCGCCGTCCACCGCGCGGACCTCCACGGCATCGGCCCCACGGAACAGCGCTTGCTGAATGACCTTGGCGTTGCCATCTGGCGCGGTACGCCCGGCGTTGACCGCCTCCGCAGCGGCCGTTGCCGCGCGACGCAGCTCGGCGCCGGACGCTTCCACCGGCTCGAGGTCGGCGCCGAACAAGCGCTGGAAGGCGATCCTGCCCGTGGGATAAGCCACCGCAATGCCGTCAGGCATCGGCGCCAGGGCGAGGTGGCCGGGGGGCAGTGCCGCGGCGGCAAAGCCGAAATCAAGGCAGGTGTGGGAAGCGCTCGTGTGCGCGCCTTCAAGGCCGGCGCAGCCGGTCAGAAATAGCAAAAACGCGGGCAGATACCCGCGACAGATGGAAGTCCTCTCCATGACCACTCTGCTCCGTTCCCTGGTACTTGGGAGACATCGTAGCCAGTCGCTGTCACTGCTGCCAGTGTGCAACAACGTTCGTCACCCGGCGCGGACTGCGTTGGGCATTGCCTGTGTTGCGACGGCTGCACTGAGCCCGCCACGACGGCCGACCAGAGGTGCTGAGACGAGGCTTTACTCACCATCGGTGACAGGTGGCGAAGTCAGATGCGTAATCAGGCCGGATAATTGCCCTCAGCCGTCGCCCATCTCCGGCGGCAGCCGCAAGCGGCCGCTGCCGATCGCCACCGACGGACCGCCGAGCCGCACCGACCGGATGCCGCCCCGCTGACGTCCACCTCGAGCTCGAGCCGCGAGGGGCGGCCGAGCGCTTCGCCCTGGTGGATGGTGGCGTGGAGCGCGCTCTCCTCCGCGCCCAGGCGTGTCACCAGCTCGCCGGCGAATGCCACGGCGGCCGCGCCCGTGGCCGGATCCTCTGCAATGCCCATGGCCGGGGCGAACATGCGTGCATGCACCCGCGGCAGATCTTCCCCGGCGAGCCAGTAGGCATAGACATGGGGTGCCGGGCCGTCGGCCAGGGCGGCCTGCCAGCGCCCGGTGTCGAGCCGAATGGCGTCCAGCGTGGCGCGGGAGGCGAGCGGCACGCAGAGAAACGGGACGCCTGCGCTCCAGGCGCGTGGCGCGCCGGCCAGGGCCTGCGGCTCGACACCGAGCACGGCAGCCGCCGTGTCGCCGTCCACGTCCGTCGGGACCGGCGCCGGCGGGGCTGGCGCGGTCAGCACCGCACGCCCGGTGTCCGCCGCACCCGGCTCGACCTGTACCTGCACCGGCCCCACGCCCTCCACCAGGGTGAGCGTGGTCGCCTCCCGCGCACCGGCGCGTCGTGCCAGGGCCACGGCGGTGCCGATGGTCGGGTGGCCGGCGAACGGGAGCTCCGTGGCGGGCGTCATGATGCGTACGGTGTAGCGTCCGGTCGCGGGCTGCCCGTCGGTAACGAACACGGTCTCCGAGAGGTTCAGCTCGGCGGCTATCCGCTGCATGCGCGCGTCCGAGAGACCTGCGGCCTCGGGGAACACGGCCAGCGGGTTGCCGGCGAGGGGGATGTCGGTGAATACGTCGAGGAGCTCGTAGTCCAGCGTAGCCATGGCCGTTCCTCCTGCGTCCTCGGTGCGCCAGGCAACGTCAGGTGGCGGGCGAGGCCGAGCGCATGCCGCATGCGCTGTGCCCACGGCCACGGCGGCGGCCCGTGTCGTGCGCGCACGGCGCAGGTCCCATGGTCCCGCTAGACTGCATGCTGCGGTTGCGGGCCACGCCCCGCTGCCAGCCTGCGATGCGACGCGCGCCGCGCGCCAGCAGGCGGAATGCGGCGCCGAACGCGGCCGCGCGCAGCTGCAGGTTCCGACGTTCGATGGCGCGAAGCTCTGGAAGTCCGGTATAGAACATGACGGTCCCGCTCGCTCTGCTGCATCCGATGGCCGGCGTTCGCGTCCTGCCGCGAGCGCCTGTCCGGTACCGTATCGGGCAGGCGCGCCGCGTAACATTCGCCGGCATCGCCAACGCCGTTTGCAGGGCTGCACACCCACCTGGACCGGGCCGCATTCACCGATGAGCCGCTTGCTGAACTGGGATGACCTGCGCCTGATCGGGGCGATCGCGGAGGCCGGCTCGCTCGCCGGGGCGGCACGGCGGCTGGGGGTGAACCATGCGACCGTGTTCCGCCGCCTGGAGCGCGTTGAAGGACGCCTCGGCGTGGCGCTGTTCGAGCGTCATCGCGACGGCTACCGGCCGACCGCGGCCGGCGCCGAGGCGGCGGACGTGGCGGGCCGGATCGCCCCGGAGATCGACGAGGTCGAGCGTCGGGTGGTGGGGCAGGACCTTCGGCCCGCGGGCACGGTGCGGATAACCACCACCGACGCGCTGCTCTTCGGCATCTTCTCGGCGATCTTCGCGGAGTTCCGCGCCGCCTATCCCGAGATCGCGCTGGAGGTCGTGGTCCCGAGCCAGATTTTCAGTCTCTCGCGCCGGGAGGCCGACATCGCCATCCGACCCTCGGCGGCGCCGCCGGAGAGCCTGGTCGGCCGGCGTATCGCGGTGGTGGAACAGGCCATCTACGCTGCCCCGGACCGCGCACCGGCGGCGGGCGCCGACCTGCGCACATCGGACTGGGTCGGGCCGGAGGGCAGCATGGGCTACCGCGCGCTCGAGCGCTGGATGACCGAGCAGGGGCTGGACGCGGCCTGCCGCTACCGCACCGACTCCACCAACGGTCTGTTCGCAGCCGCGCGCGAAGGGATCGGGCTCGCCGTGCTGCCGTGCTATCTGGGCGAGCCCGCGGCGGGCCTGGTGCGCGTCGGCGAGCCGCTGCCCGCGCTGGCGCTGGATCTCTGGCTGCTCACGCACCCGGATCTGCGGGCCACCGCCCGGGTTCGCGCCGTGCTGGATTTCGTCGCCGGGCGTGTGCGCGCCGGTGTGCCCGGCCTGGCCGCCCCGGTGTGAGCATGCTGCGTATCCTTCGACGAGCCCTTGTCCCGCTGCTGATCCTTGCCCTGGCGGTGGGCGGCTTCCTGGCGCTGCGGGCCACCGGCCCGGAGAGCCCGCCCAGGGAGGCGAGCGAGCGTACCTGGCCGGTGCGGGCCATCACCGCCGAGCCCGGCACCCATCGCCCCATCGTCATGCTCAACGGTCGCGTGCGCTCCCCGAGCAATGCCCTGCTGCGCGCCGCGGTGGCGGGGGAGGTCGCGGCGGTGCCGGCACGCGCCGGGCAGCGGGTGGCGGCAGGGGACGTGCTGGTGCGCCTCGACCCCCGCGAGGCACAGCTCCTGCTTGACCAGCGCGAGGCCGAGCGCCGCGAGCAGGAAAGCGCGCTCGTGAGCGAGCAGGTGCGCGCGCGCTTCGACCGCAGCGCGCTGGCGCGGGAGCGCGAGCTGCTGGAGATCGCCGAGCGCGGGCTGCGCCGGGCCCAGTCACTGCGCGCCGACAACGTCGGCTCGGAGGCCGACGTGGACGCCGCCCGCGAGCGGGTGCAGCAGGTAAGCCTGACGGTGGACAGCCGCGAGCGGGCAGTAGCGGAGGCCCCGGCGCGAATCGCCCAGGCCGAGGCGCGGCTGGAGCGCGCCCGCGCCGCGGAGGCGCAGGCGCGGATCGACCTCGAGCGGACCACCATCCGCGCCGCCTTCGACGCCCGCATCGTCGAGGTGGAGGTGGCGGAGGGCGAGCGCGCCCGGCCCGGGGATCCGCTGCTGCGCCTGTTCGCGCTGGATGATCTGGAGATCCGCGCCAGCCTCCCCGAACCCTTGCTCGCGCGGATCCGGGAACTGCTGGCCCAGGGGGCGGCGCTGCCGGCGCGGGCCCGGGTGGACGGCCAGGAGGTGACAGCGGAGCTGCTGCGGCTGGAGGGCGAGACACGGGCCGGCGAGGCCGGGCTGCGCGGGGTTTTCCGGATTCAGGCCGGCGGCGAGTCCCTGCCCCTGAACCGCTTCGTCCAGCTGCGTCTGCGACTGCCGCCGGAACCCGACAGCGTGGCGGTGCCGTTCGAGGCGCTGTTCGGCCGCGACCAGATTTTCCGCATCCGTGACGGGCGACTCGAGCCGCTGTCCGTCCGGCGCCTGGGCCAGCTCGTGGACGACGACGGCAACACCCTGGCCCTGATCCGCCATCCCGACGTCCGCGCCGGCGACCGGCTGCTCGCCACCCGGCTGCCGAATGCCGTCGCCGGGTTGCGGGTGGACGTGCAGGACCGGGACGCGGCGCCATGAGCAGCACGGGTGGCGGCCCTCGCGGCACGGATGCCGATCCCCCGCTCCCCGGTGGTGGCCGGCGGGACGACGGGCGCCCGCCACGCGGCCTGATCGAGCTGTTCCTCGAGCACCGCCTGGCGGCCAATCTGCTGGTCGCGCTGATGGTCCTGACCGGGGCCTACGCACTGACCCAGCTCAACACGCAGTTCTTCCCCAACTTCGAGCTCGACTTCATCACCGTCGAGGTGCCCTGGAGCGGGGCCAGTGCGGAGGACGTCGAGCGCGCGGTCATCGAGCCGCTGGAGCAGGATCTGCGAACGGTGGACGGGCTGCGCGCCATGACCTCGACCTCGGCCCTGGGCGTCGGCGTCGTCACCTTGGAGTTCGAGGCCGGCACCGACATGACCCAGGCCCTGGAGCAGGTCAACGACCGGGTCAGCCAGCAGCGCAATCTGCCGGAGGAGGCGGAGACGCCGGTCACCACCCGCATCGTCCGTTACGAGCCGGTGGCCCGCCTGCTGGTCACTGGCCCGGAGGACCCCCGTCAGCTGCGCACCCTGGCGCGCCGGTTCGAGCGCGAGCTGCTGGACGCCGGTATCGCCCGCATCGAGTTCACCGGTCTGACCGAGGACGAGGTGGCCATCCAGGTCCCCGCAGCCAACCTCTACCGCCTGGACATGACGCTGGCGGAGATCGGCGAGGAGATCCGCGCGATGGCGCAGGATCTGCCGGCGGGATCGGTCGGGCGCGAGGACACAGCGCGCCAGCTTCGCAGCCTGGAGCAGGCGCGTGCCGTTGCCGACTTCGAGCGCCTGGTTCTGCGTGGCGATGCCGAGCTTGGACGAATGACGCTCGGCGATGTCGCCGACATCGAGCGCCGCCACCGGGACGGCGAGGTCCGGGCCCGTGCCAACGGCCAGCGCGCGATCGTGATGCAGCTGTTGCGCACCGAGACGGGCGACTCCCTGGAAGCCGCGCGGGTGCTGGAGGACTGGCTGGAGCGCACGCGTCCGGTGCTGCCGCCGGGGGTGGAGCTGGAGGTCACCGACGCGTTCTGGGAGCTCATCGCCGAGCGCATCGCCCTGCTGCTGAAGAACGGCATCGGCGGGCTGCTGCTGGTGCTCGGGATCCTGTTCCTGTTCCTGAACCGCCACATCGCCCTGCGGGTGGCCGTCGGCATCCCGATCGCCTTTACCGCGGCCTTCGTGGTGCTCTGGGCCGTCGGCGGGTCGATCAACATGATCTCGCTGTTCGGCTTCATCATGTCGCTCGGGATCATCGTCGATAACGCCATCGTGGTCTCCGAGCACGCCTACAGCCTGCACCAGCGCGGCCTGTCGGCGAGCCGGGCGGCGCGCGACGGCGCCCGGCGCATGGTCGGGCCGGTATTCGCGGCGTCGCTGACCACGGTCGCCGCCTTCCTGCCGCTGATGCTGATCGGCGGCATCATCGGCAACATCCTGTTCGACATACCGCTGGTGGTGGTCTGCGTGATCCTCGCCACCCTCCTGATCGCCTTCCTGATCCTGCCCGCCCACCTGCAGGGGGTGATGCACCGGCTCCGACCACCGCGGCCCGGCAGCCTGCGCCAGCGCTTCGACAGCGGCTTCGAGGCGCTGCGGGACGGCCCCTTCCGCCGCGCCGTGAGCCGTTCCATCGACCACTCCGCGACCACCCTGGCCCTGGCGGTCGGCGCCCTCATCCTCGCCATCGGGCTCGCGGCCAGCGGGCGCATCGGGTTCACCTTCTTCCCCTCGCCGGAGGGCACGGTGGTGAACGCAGGCGTCAACTTCGTCGCCGGCACCTCGCCGGAGCGGGTGGAAGACTTCCTGCTCGAGGTCGAGCAGGCCCTGGACGAGGCGGAGGCCGCGCTGGGCGGCGACCTGGTGCGCGCCGCGATCACCCGCCTCGGTCAGGGGACCGACCCGGGTGACGGCAACGCCCCGCGGGGCGAGCAGTTCGGCAGCATGCAGGTGGAGCTGGTTTCCCCCGAGCAGCGCGAGGTGCGCAACCGCGAGTTCATCCGCGCCTGGCGGGAGCGCGTCCGGCTGGCGCCGGGAATAGAGAATTTCAGCATCGACGAGCGCCAGGCCGGCCCGCCCGGGCGCGACCTGGAAGTGCGCCTCACCGGGGGCGATCCGCAGGTCCTCAAGGCGGCGGCGGTGGACCTCGCGGCAACCTTCGACGAATTCCCCGGCACGTTTGCTACCCGGGACGACACGCCCTTCGGGCGCGAGCAGCTGGTGTTCGCGGTCCGGCCCGAGGGACGGGCGCTTGGTCTGAGCACGGAGGCCGTCGGCGCCCAGCTGCGCCATGCCTATGAAGGCCACCTGGCCCAGCTGTTCCAGGACGGGCTGGAGGAGGTGGAGGTGCGCGTGCGCCTGCCGGACCGCGAACGCCACGCGACCGAGAGCCTGGAGCGGCTGCACCTGCGGCTGCCCGGCGGGGCGTTTGCGCCGCTCGGCAGCGTGGTGGAGCTGCGCTCGCGCCAGGGCTTCGAGACCCTGCGCCACGCCGATACCCGGCTGGCGATCCAGGTCTCCACCGAGGTGGACCGCAGCGTGAACAACGCGGCCCGCATTCGCGCCGCTCTGGAGGATGGCCCCCTGGAGGCGCTCGCCGCGCGCTACGGGATCGAGTACTCCTTCGAGGGGCGGGCGGCCGATCAGGCCGAGACCTTCGCCGACATGCGCACGGGGCTGGTGCTGGCGCTGGCCCTGATGTACATCACCCTGGCCTGGGTCTTCGCCTCCTGGGGCTGGCCGCTGATCGTGATGGCGATCATCCCGTTCGGGATCCTGGGGGCGCTGCTGGGACACTGGATGCTGAACGTGGAGCTGACCATCCTCTCGCTGTTCGGGCTGTTCGGCCTCACCGGGATCGTGGTGAACAACTCCATCATCCTGGTGAGCTTCTACCAGGGTCTGCGGGAGGATGGGCTGGCGCTGCGCGAGGCCATCGTCGAGGCCGCCTGCCAGCGATTGCGCGCGGTGATCCTGACCTCCGTCACCACCATCGCCGGGCTCACGCCGCTGCTGTTCGAGCGCTCGGTGCAGGCCCAGTTCCTGGTGCCGATGGCGATCTCCATCGTCTTCGGCCTGGCGGTCGCCACGGTGCTGGTGCTGTTCGTGATCCCGGCGCTGCTCAGGCTCTACGAGGGCTGGTTCGACCGCGGCGCGACCGGGTTCTGAACGGACGGCGGAGTCGGGCTTCGGGCCCGCGGGGCCGCCGGGAAACGGTATGGTGGGCAACGGCATTGCGCCGGCAGCCTCACTCCCAGGGAGTACCAGAGCACATGCGCCCGATTCCCGCCGCCCTTGCGCTGCTGGCGTCGCTGACCACCGCCGGCTGTTCCGTCTTCGGCGGCCAGGCGGCGCCGGAGCCGGAGTATCGCGTGCTGGTCTCCGAGCCGCCCTTCGAGATCCGCGAGTATCCGCCCCTCACGGTGGCTCGCACCACGGCGGAGGGGGGCTGGGACGCCGCGGTCCGCCGCGGCTTCGGCCGGCTGTTCGACTACATCGGCGGCGCCAACGCGCCGGCCACCGAGGTCTCCATGACCGCCCCGGTGCTGACGGAGCCCCAGGGGGATTCCATCCCGATGACCGCGCCGGTCAGCGCAGCCCCGCAGGGGGATGGCTGGCGGGTGATGTTCGTGCTGCCGCCGGAGTACACCGTCGCGACGGCCCCACGGCCCACGCACCCCGAGGTCGAGATCGCCACGCTGCCCGCGAGGCGAATGGCGGTGCTGACCTTTTCCGGCACCCTGGGCGACGACCGCATTGCGGAGGCGCGCAGCCGCCTGGCGGCGTGGCTCGCGGACCGCCCCGAGGCGCCGGCGGGCGCCTGGCAGGCCGCGGGCTACCACCCGCCCTGGACCCTGCCCTGGCTGCGGCGCAACGAGGTGATGGTGCCGGTGGCCATGGACGGCTGAGCATGCGCCCGGATTGCGGCGCTCGATGCCTCGGCGTGGCGCGATCCTGGCAGGCGCGGGCTGGCGGCCGGCCAGGGCCGGCGAGGGGAGGGCTGGGCTGGGCCGGCAGGTCGTCGCGGTGCGCGACCGTCATGCCGACGCGGCAGCGGCATCCGTCCCGAACCCGAGCCGCCCGCTGCGGGTCCTCTCATCAGAGGCATGCCCGAGAAAGGACCAACCATGGCCGAGACACCACCGCTGACCGTCTACTATGACGGCGCCTGCCCGCTCTGCCGCCGCGAGATCGGGTTCTACCGTCGCCGGCGCGGCGCCGAGCGGCTGCGCTGGCTGGACGTGAGCGCCGAGGGCGCGGAGGCGGTATTGCCGGAGGGGCTCAGCCGCCGGGCCGCACTGGGGCGTTTCCATGTCGGCCTGGCGGACGGGCGGCTGGTATCCGGCGGGGCGGCGTTCGCCGAGCTCTGGGCGGCCCTGCCCGGGTTCCGTGCCGCCGGGCGGCTGTTCCGGCGGCGCCCGCTCGTGAATCTGCTGGAGCTGGCCTATCGGGGGTTCCTGCCCCTTCGGCCCTACCTGCAGCGGCTGGTTCGACAGTAACCTCGCAAGGGTCCGATTGGGGGTTGCGTCGTGCCCTCCGGACGGCCGGCGGCGCGCGGGCCTAGGCCGTCGCTCGTCCTGCGCCGCTACCCGGACACCAGGCGGTGGCCCGTGGCGGCCAGGCGGTCGGCGAGGGCGGCAATGTGGGCCGGCCCCACCTCGCAGCAGCCGCCGACGACGGTCGCGCCCTGTTCGACCCAGCCCAGCGCGTGGCGGGCGTAGGCGTCGGGGTCGAGGTCCTTGCGGGATTCCAGGGCGTCCACCGTGCCGCCCGGCTTCAGGGCGACCGCGGAGACGAAGCCGTTGGCGTAGCCGCCGAAGGGCACCCCGATACCGGTGAGCTCAGCCATGGCCGTGGTCAGCGCCTCCGGTACCGAGCAGTTGACCACCACCCGCTCGGCGCCGGCCCCCACGGCCTCCCGCGCCGCATCGGCCAGGGGTTCGCCGGAGCGCAGGCGGGTGCCGTCGCCGTCGTCGAGGGTGAACGACGTCCACACCGGCAGGTGGCTCTCCACCGCCGCCATGGTCGCCGCCCGCGCCTCCCGGGCGAGGGAGAGCGTCTCGCAGAGGAAGAGATCCACTTCGTCGGCCTGACGGGCCACGATGCGGCGATAGCCCTGCAGGCAGGTCGCCTCGTCCGGTACTACGTCCGGGTGATAGCTCGCCACCAGCGGTGGCAGGCAGCCGGCGATGCGCACCGACCGGCCGCTCTCGCGGCGCGCCTGGTGCGCGGCGTCCAGCGCGGCGGCGTGGAGTGGCTCGAACAGATCCGGGTCGGCGTCCCGCGCCAGGCGCTGCGGCGTCGCGCTGTAGGTGTTGACGGTGATAACCCGCGCGCCGGCGTCGATGAAATCACGGTGGGCCCCGACCACGAGGTGCGGCTCGTCGAGCATCACCTGGGCCGACCAGAGTGGCGAGGCCGGCTGGCTGCTGCGCCGCCGCAGTTCCTGGCCCATACCCCCGTCCAGCAGGATGACGTCTCGTTGTTCGGCGCTCATTGTTGGCTCGTCTCCCCCGTGTGTTCAGGCCGCTCGCCGCCCGTTTCCGCAAACGGTCCCCCGGGGCGCACGCCCGGCCTGTCCGCCAGATCCGCGCCCGCAGCCGTGAATCGGTGAGATTGGCGGGTCAGGCAGTCCGCCGCAGTCTTGCAGTCGTCCACCGTCGGGACAAGGGCGCCGCCGGGGCAGATCTCGCCGGGAGAGTGCCCGCGACAGCAGCGCGCGCGGCCCCCCTGCCGGGCCGCGCCCCGGCACCGCGGCCGGTGCGCCTAAGCCGTTACGCTGGGCCGGCCATCCGGCTCGCTGGCCACCTGGCGAATGGCGTCGGCCAGGGCCTCGGGCGGCTGGGCGCCGGAGATGAGATAGCGGCCGCCCAGCACGAAGCCCGGCACGGCGCTGACGCCGGCTTCCAGGAATCGGCGCTCGGCGGCCCGCACCGCATCGGCATAGCGGTCGGAGCGTGCGACGGCCTCGGCCTCGTCTCCGTCCAGTCCGGCGCGGACCGCGGCCGCGCGCAGAACCTCGGGGTCCGAGGGCCGCTTTGCCTCGCCGAAGTAGGCATCGAACAGCGCCAGCTGCAGCTCGGTCTCGCGGCCGTGCTCGCCGGCCCAGGCGAGCACGCGATGGGCGTCGAAGGTGTTGTGGGCGCGGCGCTCGGTGGCCCGCTGAAAGTTGAGCCCGAGCTGCTCGGCCAGCGCGACGATCTCGCCCTGGGTGCGCTGGATGCTCTCGGCATCCTGGCCGTACTTGCGGCACAGGTGCTCGAGAATCGGCTCACCCTCCGGCGGCATGTCCGGATTCAGCTCGAACGGCTGCCAGACCAGCTCGACGTCCACCTCGCCTTGCAATGTTTCCAGGGCCTGCTCGAGACGCCGATAGCCGATGGCGCACCACGGGCAGGCGACATCGGAAACCAGGTCGATTCTCAGCTTCTGCATCGGCAGCGTCCCCCTGTAGGAGCTATTCGCCCGGCGCAACTGTCCACGGTTGCACCGTGCATCCGTACTATCCACAGTCTAGCGATTTTTGAGCAATCACTCAAATTGTGTTCTCATGACGCGCATCGCCCTGTCGGGACGCTGTCCCCCAATCATTTGGAATAGGAGTGAGTTTCGTGAACGACGAGCAGCGCTACACACCCCCGCGTGTCTGGACCTGGGACCAGCCTTCGGGCGGCCAGTTTGCCGGCATCAACCGTCCCGTCGCCGGGGCACGATACGAGCAGGACCTGCCGGTGGGCCGGCACCCCTTTCAGCTCTACTCCCTGGCGACGCCGAATGGCGTCAAGGTCACGGTGCTGTTCGAGGAGCTGCTGGAGCGCGGGATCTTCGAGGCCGAATACGATGCCTGGCCGATCCGCATCGTCGATGGCGAGCAGTTCTCAAGCGGCTTCGTCGAGATCAACCCGAACTCCAAGATCCCGGCGCTGGTGGACTACACCGGGCCGGAGCCGGTGCGGGTGTTCGAGTCCGGCTCCATCCTGCTGCATCTGGCGGAGAAGTTCGGCGCGTTCCTGCCGGCGAGCGGCCCTGTCAGAACCGAGACCCTCAACTGGCTGTTCTGGCAGATGGGCAGCGCGCCCTTCCTCGGCGGCGGCTTCGGCCATTTCTACGCCTATGCCCCGGAGCCGCTGAAGTACCCGATCGACCGGTACGCCATGGAGGTCAAGCGCCAGCTCGATGTGCTCGACCGTCGCCTCGCCGAGACCCGCTATCTCGGGGGCGACGAGTACAGCATCGCCGATATCGCCAACTGGCCCTGGTACGGCGCGCTGGCGCTGGGCCGGCTTTACGACGCGGCCGAGTTCCTGCAGGTTCAGGAGTACCGGCACGTGCAGCGCTGGGCGGAGGAGATCGACGCCCGCCCCGCGGTGCAGCGCGGCCGCATGGTGAACCGCGTCTGGGGCGAGCCCGAGGAGCAACTCCCGGAGCGCCACGACGCCAGCGACTTCGAGCAGCTGGACCCGGCCAGGCGGCATTCGGCCGGCTGACCGCCCGGTGTTGCGGGGAGGGCATCGATGTTTGATCGCCTGAAGGCCGGGGTGGACGTGATCCGGAAACGGGCGGGCGTCGCGGTGCGCAACGACGCCGCCCAGGCGGAGGTCGACCGCAGCGCGCAGCAGCTGACGCTCTACTACCGGCCTACCTGCCCGTTCTGCATCAAGGTGTTCATCGCGCTGCGCCGGCTGGACGTGCCGGTGCAGCGTCGCAATATCGGCGCTGACGATGCAGCCCGGCGCGAGCTCGTGGCCGAGGGCGGGCGGCAGATGGTGCCGTGCCTGCGGATCGAGGAGGGCGAGCAGCCCCGCTGGCTCTACGAGTCGGATGACATCATCGCCTACCTGGAGAGCCGGTTCGGGACCGGGCGGTGCTGACCCGATGCTACAGCATGACGAGCCCCGGCGGCCCCCGGGGCCACCGTATCGGTGACATTACGGATTCGACCGCCGTTGACGGTGCACGGGGCCAGGCGTATAGCTCGCAGCGGATGCCCGCCGTGGCTCGAGCCCGCACCCCAGCAGTGGAGGGCTGCGAGACGATGGCTCCCACGCCGGTGGCCTCGCGAAAAACAACGCTAATGGCGCCGTTCCCGAGGAGGAGTCGATGATGAAACCCCTGATTCCGATGACCGTTGCCGTGCTCGCGCTGGGCATGGCGCAGGCCCATGCCCAGGACGTCTCTGCCGGTGAGAAGATCTACAGTCAGGCCTGCGTGACCTGTCACGGGCCTTCGGGGCAGGGGCTGGCGAGCTTCCCCGCGCTGCAGGGCCGCGATGCCGAGTACATCACCATGCGCCTCGAGCAGTATCGGGCCGGCGAGCGGGTCGGCGCCAACTCGGCGCTGATGGCGCCGAACGCGGCCAATCTCTCGGATGAGGATATCGCCGCCCTCGCTGACTATATTTCCACTAACTTCCAGTGACCTGAGGACGGTTCATCCTTCCGGTCCTGCATCGGGCCCGACCCCGCCGGCCCCCCGTGAGGAGGGACGGTTGCGGGCAATCCAGCGATAACAAGCAGCCCAGACGCTGCGCGGAGGAGACCCCATGATCAGTCGCAACACCAGTATGGCGCTCGGTGCGCTTGTGGCCCTGACGATGGGCCAGGGCCTGCCGCTGGCTGCGAATGCCGATGCCCCGGACCTGGAGGCCACCACGGTCGTCGACGGGCTCGAGAATCCCTGGGATATGGCCTTCCTGGCGGACGGCACGTTGTTCTTCACCGAGAAGTGCAAGGGGCTCTCGGTCCGTCTGCCCTCCGGTGACATTAACGCCCTGCTCGGCATGGAAGGCACCGAGGGCTACGCCCACACGGCGGATGACCTCTTCTGCCACGGCCAGGCGGGCATGAACGGCGTCGCCATGGACCCGGAGTTCGAGGACAACCGCTTCGTCTACGTCTACTCGGCGTCGCAGCAGACGACGCCCCACAAGAACCGCGTCATCCGGCTGCGGGTCAACGAGGATTTCACCGACGTCTCGGACCGTACCGACATCGTAGATGACATCCCCTACAAGCAGAACGAGACCAATCATCCCTTCGGCGACGCCGGGGCCCACAACGGCGGACGCATCCGCTTCAATCCGGGTGACGGCTACCTGTACGTGACCACCGGCGACAACCACAACGCCGAGGTACCGCAGAGCCCGACGCTGCTCGGCGGCAAGGTGCTGCGCATTGACCGCGACGGCAACGCCGCGCCGGAGAACGACCCGCCCGAGGGGTTCGACGACCGTATCTACACCTACGGCCACCGCAACGTGCAGGGCATCAGCTTCCACCCGGAGACCCATCGTCCGTTCATCACCGAGCACGGCCCGTGGCATTCCGACGAGCTGATGGCGCTGGAGAACGGCGGCAACAGCGGCTGGGATCCGAAGCCCAACGTTGGCGGCCGCGGCGACTGCCCCGATGACTACTGCGGCTACATGCCCAACCAGATGGAGGGCATGGATCCGGCGGAGCGCAGGGAGTTCATGCCGATGACGGACACCGAGCGCTTCCCCGACGCCATGCGCCCGGCCTGGAACAACGACGGCCTCTCCCAGGGCATCTCTTCGGCGCAGTTCCTGAGCGGCTCGCAGTGGGGTGACTGGGAAAACCGGCTGGTGGTCGGCTTCATGGGCATCGGCTTCGGCGGTACGCCGGTGGGACAGCGCCTGGATGTGGTCGACGTTGCGGACGACGCCATGTCCGTGGACGTGACCACCATGGCCCTGCCCATGCCGGCCGGTCGCTTCCGCTCCGTGGTCCAGGGCCCGGAGGGCGACCTCTGGGTAGCCGTCGACGAGGGCCGGATCCACCGCATCTCGCCCAACTGAGCGGCATCCAGCCAAGCCACGCACGGCCACACTGCCAGAGGGCAGTGTGGCCGTTTTCGTCTTGCGCCCGGCCGAAACGATGAGTAACGAAAAAGGCCGCTCAGCGGCGGCCTTTCGGGGGATCTGGTGGAGCCGAGGGGAATCGAACCCCTGACCTCTAGAGTGCGATTCTAGCGCTCTCCCAACTGAGCTACGGCCCCGTTTGAAGCGGAGCAGAGTGTAGCATCGTGCCTGCGCCCTATCCATACCTGCACCGGAGGCCACCTTGCGACTGCGCCTCAGCGTCATCGTGCCCGTGCTCAACGAGGCGAGCGGCATCGCTGCGACGCTGGGCGCCCTCGCGCCGGCGCGGGCGGCGGGGGACGAGGTGCTGGTGGTGGACGGCGGCAGCCACGACGGCACCCCGGAGCTGGCGGCGCCGCTGGCCGATCGCGTGCTGGTCGCGGAACCCGGGCGGGCGCGGCAGATGAATGCCGGGGCGGTCGCGGCGAGGGGGGATGTGCTCTGGTTTGTCCACGGCGACACGCGCGTGCCGCCGGAGGCCCCGGAGATCGTCCGCGGGGCGCTGCTCTCGGGGCGGGCCTGGGGCCGATTCGACGTCGCCATTGCCGGTCGGGCGCGGACGCTGCGCGTCATCGCCTGGTGCATGAACCGGCGCTCCTGCCTGACCGGCATCGCCACCGGCGACCAGGCCCTGTTCGTCCGCCGCCGGGCGTTCGAGGCGGTGGGGGGCTTCCCGGACCAGCCGCTGATGGAGGACATCGCGCTGTCGCGGAGCCTGCGCCGCCGCTTCGGCTGGCCGGCCTGCCCGCACGGCCCGGTGGTGACGTCGGGGCGCCGCTGGGAGCAGGGCGGTGTGTGGCGCACCATCCTGCTCATGTGGCGCCTGCGCCTGCGCTACTGGCTGGGGGCGGACCCGGAGACACTTGCCCGGCTCTACCGGCAGGTGCGGGAGCGACCATGAGCGCCCGGGTGCTCGTGTTCGCCAAGGCGCCTGTGCCGGGGCGGGTGAAGACGCGCCTGGCACGGCGCCTGGGGCGTCGTGCCGCCGCTGGCCTGTACCGGGGCATGCTTGCGCAGACGGTGGCCATGGCGGCGGAGGCTCGCGTGGCGCCGGTGGAGCTCTGGGTGACCCCGCGGCGGCATCCGGCGCTGGATGCCATGGCCCGGCGGCACGGGCTCGTCCAGCGCGTGCAGCCGCCCGGTGATCTCGGGCAGCGCATGGAGCGGGCCAGCCGATACGTGCTCGGGCGGGGCGGGCCGGTGGTGATCATTGGTGGCGACTGCACCGGGCTGACCGCCAGGCATCTGGCAGCGGCCATGGCGGCGCTGGCGGCCGGACGTGATGCGGTGTTCGCGCCGGCGCCGGATGGCGGGTACACGCTGGTGGGCCTCGCCCGGCCGGCGCCGGCGCTGTTCCGGGCAGTGCCATGGGGAACCAGCGCGGTGCTCGCGGAGACGCTCCAGCGGGTCCGCCGGGCGCGGCTTGACGTCGCACTGCTCTCTGCGGCGGACGATCTCGATAACCTGGCAGACTTGCGGCGCTATCGGCGGCAGCGCGGAACGGCGCTGCTGTGGCGCGGACCTGGGTAGGCCGGTGTAGGTCGGCAAGCGCGCAGCGCTCGCCGACAGCCGCGCAGAGCGCGGCCTTCGGGATTCGCCTGCCGGCGTGTCGGCGAGCGCTCCGCGCTTGCCGACCTACCCGGATAACCGCCCTGACGCGCGCGTGCCGGCCGGTCGTTCCGGTATGCTGCGCGCGTCCGACTTTGCAGCGGAGCCGCGATGTTCCTGGAGCGCAATCCCCGCTTCGTCAGCCGCCTGACCCGCGACACCCTGGCCATTATCCTTGCCGGTGGGCGGGGTGGCCGGCTCGCCAACCTGACGGACTGGCGCACCAAGCCCGCGGTGCCCTTCGGCGGCAAGTTCCGGCTGATCGACTTTCCGCTGTCCAACTGCATCAACTCTGGCATCCGCCGCATCGAGGTGATTACCCAGTACAAGGCCCACTCGCTGATCCAGCACATTCAGCGCGGCTGGGGCTTTCTGCGTGGCGAGTTCGGCGAGTTCATCGAGGTGGTGCCGGCGCAGCAGCGGCTGGACAAGCCGCTCTGGTTCGCCGGCACGGCGGACGCGGTGCACCAGAACATCGACATCATCCAGGCGCATGACCCGCGCTACGTGCTCGTGCTCGCCGGCGACCATGTCTACAAGATGGACTACGGCACCATGATCGCCCGGCACGTGGAGAGCGGGGCGGACATGACCGTGGGTTGCGTGCAGATGCCGCTGGAGCGGGCGCGGGCGTTCGGCGTGATGAGCGTGGCCGAGGACGGCCACGTCCGCGGCTTCAGCGAGAAGCCGGACGAGCCGGAGCCGGCGCCGGGGGCGCCCGGGCAGGCGCTGGTGTCCATGGGCATCTACGTCTTTGACCGGGACTTCCTGTTCGAGAAGCTGCGGGCGGATGCCGAGAACATCGACTCCTCGCGCGACTTCGGCCGCGACGTCATCCCGGCCGCCATCGCTGCGGACCGGGTCATGGCCTATCCCTTCGCCGACCCGCGCACCGGCGAGCAGCCCTACTGGCGGGACGTGGGCACCGTGGACGCCTTCTACGAGGCCAACCTGGAGCTCATCGGCCAGGCCCCGGAGCTGGATATCTACGACGAGGCCTGGCCCATATGGACCTACCAGGCGCAGCTGCCGCCGGCCAAGTTCATCCACGACGAGGAGGATCTGCGCGGCGTCGCTATTGATTCCATGGTCTCCGGCGGCGATCTCATCGAGGGCGCGGAGGTGCGCCACTCGCTGCTGTTCTCCCAGGTGCACGTGCGCCCGCGCGCCCGTGTCTCGGACGCCGTGATCCTGCCGGGGGTGGTGATCGGCGAGGGCTGCCGCATCCGCCGCTGCGTCATCGACGAGGGCTGCCGCATCCCGCCGGGGACGGTTATCGGCGAGGACAGCGCCGCCGACCGCGAGCGCTTTCTCGTCTCGGAGAGCGGGGTTGCGCTGGTGACCGCGGAGATGCTCGGCCAGGCCGTTCCCCACGTACGCTGACCGTGACCTCTGCTCACAGGACCTGGGCCTCTCGGGCGCAGCGCTCCGGCCTCTGCTGCATTGCAAAAAAATCCGCCTGACCCCACACTTACGCATGTGGCGGCGCAACATTTCCGCCATGATGCAAAGCCTGGAGGTCAGACCCATGCCCGATCGTGACAACACCGGCGCCCCCTTGCCGGACGCCGACCCCGAACCCGAAGAGCAGCTCGACGCGTTCACCGTGGAACAGGAGGCCCGCCGGCTCCGCGCCCAGACTCTGCGGCAGCTTTTCCTGAGCCTGTTCCGCCGCCGTCGCGACGCGCGCCCCTTGCCCGCGCAGCCGACCCGGGCCACGGCGACCGCCGCGGTGGATGAGGAGCAGCGCAAGGCCGCCTGAGGCCACGCGCCAAGACCGCGTAGCCGAGATTCACCCGGCGTGCGTATGATACCGCGCGAACCGGAACCGGATACGTGGAGGCGCGACGATGCAGAACCGTTCATTCCGCTGGCTGCCGGCCCTGCTGGTGGCGCTGACGATGCTCGGCCTTACGGCCTGCAACACCATGGAAGGGCTCGGCAAGGATATCCAGAGCGCGGGTCGCGCACTGGAAGGCAAGGCCGACGAGTCCGACGGCGACGAGTCGGGGAGCGGGGAGTAGCGCGTCCGAGGGAATGGTGCCGGGAGCGGGACTCGAACCCGCACTCTGTTGCCAGAACCGGATTTTGAGTCCGGCGCGTCTACCAGTTCCGCCATCCCGGCCGAAACCGCGGCGAGTATAGCAGCCCACCCGCCGGCGCGTCCCTGCGCCCGGCGTGGCATCGCCCCACGCGAGAGCCCATGCGAGTCAGCGATTTCCACTACGAGCTGCCGGAGCGGCTGATCGCCGCCGAGCCGCCGGCCCGGCGCACCGACAGCCGCCTGCTGGTGCTGGACGGTGAGACCGGCGCGGTGGCGGACCGTCGCTTCACGGACCTGCGCGAGCTCCTGTGTCCGGGTGATCTGCTGGTGCTGAACGACACCCGCGTCCTGCCGGCGCGGCTGCTCGGGCACAAGGACAGCGGCGGCGCCGTGGAGGTGCTGCTGGAGCGCCTGCTCGGCGGCAGCGAGGCCCTCGCCCAGCTGCGGGTGAGCAAGAAGCCGCGCGCGGGCAGCGAGCTGGTGCTGGAGGGCGGCCTCGCGGTCACCGTGGTCGCCCGGGAAGGCGACTTCTTCCGCCTGCGCTTCCCGGACGACGCCCCCCTGCCGGTTCTGCTGGAGCGGCACGGCCACATGCCGCTGCCGCCGTACATCCGCCGCCCGGACACCGAGACCGACCGTGAGCGCTACCAGACCGTCTATGCCCGCACCCCCGGCGCGGTGGCGGCGCCCACGGCGGGGCTGCATTTCGACCGGCCCCTGCTCGAGGCCCTGCGGGCCGACGGCGTGCGGACCGAGAGCCTCACGCTGCATGTCGGTGCCGGCACCTTCCAGCCGGTGCGCAGCGAGACGGTGGAGGGCCATCACATGCACGCCGAGTGGCTCTCGGTACCGGCGGCGGTGTGCGAGGCGGCGGCGGACACGCGGGCCCGCGGCGGGCGCGTCATCGCCGTCGGCACCACGGTGGTCCGGGCGCTGGAGACGGCGGCCCGGGGCGGCGAGCTCGCGCCTTTCGAGGGCGAGACGGACATCTTCCTCTACCCGGGGCACCGCTTCCGGGCGATCGACGGCCTCATCACCAACTTCCACCTGCCGGAGTCGACGCTGCTGATGCTGGTGAGCGCCTTCGGCGGGCGCGAGAACGTCCTCGCCGCCTACCGCCACGCGGTCGCCGCCAAGTACCGTTTTTTCAGCTACGGCGACGCCATGTTCCTCTGCCCTCCGGCGCCGGAGGCGAGACCGTGAGCCTGCGCTTCGAGACCCTCGCCCGCAGTGGCGCCGCGCGGCGCGGGCGACTGCACTTCTCGCGCGGCACGGTGGAGACGCCGGCCTTCATGCCGGTGGGGACCTACGGTACGGTGAAGGGCGTGACACCGGAGGAGGTGCGGGCCTCCGGCGCCGAGATACTGCTCGGCAACACCTTTCATCTGATGCTGCGCCCGGGCCCGGAGATCATCGCCGCGCACGGCGATCTGCACGACTTCATGCACTGGGACGGCCCCATCCTCACCGACTCCGGCGGCTTCCAGGTGTTCAGTCTGGCCGAGGGCCGGCGCATCACCGAGGAGGGGGTGTCGTTCCGCTCGCCGGTGGACGGCAGCCGTGTGTTCCTCGACCCCGAGCGCTCCATGGCGGTACAGCGGGCGCTCGGCTCGGACATCGTCATGGTGTTCGACGAGTGCACGCCGTATCCGGTGGACGAGGCGACGGCAGAGGCGTCCATGGCGCTGTCCCTGCGCTGGGCCGCGCGCAGCCGCGAGGCCCATGGCGACAGCCCGGCGGCGCTGTTCGGCATCGTCCAGGGGGGGATGTATCCCGGCCTGCGCGAGGCCTCGCTGGAGGGGCTGCAGGCCATTGGCTTCGAGGGCTACGCCATCGGCGGCCTGTCGGTCGGCGAGCCCCCCGAGGAGCGGCTGCGGGTGCTCGAGCACATCGTGCCCCGACTGCCGGCGGAGCGGCCGCGCTACCTGATGGGCGTGGGGCGCCCGGAGGACCTGGTCGACTCGGTCTGCCGCGGCGTCGACATGTTCGACTGCGTGCTGCCGACACGCAACGCCCGCAATGCCTTCCTGTACACCCCGCAGGGGACGCTGCGCCTGCGCAACGCCCGCTTCGCCGACGACACCCGGCCGGTGGACCCGGACTGCGACTGCTACACCTGCCGCCACTACAGCCGTGCCTATCTGCGCCATCTCGACCGCTGCCGGGAGATGCTCGGCGCGCGGCTCAACACGCTGCACAATCTGCGCTACTTCCAGCGCCTGATGGCGGAGCTGCGGGACGCCATCGCCGAGGACCGCCTCGCCGAATATGCCGAGGCATTCCGCCGACGGCGCACGGGTGTGACATAATGCGTGCCTTTGTCGGCCGGGGCCGGCAACCCTTTGATTGCACAACCTGAGGAGCGGAGATGGATTTTTTTATTAGCGAGGCCATGGCCCAGGACGGTGCCGGCGGTGCCGGTCTCACCGGCCTGATTTTCCCGATCGCGCTGATCGTCATCTTCTATTTCCTGCTGATCCGGCCGCAGCAGAAGCGCGCGAAGGAGCACAAGAAGCTCGTCGAGAACCTTGCCAAGGGCGACGAGGTCCTCACCAGCGGCGGCGTCGTGGGCCGCGTCACTGAAGTAGGCGATACCTTCGCCGGCCTGGAGATCGCCAACGGCATCGAGGTGCGCCTGCAGAAGAACGCCGTCGCCCAGATCCTCCCCAAGGGCACGCTCAAGCAGAAGCTCGACAAGTCCGAGGACGAGGGCAAGGCCGCGGAGAAGGCCGACAAGTCGAAGTGACCCGTTCCTCCGGGTGCCGCCGGCCGCTGGAGCCCGCATGACCAACCGCTATCCGCTGTGGAAGTACCTTCTGATCGTGCTGGTGCTGGGCACGGGCGTGCTCTACGCCCTGCCCAACGTCTTTGGCGAGGATCCGGCCCTGCAGATCTCCGCCGACGACGGCGGGGCGCCCGGGCCGGACGCGCGTGAGGAGATCCGCTCCATCCTCGACGAGGCCGGGATCGAGACCCTCGACTCGCGGGTGGCGGAAGGCCATCTGATGCTGCGTTTCCCCGACACCGATGCCCAGCTGCGTGCCGCCGACGAGCTGGAGGTCGGCCTCGGGCGCGGCTACACGGTGGCGCTCAATCTGGCACCGGCCACACCGCAGTGGCTGCGGGAGCTCGGAGGCCAGCCCATGTATCTGGGGCTGGACCTGCGCGGGGGCGTCCACTTCCTCATGGAAGTGGATATCGACGCCGTGCTCGAGCAGGCGGTGGAGCGCTACACGGATGAGTTCCGCCGCCTGCTGCGCGACGAGAACATCCGCTACGGCGAGATCGAGGCCGGGGAGCAGGGGCTCCAGGTGGCATTCGAGGGCGCGCAGGACCGCGAGCGGGCCTACAACCTGCTGCTGGACGAGTATCCCGAGCTCGAGCTCGCGACCGACGAGCGCGATGGCCGCTTCTGGATCGAGGCGAGCATTACCGACCAGGAGCTGCAGGAGATCCGCAATCTCGCCGTGCAGCAGAACATCACCACCCTGCGCAATCGCGTCAACGAGCTCGGCGTCGCCGAGCCGGTGATCCAGCGCCAGGGCTCGGACCGCATCGTGGTGCAGCTCCCGGGCGTCCAGGACACGGCCCGCGCCAAGGAGATCATCGGCGCCACCGCGACGCTCGAGTTCCGGATGGTGGACGAGGGCAACTTCCCCTATCAGGGCGAGCCGGACGATCCGCCGCCCCCCGGCACCGAGCTCTACCCGCAGCGCGAGGGCGGCCATGTGCTGCTGGAGCGCCAGATCATCATCACCGGCGAGGCCATTACCGACGCCCAGTCCGGCATCGACACCCAGACCGGCCAGCCCGAGGTGACCATCCGCCTCAACGGCAGCGGCGGCTCGATCATGAACCGGGTGACCTCGGAGCGCGTCGGCGACCACATGGCCGTGCTGTTCAAGGAGAACGAGGTCCAGGCCCGGCGCGTGGACGGCGAGGTGGTGCGCGAGCAGGTGCAGGTGGAGGAGGTGATCAACGTCGCCCGCATCCAGGAGCCCCTCGGCAGCCGTTTCCGCATCACCGGACTGGAGAGCAGCCAGGAGGCGCGCAACCTGGCGCTGCTGCTGCGGGCGGGCTCGCTGGCGGCACCCATCCGCATCGTCGAGGAGCGCACCATCGGCCCGAGCCTCGGCCAAGAGAACATCGATCAGGGCTTTATGGCCGTGGTCATCGGCTTCCTCGCCGTGGTCGTGTTCATGGCGGTGTACTACAAGGTGTTCGGCCTGGTGGCGAACGTGGCCCTGTTCGTCAACCTGGTGTTGATCGTGGCCGTGCTGTCGATGCTGCAGGCGACGCTCACGCTGCCCGGCATCGCCGGCATCGTGCTCACCGTGGGCATGGCGGTGGACGCCAATGTCCTTATCTACGAGCGCATCCGCGAGGAGCTGCGCCGCGGCGCGAGCGCGCAGAAGGCCATCGACGCCGGCTACGAGAAGGCCTTCTCCACCATCGCCGACGCCAACGTCACCACGCTCATCGCGGCCATCGTGCTGTTCGCCTTCGGCACCGGCCCGATCAAGGGCTTCGCGGTGACCCTGTCCATCGGCATCGTCAGCTCCATGTTCACCGCCATCATGGGCACCCGCGGGCTGATCAATCTCATCTACGGCGGGCGTCGCGGCGTACGCCTCGCGATCTGAGGAGAACGGCTTGGACTTCTTCAAGCGCGAGACCCACATCGACTTCATGGGCGCCCGGCGGACCGCCGCCATCGTCACCGGCGTCGTCCTGGTGCTGGCGCTGGCGGCGCTGCTGCTGCGCGGCCTGGAGCTCGGCCTGGACTTCACCGGCGGCACGCTGGTGGAGGTCGGCTACCCGGAGGCGGTGGACCTGGCCGAGGTCCGCGCCACTCTGGAAGAGGGCGGCTTCGAGAGCGCCGTGGTGCAGACCTTCGGCAATGCCCGCGACATCCTCATCCGGCTCTCGCCGGAGGCCGGCGACAGTGACGCCGTCAGCAACCGCGTGCTGGCGCTGCTGCAGGACGAGACCAGCGGCGCCGAGCTGCGCCGGGTGGAGTTCGTCGGCCCGCAGGTGGGCGAGGAGCTGGCCGAGCAGGGCGGGCTCGCGGTGCTCTACGCGCTGGGCGGCATCCTCATCTACGTCGCGTTCCGTTTCGAGTACCGCTTTGCGGTGGGTGCGGTGGCTGCGCTGGTGCACGACGTGGTGGTCACCATCGGCGTGTTCGCGGCCCTGGGGCTGACGTTCGACCTCACCGTGCTCGCCGCGCTGCTGGCGGTGATCGGCTACTCGCTGAACGACACCATCGTCGTCTTCGACCGCATCCGCGAGAACTTCATCCGGGTGCGCAAGGGCACGGCCGCGGAGGTGGCCAACCTCTCCATCAACCAGACCCTCTCCCGCACCCTGGTTACGGGGCTCACCACCCTGCTGGTGCTGCTGGCGCTGTACTTCCTGGGCGGCGAGCTCATCGCCGGCTTCGCGCTGGCGCTGATCATCGGTGTGCTGGTGGGCACCTACTCGTCGATCTACGTCGCGAGCGCGGCGGCGCTGGCCCTCGGCGTGAGCAAGGAGGATCTCATCCCGCCGAAGAAGGAGGGCGAGGAGCTGGAGGAGGAGGTGCCATAGCGCGAGCCCGCAGCCGGGAAGCGGTGAGATACGCGGGCTGAACCGGCGGGCTGGACCGTGCAACTGTCACGAAAACCTCTTCCGGGCATCATGAGGGCTTAACACGACGCGCGCAGGATCGGCGCCGAACATCGACCAGGGGACGGGCCCATGACCGATGTCCGGCTGCTGAAGCCACTGCGCTTCCGGACGATCTTCCTCTCCGACACCCACCTCGGCTTCCGCGGCGCCCGCGCCGACTTTCTGCTGGACTTCCTCGAATCGGTGGAGTGCGACGAGCTCTACCTCGTCGGCGACATCCTCGATATCTGGGAGATGCGCCGGCGCGGGGTGCACTGGCCGGAAAGCCACAACGCCGTGGTGCAGAACATCCTCGCCCGTGCCCGCGCGGGGACGCCGGTGACCTATATCCCCGGCAACCACGACGAGCTGATGCGCACCTACGCGGGCACCAACATCGAGGGGGTGGAGATCCGCCTGCAGGCGATCCACGAGTGCGCCGACGGTCGGCGCATGCTGGTGCTCCACGGCGACGAGTTCGACACCGTGGTGCAGTGCAGCCGGCTGGTGGCGATGCTCGGCAGCCGCATGTACGGCGCGCTGATCCGGGCCAACCACTGGGTCAACCGCGTCCGCCAGGCCTTCGGCTTTCCCTACTGGTCGCTGGCCGCCCACCTCAAGCACCGCGTCAAGAACGCGATGCAGTACATCGCCAACTACGAGCAGGCCCTCGCCCACGAGGCCCGCCAGCAGGGGGTGGATGGTCTCGTCTGCGGCCACATCCACCACGCCGAGATTGCCGAGCGCCACGGCGTGCTCTACTGCAACGACGGTGACTGGGTGGAGAGCTGCACGGCGCTGGTGGAGACGGCGGACGGGCACCTGAAACTGCTGCGCTGGAGCGATGTGCGGGAGACGGTGAAAAGCCACGCCGCGCCGCTGGCCGGCGAGGCGGCATGAGCGCGGCGGCGACGGCCCCCGCCAGCGACCCGACCGCGCAACGCCCCACCCGCATCGCCATCGCCACCGACGCCTGGCGGCCCCAGGTCAACGGCGTGGTGACCACGCTCACTCGCGTGGGCGAGGCGCTGGAGGCGGACGGCTGCCGGGTGCTCTGGCTCACTCCGGAGGGCCAGCGCACGGTGGCGTTGCCCACCTATCCCGACATCCGCCTGGCGCTGCGACCCTATCCCGCCGTTGCCGCGGCGCTTGCGGCCTTCACACCCGAGGCGGTGCACATCGCTACGGAAGGCCCGGTGGGTCGGGCGGCGCGGCGCTGGTGCCTGCGGCGGGGGCTGCCGTTCACCACCGCCTACCACACGCGCTTCCCGCAGTACGTGCGGTTGCGTGCCCCGATCCCCGAGCGCTGGACCTACGGCTGGCTGCGCCGCTTCCACGCGCCGGCAGTGCGCACCCTGGTGCCGACGGCCTCCATGCGCGACGAGCTCTCGGCCCGGGGGTTCCGGCATCTCGCCGTCTGGAGCCGGGGTGTGGACACGACGCTGTTCCGGCCGCGGCCGCCGGGCTTCCTCGACCTGCCGCGGCCCGTGGCGCTATACGTCGGCCGTGTCGCGGTGGAGAAGAACCTGGAGGCCTTCCTGCGCCTGTCGCTGCCGGGCAGCAAGCTGGTGGTGGGGGACGGGCCGGATCTGGCGAGCCTGCGCGCGCGCTATCCACAGGTGCACTTCGCCGGCTTCCGCCACGGCGAGGATCTGGCGAGCCATGTGGCGGCGGCGGATGTCTCTGTGTTTCCGAGCCGCACGGACACCTTCGGCCTGACCATGCTCGAGGCCATGGCCTGCGGCGTGCCGGTGGCGGCCTTCCCGGTGACCGGCCCCCGCGATGTGGTCCAGGAAGGCATCACCGGCGCCCTCGACGAGGACCTCGCTGCCGCCGTCCATCGCGCCCTCCACTGCGACCGCGACGCCTGCATCGCCTATGCTCGCCGACACACCTGGGCCGCCTGCGCCGCCCAGCTCCGCGATTATCTTGCACCGATTACTGCGCTGGGCGCCCACGGGGAAATGAACCGCAAAGGCGCGAAGGACACGAAGTAGGCGCGAAGGGAGAGGCTGGCTCCGACTGGCAGGGTGTCGCACCGATCAGCGGCGGGTGATCCCAGTCAGCTTGCGATCAGGCAGCTCGCGGCAATGACGCGGCACTACGCCAATCGTTTTCTCGCCTTTGCGCCCTTTGCGTCTTTGCGGTCGGCTTCCCGTCGAAAACGTCAGCTCAGGCGCGGAGGTTTTCGTTGAGGTGGGGGCGGATGGTGCGGACGAGGTCGGCGAAGAGCTTGGGGCTGCCGGCGACGATGTTGCCGGTCTCGAGGTAGTTGTCGCCGCCGGCGAAGTCGCCGACGATGCCGCCGGCCTCCCGGATCATGAGGGCACCGGCGGCCATGTCCCAGGGCTTGAGCCCGATCTCCCAGAAGCCGTCGAGCCGCCCGCAGGCGACGTAGGCCAGGTCCAGCGCCGCCGATCCGGCCCGGCGCAAATCCCCCGCGCGGCCGAGCACGTCGCCGAACATGCCGAGATAGGCATCGTGGTGCTGGCGCAGGCGGAACGGGAAGCCGGTGCCGAGCAGGGCGTTGTCGATGCTGCGCCGGGGCGCGATGCGCACGCGCCGGCCCTCGAAGGTCGTCCCGCCGCCGCGCTTGGCGGTCCAGAGCTCCTGGCGCACGGGGTCGTAGATCACCCCCACCTCCAGGGCGCCGCGATACTTCAGCGCGATGGAGACAGCGAAATGCGGGAAGCCGCGCAGAAAGTTCGTGGTGCCGTCCAGCGGGTCGATCACCCAGACGTACTCGCCGCGACCGTCGCCGCCGCTCTCCTCGCCGACGATGCCGTGGTCCGGATAGGCATGGCGGAGGATGGCGATGATCTCGCCCTCCGCGAGCCGGTCCACCTCGCTGACGAAGTCGTTCTCGCCCTTGGCCTCGACCTTGACCCGGTCGAGCCGGTCCATGTGCCGGGCGATGACGTTGCCGGCGCTGCGCGCGGCGCGCACGGCGATGTTCACCATGGGGTGCATTGGCGCTTCCCGAATCGGATGCAGGGTTGCCGGACGGCCCGGCAGTGGACGGAGGCGGAGGATAACAGCAAACTGCCGGGTCCTGTATGGCGACGACGGCGGTTCCCGGATGGCTGCGCTCGGGCAGTGTGAGTTCGTGCTGGTGGGCACCAGTCACCCCGGCAACATTGGCGCCGCCGCCCGGGCCATGAAGACCATGGGGCTGTCGCGGCTGACGCTGGTGGCGCCGGACTGCGAGCCCGACGCCCAGGCCCGTGCCACCGCCGCCCATGCCGACGACCTCCTGGACGCGGCGCAGCACCATGAGCGACTGGCGGACGCCGTCGCCGGGGCGACGCTGGTGCTGGGGCTGACTGCCCGGGCGCGGCGGGACGGGGTGCCCGCCCTGGACCCCGAGGGTGCCGCGGCGCTGGCGCTGGCGGAGACCGGGCCGGTGGCAGTGCTGTTCGGGCGCGAGCGCACCGGGCTCACCAACGCCGAGCTCGGCCACTGCCACCGGCTGGTGCATATCCCGGCAAACCCGGAATACCCGGCGCTCAATCTTGCCGCGGCGGTGCAGATCATGGCCTACACCCTGCGCCGCGCCGCGCTGGCCGAGGCGCCGGCGCCCGTCGCCATGCCGGCGGAGCCGCCGGCGAGCGGGCGCCATCTGGAGGGGCTGTTCGAGCACCTGGAGGCGCTGGTGGCGGCGAGCGGCTATGCCGAGGGCGGCAACGCCGAGCTGCTGCACCGCCGGCTGCGCAACCTGTTCAACCGCGCCCGACCCACGGCGGACGAGGTCAACCTGCTGCGGGGCGTGTTCAAGCGCCTGCAGCGGCGGCTGCCGTCGGATGACTGACGGCAGCGCTGTCATCGACCGGGGCGGCAGGCGCTGGCCGCGCCGACCGGCGCCTCGTTATACTTCCGGCATGATCGAGACGCATCGCCAAGCCTGCTGTCCTCGGGGGCGCCCGGCTGCGGGCAGCCGGTAGCGGCCCCACTCCCGTCACCCCGCCCGTTCCCCGTTCAGCTACCGGAAACCGGCCATGTTCGATCGTCTCAAAGAGGATATCCGCTGCGTCTTCGACCGCGACCCGGCGGCCCGCAACCATTTCGAGGTGCTGACCAGCTACCCCGGCGTGCATGCACTGCTCATGCACCGCATGAACCACTGGCTCTGGCAGCGGGGCCTGCGCTGGCTGGCACGTTTTCTCTCGCTGCTGGCGCGCTGGTTCACTGGCATCGAGATTCACCCCGGCGCCCGGATCGGGCGGCGGTTCTTCATCGACCACGGCATGGGCGTGGTCATCGGCGAGACCACCGATATCGGGGACGACGTCACCCTGTACCAGGGCGTCACCCTCGGCGGTACGTCCTGGGAGAAGGGCAAGCGGCACCCGACGCTGGAGAATGACGTCGTGGTCGGCGCGGGGGCCAAGATCCTCGGCCCGCTCACCGTCGGCACCGGCGCCCGTGTCGGCTCCAACGCCGTGGTGGTGAAGGACGTCCCTGCCGGCGCGACCATGGTCGGCATCCCCGCCCGGGTCGCCCGGCGGCGCAGTGACGAGGCCGCCCCCAGCGAGGACGACCGCCGCCGCGCGGAGACGGCTAGGCGCATCGGCTTCGAGGCCTATGGCGCCACCCGCGACATGCCGGACCCGGTGGCCAATGCCATCAACGCCATCCTCGACCATGTCCACCAGACGGACAGCCGGCTGCAGGAGATGTGCACCGCTCTGCGCAAGCTCGGTGCCGAGGTGAGCGACACGCGCATCCCCGAGCTCGACAACTGCGGCATCGACGCCGGCGAGGAGCCGAAGCCGCCGGCCCGGCCGGAGGGCGCCCAGGACGCCAGCGACGCCGAGGCCCCCGCCGCCCGCGGCTCCGGGACCGACGGCCCGCGCTAGGCTCATGGTCGGGCCCTATCTGGATCACGCCGCCACCACGCCGGTGGATCCGCGGGTGGTGGAGCGCATGCTGGCCTGTCTGGACCGCGCGGCCGGCTTCGGCAATCCGGCCAGCAGCCATGCCGCCGGCAGCCGCGCCCGGGCGGAGGTCGCCCGGGCGGCGGAGACCGTCGCCGCCGCCCTGGGCGGCGAGCCCGAGGGCGTGGTCTGGACGTCCGGTGCCACCGAGGCGGACAACCTCGCCATCCTCGGCACGGCGCAGCATCTGGCGGCCCGGGACACGCCACGCCGGCGGCTCGTCACTCTGCGCACAGAGCATGCAGCCGTGCTTGAGCCGATGCGCGCGGCCCGGGCGCTGGGCTTCCGCGTGGACCACCTCACCCCCGAGCCGGACGGGCGCCTGCCGCCCGAGCGCCTGGCCGAAACCCTCGGCGACGACGTGGCCCTGGTGTCCCTCGCCCAGGTCAACAACGAGACCGGGGTGGTGCAGGACCTGGCGGCACTCGGCGGGCTGGCGCGGGAGGCGGGCGCCGTCATGCACGTGGACGCGGCCCAGGGAGCCGGGCGGCTGCCTCTGGACCTGGCCAGCCAGCCGGTGGACCTGGTCTCGATCTCCGCCCACAAGTGCCACGGTCCGGCCGGTGTCGGCGCCCTCTACGTCCGCCCGGGGCTGCGGCTCGCGCCGCTGCTGCACGGGGGTGGCCAGCAGGGCGGGCTGCGCTCGGGGACGCTGCCGCTGCACCAGATCGTCGGCCTGGCCGAGACGCTGCGGCTGGCCGTGGCCGAGCGGGCGTCCGAGCGCGAGCGGCTGCGGGGGCTGTACTGGCGGTTGCGCAATGGTCTGCGGGCGCTCGGTGACGTGGTGCTGAACGGCCGCGACGACGGCTCGCCGCATATCCTCAACGTGAGCTTTGCCGGCGTGCACGGCGAGGCGCTGCGCGCCGCGCTCGGCGAGCTGGCTGTAGGTTACGGTTCCGCCTGTAGCGGCGGAGGCGCCTCCCACGTGCTGCGGGCCATGGGCCGCCCGGATGCGCTGGCGGACGCGGCGGTGCGGTTCAGCCTCGGGCGCTTCAGCGCGGAGGCCGAGGTCGACGCCGTGCTGGCACGCTTCGGGGAGGTGGTGCCGGCGTTACGCAGGGTCTCGCCGCTGGCCCGTGAACTCGCCACGGGCGTGCCGCTGTCCAAGGTATATCGCTGCAAGACCCCGCTGCCGGTGGCTTGAAATGCAGCTCGATGGCTACGATCTTGACCTCACCAGCCCGGCGCTGGGCGCACCGGTGCCGGCCGAGGGGTGGCACCACGGTACCGCGGGCGCCGCGGCGGACAACCGGCGGGTGGACTGCTGGCTGCGGCTCGATGGCGAGCGCATCGCCGAGGCACGGTTCGAGGTGTTCGGTGGCCCGTACGCCCTGCGCGTGGCAGTCTGGCTCGGTGAGCACCTGACCGGGCAGAGCGTGGCCGAGGCCGCCAGCGTCACCGGCCTCGCCATCGCGGAGTCCGCCGGTCTGCCGGTGGCCGCACGCGGCGACGCGCTCTGCGTGGAAGAC
The DNA here is from genome assembly GCF_020883455.1 of Spiribacter halobius. Lineage (NCBI taxonomy): Bacteria > Pseudomonadati > Pseudomonadota > Gammaproteobacteria > Chromatiales > Ectothiorhodospiraceae > Sediminicurvatus > Sediminicurvatus halobius. The sequence continues at coordinate 2,837,083 of NZ_CP086615.1, read as the reverse complement.
GCACTACGGGCGGCACTGGCCGCCCACAGCGGTTAAGGAGGGCTTCAGCCCATGACGATCCAGCTCACGCAGCAGGCAGCCGATCACATCCGCGGCTCGGTCGAGCGTCACGGCGGGGCCGTTGGCCTGCGGCTCGGGGTGCGGACCTCCGGCTGCTCCGGCTTCATGTATACGGTGGACTACGCGGAGGCGATCGGCGACGACGACACCGTCGTCGAGCAGCACGGCGCGACCGTGGTGATCGACCGCAAGAGCCTGCCGTTCCTCGAGGGCCTCGAGGTGGACTTCATCCGCGAGGGCCTGAATCAGCGGTTCAGCTTTCGCAACCCCAACGTCACCGCCGAATGCGGCTGCGGGGAGAGCTTCGCGATCTGAGCACTCGCGCACTGCACCGCCCGCTGGCGGACAGGGCGCAATTGCCGGGGCGGCGGTCGCTGGTTAGACTGTCGCGGCTTTATCGTGGGCCCGCCGCGGAAGCCGAGCCCGCCCCGTCCGGTGAACTGCCGTCGGGGCGCGGCGCGCTTCGGGCGGGCCCGAACGTAACCGGCCCGTCTCCCGGGCCCTCGGATCACGGAGTCAGCGCATGGCCGTCGAACGCACCCTTTCCATCGTCAAGCCGGATGCCGTCGGCAGGAACCAGATCGGCGAGATCTATCGCCGGTTCGAGTCCGCCGGCCTGCGGATAGTGGCGGCCCGCATGCTGCACCTGAGCCGGGAGCAGGCGGAGGGCTTCTATGCCGTGCACCGCGAGCGCCCGTTCTTCGAGGCGCTGGTGGGGTTCATGACCTCCGGCCCGGTGATGGTGCAGGTCCTCGAGGGCGAGGAGGCCATCCGCAAGAATCGCGAGATCATGGGCGCCACCAACCCGGCCGAGGCGGCAGCCGGCACCATCCGTCACGACCTGGCGGAGACCATCGACGCCAACGCCGTGCATGGTTCCGACGCCCCGGAGACGGCCCGCGACGAGATCGCCTTCTTCTTCCGCGACGATGAGATCCATTCCCGCGGCTGACAACGCCCCGGCGGGCGGCGAGGCCCGGGTCAATCTGCTTGACCTGGACCGCGCCGGCCTGCGCGCGTTTCTCGAGGAGCTCGGCGAGAGGCCCTTTCGCGCCACGCAGATCACCCAGTGGGTGCACCAGCGCGGCGTACTCGACTTCGAGGCGATGACGGACCTCGGCAAGGGCCTGCGGGCACGGCTCGCCGAGCGCGCCGAGCTGCGTCTGCCGCAGGCGCTGTTCGACCGCGAATCGAAGGACGGCACCCGCAAGTGGCTGCTCGCCCTCGACGGCGGCAACGCGGTGGAGACGGTGTTCATCCCCGAGCGCGACCGCGGCACGCTGTGCGTCTCCTCCCAGGTGGGCTGTGCGCTGGACTGCGGGTTCTGCTCCACCGGCAAGCAGGGCTTCAACCGCAACCTCTCCACGGCCGAGATCATCGGCCAGCTGCACTTCGCCCGCCGGGCGCTGGACGCCGAGGGCCGCGGGCGCCGCGTCACCAACGTGGTGCTGATGGGCATGGGCGAGCCGCTGGCGAATTTCCGCAACGTGGTCCCGGCCACCGAGCTCATGGTCGACCAGCACGCCTGGGGGCTGTCGCGGCGGCGGGTGACGCTGTCCACTGTCGGTCTCGTGCCGGCGCTCTATCGCCTCGCCGAGTACAGTCGCATCAGCCTGGCGGTGTCGCTGCACGCACCGAACGACGCCCTGCGCGACGAGATCGTGCCGATCAACCGCAAGTACCCCCTGGCGGAGCTCCTCGAGGCCTGCCGGCACTACGTCGAGCGCACGCCGCATCACCGCATTACCTGGGAATACGTGATGCTCGATGGCGTCAACGACAGCGAGGCCCATTGCCGGGAGCTGGCGGCACTGCTGCAGGGCATTCCCTCCAAGATCAACCTGATCCCGTTCAACCCGTTCCCGGGGACGGAGTATCGCTGCTCGCCGAGGGAGCGCATCGAGCGCTTCTCCCGCGGCCTGCAGGACGCGGGCTACATCACCACGGTGCGCCGTACCCGCGGCCAGGACATTGACGGCGCGTGCGGCCAGCTCGTGGGGCAGGTGGTCAACCGCCGCAATCGCGGCAAGCGCGGCGCCCAGGCGGAGGCCTCCGCATGAGGCGGCTCGCACCCCTGGTACTGGTGCTGCTGGCGCTGCTCGCCGGCTGCGCCACCACCGGCAACCCGACGATGACGTCCGAGCAGGCCGCCCGCGCCTCCGAGGCGAACACCCAGCTTGCCATCCGCTACCTCCAGCAGGGGAACCTGCAGGAGGCGCTGCGCAAGGCGCAGAAGGCGGTCGAGCAGGATGGCGACTCCTCGCCGGCGCACATGGTGACCGCCGAGATCTACAACCAGCTCGATGAAGCCGACCAGGCCCGCCGCTACTATCAGCAGGCGGTCCGCCTGGACCCGGAGAACGGCGCGGCGCTCAACAACTTCGGGCGCTTCCTCTGCGCCCGGGGCGAACGGGAGCGGGCGCAGGAGCTCTTCGAGCGCGCCGCCGACAATCCGCTCTACGAGCGCCCGGAAGTGCCGCTGACCAACGCCGGGCGCTGCGCGCTGCAGGACGGCCAGAAGGCCGAGGCCGAGGATTACTTCCGGGCGGCGCTGCAGCGCAACCCGCGCTTCCCGACGGCGCTGCTGAACCTGGCGGCGCTGCGCCTGGACGACGGCGACTCGCTCTCGGCCCGGGCCTTCTACGAGCGCTACCTCGACGCGGTGAACCGGCAGACGCCGGAGTCACTCTGGGTGGGTATCCGCCTTGCGGCGGCCACTGACGATCGCGACCGACTGGCGAGCTACAGCCTGCTGTTGCGCCAGCGCTATCCGGAATCCGAGGAGGCGGCGCGCCTCCTGGAATGGGAACGCAATGGCCGACTCTGAACCGCAAGTGGGGGAGACGGCGAGCGCCCGGCCACGACAGGGCCCCGGGCGGCTGCTGCGGGACCAGCGCCTGCGCCGGGAGCTGAGCGTGGGCGATGTCGCCGACGGCCTGCATCTGGACGCCCGTACCATCGACGCCCTGGAGCGGGACGACTACGCCGGCCTGCCGCCGGTGACGTTCGTGCGTGGCTACCTGCGGGCCTATGCGCGGCTGCTCGAGCTGCCGGACGACGAGGTCCTGAAGCGGTTCGACGCCATGGGCGTCTCCGACGGCACCCGACCGCTGACGCCCAGTGTCGGCGATGCCGGCACCGCCCCGGCCCCGACGCCCGCCGTGCGTCGTCGCAGCGGCGGTCTGTTCGCCGTGAGCCTGGCGCTGGTGCTGGTCATCGGCGGGGTGGGCGGCGGTGCCTGGCTGCTGCAGCAGCGGGACTGGTCACTGCCGGGGCTCGATCGGCTGCTGGGCAGCGGGCCGGCCACCGAGTCCGCTGACGGCGACGGCAACCTCGCGCTGGCGCCGGAGGCGTCCGATTCCACCGCCGACGCTGACGCGGCGCCGGACCCCCGTACGGACGGCAGCACGGCCGCGGAGCCGGAAACCGGCATCAGCAGCGAGAGCGCGCGTGAGCCGCCGCCTGTCGATGGCAATACCGCAGCGTCGGGGCGCACCGCGGAGCAGCCGGTATTCGACCCGGAGCTGGTGGAGCCGCCGGCGGCGGGGGACAGCGACAACGCCGATGCGAATGCCCCCGAGGCGTCGGATGGCGGTGGGCTATCCCCCGCGCCGGAGGAGCTGGCCGACGACGAGGCCGCAGGCCCCGACACGACGGCACCGGAGGCCCCGGCGGCGGAGCCCCGCCTCGGCGACGCGGCACCGCCGGCCGAGGCGATGCCGCGCCGCCGCGCGGGTGACGACAGTGCAGCCACCGCCGGAACATCCGGTGGCGACGCCCCGGCAGACAGCGGGGCCGCACCCGTCGAACCGGATTCCCTGCTGGCCGGCGAGGCCGACGAGGGAACGACGCGCCCGGGTGCCGGCGCCGACGGCACCGAGGCCCCGGCTGACGGGCAGGGCGGCGACACCCAGGGCGCCCCGGCGGCCGAGGATCAGGAAACGCTGCGCTTCAGTTTCAGCGGCGAGTCCTGGATGGAGGTCCGGGATGCCCGCGGCGAGCGGCTGCTGTTCGGCCTCGAGGAGGGCGGCGTGCGCGAGGTTGCCGGCGTGCCGCCGTTCGAGATCGTGGTGGGCGATACGCAGAACGTGAGCCTGGAGCGCGAGGGCGAGTCGGTGCCCCTGGAACAGTACGCCCGCGACCGCGTCGCCCGCTTCACCCTGGGCTCCCCCTAGCCCGCCCATCTCACCGGTCCGCGCCCGCAGCCGCGGAGCGGCGGTAAGGACGGGCTGCGATGCGCCCGGCGCAAGCTGACAGTGGAGACAACGTTGAGCGCTTCGATCCAGAGCATTCGGGGCTTTGCCGACATCCTGCCCGACCGCACGCCGGTCTGGCGGTTCGTCGAGGACACCTTCCGGGTCCTTCTCGAGTCCTATGGCTACGAGGAGATCCGGCTGCCGGCCCTGGAAAAGACCGAGCTCTTCGCCCGCTCCATCGGCGAGGTCACCGACATCGTCGAGAAGGAGATGTACACCTTCAGCGACCGCAACGGCGACAGCCTCACGCTGCGCCCCGAGGGCACGGCCGGCTGCGTGCGCGCCGCGATCCAGCACGGGCTGCTGCACAATGCCCAGCCGCGGCTCTGGTACGCCGGGCCGATGTTCCGCCACGAGCGCCCGCAGCGGGGCCGCTACCGCCAGTTCCATCAGGTGGGTGTGGAGGCCTTCGGCGTCGAGGGTCCGGCGCTGGATGCGGAGCTCATCCTGATGAGCGGGCGGCTGCTGCAGGCGCTGGGGCTCGATGACGTCCGCCTCGAGCTCAACAGCCTTGGCAGCAGCGAGGCCCGGGCGGCCTATCGTGAGCGCCTCGTGGCGCATCTGCAGGCCCACGCCGACCAGCTCGACGACGACGCCCGCCGGCGCCTGGAGACCAATCCGCTGCGGGTGCTGGACAGCAAGAATCCGGCCATGGCCGGGGTCATCGAGAGCGCGCCGAGCCTGCTGGATCATCTGGACGGGGCATCGGCGGACCACTTCCGGCGCCTCTGCGCCATGCTCGACGCTGCCGGCCAGCCGTACCACGTCAACCCGCGCCTGGTGCGCGGCCTCGACTACTACGGGCGGACCGTCTTCGAGTGGGTGAGCGACCGGCTCGGCGCACAGGGGACGGTGCTGGCCGGCGGGCGCTACGACACGCTGGTGGAGATGATCGGCGGCCGGCCGACGCCGGCCATCGGTTTCGCCGCCGGCATCGAGCGGCTGGTGGCGCTGGTGGAGGAGGCCGGAGCGGCCCCGGCGCCGGCGGCGCCGGACGCCTTCCTGGTGGTGGCCGACGAGGCCCTGGAGAGCGAGGCGGTGAGCCTGGCGGAGCGGCTGCGCCACGCCATGCCGGGGCTGCAGCTGCGGCTGAACACGGCCGGGGGCTCGCTGAAGAGCCAGTTCCGGCGTGCTGACCGCAGCGGGGCGCGCTTTGCCCTGGTGCTCGGCGAGGACGAGGCCGCGGCAGGCGCGGTGACGGTCAAGGACCTGCGGGGCGAGCGCCCCCAGGAGCAGGTGCCGGTGGCACGCCTCGCCGACGTGCTCGGCGAGGCCCGGCAGAGTGACTGAGACGGGAGCGATTGAGCGTGGCATACGAGGACGAGGAGCAACTCGAGGCGATCCGCGACTGGTGGCGGCGCAATGGCCGCGCGGTGGTGGCCGGCGTGGTGATCGCGGTGGCCGCGGTGCTCGGCTGGCAGCAGTGGAACGCCTATCAGGAGCGCCAGGCCGCGGCGGCGGCGTCGACTTACAGCGCCATTGCCGGGGCGGTGAGCGAGGGCGATCTGGAGGCGGCGGCAAACCGTCTGGAGAGCCTGCGCAGCGACTACGGCGACAGCCCCTACGCGATCCTCGCAAGCTTCCGCCTTGCCCGGGCCCAGATGAACGCCGGTGACGCGGCCGCGGCGGCGGAGACGCTGGCCTGGGCTGCTTCCCGGGAGGCGCCGGCCGGGCTGGTGGAGATCGCCCGGCTGCGCCGGGCCGAGGCACTGGCCGGCGCGGACGAGGTGGCGGCGGCGCTGGAGCTGCTGGAGCCGCTGCCGGATGGCGCCCTGCGGGCGCGCTATCTGGAGCTGCGCGGCGACCTGCTGGTGGCGAGCGGCGAGCGGGACGCCGCCATCGAGGCCTACCGCGAGGCCATGGCGGAGGCCGGCAGCCAGCGCCGCGGCCTGGTACAGGTCAAGCTCACGGACCTGGGCGTGGATCCGAGCTCATGAGGGGGCTGGTGCGTTGGGCTCTGGTGCTCGCGCTGCCGCTTGCCCTAGGCGGTTGCGGCACGCCGGACCTGCTGGAGGCGGACGATGCGCCATCGCTGGGGCTGGCCGGCGACGATCTCGCCGTGGAGATTCTCTGGCAGGCCCGGGTTGGCCCCGCGGCGGAGCGCGAGCAGCGCCTGGAGCCGGCCCTTGCCGGCGGCCGCCTGTTCGCTGCGGCGGCGGATGGCACCGTCAGCGCCTATGCGGCGGACAGCGGTGAGCGCCACTGGCGCCGACGGCTGGAGCACCGCATCTCCGGCGGCCCCGGCGCCGGTGACGGGCTGGTGGTCGTCGGCACGCCCAAGGGGGAGGTCATCGCCCTGGAAGCCGAATCCGGCGAGCAGCGCTGGCAGGCCCGCACCACCAGCGAGGTGCTGGCGCCGCCGGCGGTGGGTCAGGGCGCCGTGGTGGTGCGCAGCAACGATGGCCGCGTGGTGGCCTTTGCGGCGGACAGTGGTGCCCGCCGCTGGCTGTACGACCGCAACGTGCCGGCGCTGAGCCTGCGCGGGCACTCAAGCCCGGTGCTGGTGCGCGGTGGCACGGTGGTCGGCTTCGACAACGGCCGCTTGAGCGCGCTTACCCTGCGCGAGGGCGCTCCCGCCTGGGAGGCGACGGTGGGCGTTCCCCGCGGGCGCACCGACCTGGAGCGCATGGTGGACGTGGATGTGGACCCGGTGGTGGACGGCAACGACCTGTTCGCCGCGAGCTATCAGGGCCGGGTGGTCGGTGTGGCGCTCAACGACGGCCGCATCGCCTGGAGCCGCGAGCTCTCGGTGGGTGGCGGTCTCGCCGTGGACGACAGCAACCTCTATGTGACCGATGCCTCCGGGCGCCTGTGGGCGTTCGACCGGCGCAACGGCGCCACCGTCTGGCGCATGGACGCCCTGGAGGGTCAGCGGCTCACCGCGCCGGCCCTGCACCAGGGGCATGTTGTGGTGGCGGGCTCCGACGGTCATCTGACCTGGGTGGCCCCGGAGGATGGCCGTCCCGTGGTCCGGCACCGGGTGGGCGGCGCGCGCATCAGCGCCGCGCCACGGGTCGCGGGCGAGCGTCTCTACGTCCAGGATCTCGAGGGCCGCGTCCAGGCCCTGCGGCTCTCCGAGCGGTAGCGTCGGCATGTGCCTGGTTCTGCTCGCGCATCAGGCAGTGCCCGGCCAGCCGCTGGTGATCGCGGCGAACCGCGACGAGTTCCACCGCCGACCGACCACCGCCATGCACTGGTGGCGCGAGCCGCGGGTGCTGGCAGGCCGCGACGAGGAGGCCGGCGGCACGTGGTTCGCCGTCGCGCCGGATGGCGCCTTTGCGGCGGTGACCAACTACCGCGAGCCGGAGCAACGGCCCAGCGGCGGACGTTCCCGCGGCGAACTGCCGCTGCTCGCCCTCACGGAGAGCGCGGAGGACCTGGGCGCGCACCTGCGCCGCCACGGCAAGGCCTACGCCGGATTCAATCTGCTCTGGGGCCGCCCCGGAGCGGTCCACTACGCCTCCAACCGGGGCGTGCCCCCGCAGCCGGTCAACCCGGGCCTGCACGGGCTCAGCAATCACCTGCTGGATACCCCCTGGCCCAAGGTGAGCCGTGGCCTCGAGTTGCTCGCCGCCAGCCTGCCAGTGGCCGATCCGGAGTCGCTCTGCGCCCTGCTCGCCGATCGCCGTCCCGCGGATCACGGCGAGTTGCCGGACACGGGCCTCAGCCCGGAGTGGGAGCGGCGGCTCTCGCCGATGTTCATCGTCTCCCCGGAGTACGGCACCCGTGCCACCACGATCCTGCTGGCTGATGCCGAGGGCGGCGTGACGGTGCTGGAGCGGCGCTTCGATGCCGAGGGTCGCTGCATCGGGGAGACCCGCGAGGCGTTGTCGCCCGCCGCCGCCAAGGGTTGAGCGACCGTCCGCCGGCCCCGGGGGCCCGCGTTGCGGGGCCCCGGGGCGGGTGGTAGCCTGCCGGCCAACGAGGAGGAGAGGTGGCCCGGCGCGACGCGCGGGCTCCGCGATCCGCCATCACCCTGACAAGACCCCCGCTGCCGCCGGCGGCCAGGGGCCACGGCTACGAAAACGGCAGGGAGAATCTCCGCTATGCGCATCATCCTCTTGGGCCCGCCCGGCGCCGGCAAGGGCACCCAGGCCGCAACCCTGTGTCAGCACTACGGCATCCCCCAGATCTCCACTGGCGACATGCTGCGTGCGGCGGTCAAGGCGGGCACGCCCCTCGGCCAGGAGGCGAAGAAGGTGATGGACGCCGGCGGGCTCGTGTCCGATGACATCATCATCGGCCTGGTCAAGGAGCGCATCGCGGAGCCGGACTGTGCCAACGGCTTCCTGTTCGACGGCTTCCCCCGGACCATCGCCCAGGCCGATGCGCTGCGCAACGAGGGCATACGCATCGATGCCGTGGTGGAGATCGCCGTGGACGACGAGGACATCGTCGCCCGCATGGCCGGCCGGCGGTGTCATCCGGGGTCCGGGCGCGTCTATCACCTCGAGCATGCACCGCCGAAGGAGCCGGGCAAGGATGACATCACCGGCGAGCCGCTGGTGCAGCGCGACGATGATCGCGAGGACACCGTCCGCAAGCGCCTCGCCGTCTACCACGAGCAGACCCGCCCGCTGGTGGAGTACTACTCCAGCTGGGCCCGCGAGGGCGGTGAGGACGCACCGCGCTACGTTACCGTGGATGGCCGCGGCGACATCGACGAGGTGAGCCGCCGCATCCTGAACGCACTGTAGTCGCCACGAGTGGGGAAGGCGGGCCGCGACATGGAACCGGGGCCGGGTCGCGGCGATCGGAAAGGTTAGGGGCGGACGCCGTCCGTCCCGGCTGCGCAACCCGGGAGCCACCATGCCATTCCGCCCAGTGCTAGCCCGCATATCTCACCTATTCGCGCAGCGAGGGCGTGGAGATGGCGGGCAGGAGAGGGGCAGCGCGGAACCCTTCCCGCGGGCCTCTGGCCGCACAGCGCGCGTGCAGACAAGGCGCGCTGCGCAGCGCTGTACCGCGGTACAGTCAAGCAGCGCAACGCCGGACTGCCCGCCAGATCCGCGACCGCAGCCGCGGATCGGTGGGATAGGCGGGCTCGCCGCCGTCTTTGGGCTTCTGCTGCTGTCCCTGCCGGCGCATGGCCAGGTGGTACATCAGCTCACCATCGACGGGGCCATCGGCCCGGTGACGGCGAACTATGTCAGTGACGGGCTCGAGGAGGCCGCTGCGGCCGACGCCGAGGCCGTGATCCTGCGGATGGACACGCCCGGCGGCCTGGACAGCGCCATGCGCCAGATCGTGCGCGACATACTGGCCTCGCCGGTGCCGGTCATCGGCTACGTGGCCCCGTCCGGGGCGCGGGCGGCCAGCGCCGGCACCTACATCCTCTACGCCAGCCACGTGGCGGCCATGGCGCCGGGCACCAACCTCGGTGCCGCGACGCCGGTGCGCATCGGCGGCATGCCTGGCACGCCGGGCGGTGATCAGCCCGGAGGTGATCAGCCCGGAGGTGATCAGCCGGCCGGTGAGGGCGAGGGTGATGGCAGCGCCGGCAGTGGCGAGGGCAGCGGTGCCGGTGAGAGTGGCGGCGACGGCGAGGCCGCGGAAGACAGCCAGGGCGGCGCCGATGAGGGCGCAGACCAGGGCGGTTCGGCGATGGAGCGCAAGATGATCAATGACGCCGTCGCCTATATCCGCTCCCTGGCGGAGCTGCGGGGTCGCAACGCCGAGTGGGCCGAGCGCGCCGTGCGGGAGTCGGTGAGCCTGTCCTATTCCGCGGCGCTGGAGCAGGACGTCATCGACCTGGTGGCGCCGGACAGTGCCGCGCTGCTGGCCGCCGCCGACGGCCGCGAGGTGAGCATCGGCGGCGAGTCCCGCAGCCTCGCCCTCGCCGGCGCCACCGTGGAAGACCGGCCGCCGGACTGGCGTACCGAGCTGCTGTCCGTAATCACCAACCCCAACGTGGCCTACATCCTCATGCTGGTGGGCATCTACGGGCTGATCTTCGAGCTGGCCAACCCCGGCTCGCTGGTCCCCGGCGTGCTCGGCGGCATCTGCCTGCTGCTCGCGCTGTTCGCCTTCCAGGCGCTACCGGTGAACTACGCGGGCCTCGGGCTCATCCTGCTCGGTATTCTGTTCATGATCGCCGAAGCCCTCGTGCCATCCTTCGGTGCGCTGGGCGTAGGCGGGGTCATCGCCTTCGCCTTCGGCTCCGTGCTGCTGTTCGATGCCGAGGGGGAAGGCTTTCAGCTGTCGATGATGCTGGTGGGCGGCGTCACGGCGGCGAGCCTGGTGCTCTTTCTCGGCACCGCGCTGCTGGCGGCGCGCGCCTTCCAGCGACGCGGCGTCGCCGGCGCGGAGCATATGCTTGGCGGCGAGGGCGAGGTCCTGCAGGCCGGGCCGCCGCTGCGGGTGCGCATCGAGGGCGAGAGCTGGCTGGCGGACTCGGACGCGGCACTGGCGCCGGGGGACATAGTGCGCGTCGTCGACATGCAGGGCCTGCGGCTCAAGGTGGAGCCGGTGGCGAAGACGGATACCCACACGCAGACACCGCAGAGGGAGTGACCCGGGGCATGGGGCTTTACGAGGATGCGCTCGAGCGATTCAAGGCACTGCTGCAGGAGGCCAGGGAACATCCTGACATCGGCGAGCCGACGGCGATGACCCTCGCCACCACCACGGCGGCGGGGCGCCCCAGCGCGCGTACCGTGCTGCTCAAGCAGATAGACGAGCGGGGGTTCGTCTTCTACACCAACACCCGCAGCCGCAAGGGCCGCCAGCTCGCGGAGAACCCGCGCGCGGCGCTGACCTTCTTCTGGGCACCGCTGGTCCGCCAGGTACTCGTGGAGGGGGACGTGGCGCCGGTGGCGGACGCGGAGGCGGATGCCTACTTCGCAAGCCGCCCGCGCCTCAGCCAGATCGGTGCCTGGGCCTCGCAGCAGTCGGAGCCGCTGTCCGGCCGCGACGAGTTCGAGGCCCGCGTCGCCGAGCTCGAGGCCCGGTTCGACGGCCGCGAAGTCCCCCGCCCCCCGCACTGGACCGGCTACCGCATCCGCCCCGACCTCATCGAATTCTGGCACGGCCGCGAAGGCCGCCTCCACGACCGCGACCGCTACCACCTTGAAGATGGGGAGTGGCGGTGGATGCTCTTAAACCCCTAGCGGGGTTTAGTTCAAAGTTCAAAGTTCGGAGTTCAAAGACTCCCGCCGGACAGCCCAAAGCCCTAGCGCACGCCGAGGTTGGGCAAGGCCGGGCGGTTGCGGTCTTTGAACCTTGAACTTTGGACCTTGAACTGCCGGCGAGGCCGTCAGGCCTCGCCGGCGTATTCCAGCCAGGGCATGAGCCTCGGCGGGTTGCCGGTGGTGACCAGCTGGCCCGGGCGTTCCAGGTGGAAGCGGGCGCCATGTTCGTTGGCGTGGTGCTGCCAGTGATCGCGGATGCGGGGGATGGCCTCGGGGCTCAGCGGGTAGTCGTGGCGGAGGGTGAGCACGTCGCCGTCGGTGGCCTGTATGAGCACCGTGTAGGCGATGGGGCCGAGCTCCGGGGTGGCCTGTTCGGTAAGGCTGACGATGGCCGGCTCTCCCGCCTTTGCTTCGCCCACCGTCTCGGTGTACCAGACCGGATCGGGTAGGGCGGCTGACTGGGCCACGCCCAGAGCGACCTCCACATCCTCGGCATCCACGCCCGGGCGCTCGGCCACCGGGATCACCTCGATGCCATGCGCCTCCAGCCCCGCCATGTACTGCCGCTGCTGGCGACTCCAGCGCGCGTAGCCGGCTTCGGCGCCGCCCTCGGCCTCCGGGTGGCGGGCCGCCCAGGCATCGAAGCCGGTGATCGGCGTCCACACCCGGCCGTGCAGGCCGAGAAAACGGTTGCCCGCCGGCAGCGCCTCGCGTACCGGCTCGTCCGGGCGGTAGAGCGCGGCCTCCAGCAGCGCCCACAGCGGCCCGAAGCCGGCATGCTCGAGTTGCACCTTGAGCAGCGCCGAGAGGTCGTGAAACGTGGCGTAGCTGAGATGCACCGGCTCCACGGCGAGCAACTGGCGCAGGGTCCGGTCCGTGGCCAGCGAGGCGCCGCCTTTCTCCAGCAGCACCGACTCCAGCTGCCGGCGCAGCGGATCCAGCACGGGACCGGGTGCCACCAGCGCGAACGGGATCGCCAGCAGCGGGCCCGAGCCCGGCCGCCGTGCCGGGGCGATCGCCGGCACGGGAAACCGCCCGCCGGCGGTGCCGAGGGCGAGCAGCTGGGGCGCGAACGGTCCGCCCCGCAGGGCGCCGCGGTAGATGTCCAGCAGGGCCTCTGCCATCGGCAGGCCGGGACGCAGGAGCTCGGTGAGGTCGTACAGGGCCGCGGGCATCACCAGCCCCGCCTCGGCGACCTCCTCGCCGACGATCCGGCGCAGGTCGTCGGCGATGGCACCGGCGAGAATCTCCGCGGCATCCCGTGTCAGCGGCTCCGGCGGCGACCCGCCGGCGGCCACGGCGGGATCAAGCTCGACGGTCAGCACGGCAGGCGTGGCGGACAGGGCGCCCTGCATGGCAGTCACTCCAGGGGTCAGTGAGAGACCGGTCAGGGTACCGCCCGAACCCGGTGCGGGAATAGCGTTCGCGACGCGGGTGGGAGGCAGTGGCGATCGCCCTTCAGATCCCCGGGGCCGAAATGGCCTGTAGCGGTGATTTTGCACGCAGGTCCGCGGGTTCATGGCGGCAGGCAGAATCTGGCGCCTGCCGGCTTTCCCGAATTGCGCAAGGGTAGCCTGATCCCCGCGAAAACCCATTCACAGGCATTCCGGTTCGCCGGGCAACCCTCGAAGCCTGGTATTCCCGCAAGTGCCGAGGCGCGCTCCAAACCGCACCGTCGCTGAACGCAGACGGGGTGCCCTACACGGCCTCGCGCCGACGCCGGCATGGGCCATGGATTTTTTTGCATTCGCTCCCGGTTGCGATTAAATTACCGCCATCTTCGCGGCGACCCAGGCGTCCGCGCGATGGAAAGACCGCGAAGAATAACAAAGCGACCGGCAGTCCGGTCGATGCCATCGATTTCAGGCGGTGTTACCGAAAAGGAGCAGTAATGGATCTTTCCAAGTATTCCTCCCAGGAGCTTCGGCAGCTCAAGAAGGATATCGATCGCGAGATCGAAAGCCGGCGCAAGGAGGATGCAAAGAAGGCCCAGCAGGAGATCAAGCAGGTCGCGGAGCGTTACGGCTTCAATCTGACCGACCTCGTGGGCGGGCAGCCGAGCAAGCCCAAGACCACGCGTGCCAAGGGCAAGGTGCGCTTCCAGCACCCCGCGGATGCCAGCAAGACCTGGTCCGGCCGTGGCCGCAAGCCGGTCTGGATCAAGGAGTGGGAGGCCTCGGGCCGCTCCCTCGACGAGATCCGCGTCGACTGAGACTGGCGTGGAGGGCGGCCGGCGCTCAGCCGGCCGCGCCGCCCGCCACCTGCTCGCGCAGCGCACGCAGCGCCGGCGAAAGGCTGACCGGATAATCCGCTTTCGGCTTCAGGGCACGCTGCGCCTCGGGCAGGCGGCGCAGACCGTCAGCACAGTGCGCCCGGGCGCGCTCGAGTGATCCCTCTCCCCCCGGATCAACCCTTTCCCCGCCCTGCATCACCGGCGCGAGCAGCGCCTCTCCCGGCAGTGACTCGTCGGCAAGGCCGATGGTGTCCCCGCGCCAGCGCCCGTCGGCATCCTGCTCACGAAAGACCTGCTTGCGCCCGGGCAGGTCCGTCTTGCCCTCCGAGCGCTTGCCGCGGGCACGGCCGCTGAACTCGTGCAGCTTGTAGGCGGAGTCGAGAAAGGGCACATCGGCGGAGGTATCCACCTGGGAGCCAACGCCGAAGCCGTCGATGGGGGCGCCGTCGGCCACCAGCCGGGCGATGCGGTGTTCGTCGAGTCCGCCGCTGACCAGGATCCTGGTCTCCTGAAGGCCACCCGCATCAAGGATCCGCCTTACCTTCCGGGCATGGGCAGCGAGGTCGCCACTGTCGATGCGCACCCCCCGCACCGGGATGCCTTCGGGTCGCAGCCGCCGGGCCACCTCCACCACCTTGCGCGCGCCGGCCTCGACGTCATAGGTATCGATGAGCAGCACGACGTTGTGCGGATGACTGCGGGCGAAGCGCTCGAAGGCCTCGGCCTCGTCGTCATGAGCGAGGATGAATGCGTGCGCCATGGTGCCGGTGGCCGGCACACCGTAGCGCGCGCTGGCGAGGCAGGTAGCCGTCGCCTCGAAGCCGGCCAGATGGCAGGCCCGGCCCGCCCATAGCCCGGCCTCGCCGCCATGGGCGCGGCGCATGCCGAAGTCCACCACCCTCCGGTCGCCGGCGGCGAGCCGGCAGCGTGCCGCCTTGGTGGCGATGAGCGTCTGGTAGTGGACGATGTTCATCAGCCGCGATTCCACCAGCTGGCCCTCGGGCAGCGGCGCGGTGATCTGCAGCACGGGCTCCTCCGCAAAGAACACCGTGCCCTCGGGAAGGGCGCGCACCTCGCCGGTGAACCGGAAGCCGGCCATGCGCTCGACGAATTCGGCGGAGAAATGCCCGCTGTCGCGCATCCAGGCAAGCTCTTCGTCCCCGAACCGCAGGCCCGTGAGCCAGTCGAGCGCCTGCTCGAGCCCGGCGGCAACGAAGAAGCCCCGATGCGGCGCCGCCCGGAAAAAGAGCTCGAACACCGCCTCGCCGGTCATGCCATGCTCGTAGTAGGTCTGGAGCATGGTCAGCTCGTAGAGATCGGTGAGCAGCGGCGTGCGCTCTAGATCCATGGTGTCTGCGTCCCCTCTCTGCCGCGGCCCCGGGCCTGCCGGCAGGTGTGCGTGCGCGACGGGCGCAAGTCAAGTGTGGTCTTGCGGCTGGCGGTCAGCTGCGCAGACCGGTACCGCGCTCCAGCAGGTACAGGCTGAAGCCGCCGAGCAGGGCGATGAAGCCGAACACCAGCGCATAGGCGACCCCGATCGGAATGTCTGAGCTGCCGAGAATGCCGTAGCGAAAGGCATTGACCATGTACAGGATCGGATTCGCCAGCGACAGCACCCGCCAGAAGTCCGGCAGCAGCGAAATGGAATAGAACACGCCGCCGAGATAGGTGAGCGGCGTCAGAATGAAGGTGGGTACGATGGCGATGTCGTCGAACTTGCGGGCGAACACGCCATTGATGAACCCGCCGAGGGAAAACAGCACCGCCGTCAGGAACACCACGCTGATGGTGATGGGTACGCTGTGAATGCTGAGATCGGCGAAGAACGTGGCAATAATGGTGACGATGAGGCCCGTGAGCAGCCCGCGCCCGACGCCCCCGGCGAGATAGCCGAGCAGGATCACGTAATTCGGCGTGGGCGAGACCAGCAATTCCTCGATATGGCGCTGAAACTTGGCGCCAAAGAACGAGGAGACCACATTGGTATAGGAGTTGGTGATGACCGACATCATGATGATGCCGGGCGCGATGAACTCCATGAAGCTGTAGCCATCCATGGGCCCGACGCGGGAGCCGATCAGGCTGCCGAAGATGATGAAGTACAGCGTCATGGTGATCGCGGGCGGCAGCAGCGTCTGCACCCAGATCCGCAGGTAGCGGTGGGTTTCCTTGCCGGCGAGGGTGCGCAGGGCGATCAGGGTCTGCCGGGGGTAGGCCGGGTAGAAGCTCGCCATCTCAGGCCTCCACGGCGTCGGCCCGCCGCGTCGGCTGCCCGTGCCCGAGCATGCGCACGAACAGCTCCTCCAGACGATTGGACTTGTTCTTCATGCTCACCACCTCGACACCGCGCTCGGTCAGCTGGTGGAAAAGGTCGCTGAGGGTCTGGTCACCGCGGACTTCCACCTCCAGCGTGCTTTCGTCCAGTGGCACCACGTGGAAGTCCGGCAGGGTGTCCATGGTGCGCACGCTGCCCCGGATATCCAGAATGAAGCTCTGGCTCTTGAGCTTGCGCAGCAGCGAGCGTACGTCGGTGTTCTCGATGATCCGGCCGCCGTCGATGATGGCGATGTTACGGCAGAGCGACTCCGCCTCCTCGAGATAATGGGTGGTGAGGATGATCGTGGTGCCGCGCTCGTTCATCTGCCGCAGGAAGCGCCACATGGAGCGGCGCAGCTCGATGTCCACGCCGGCCGTGGGCTCGTCGAGGATCAGTAGCCGCGGCTCGTGGATCAGGGCCCGGGCGATCAGCAGCCGGCGCTTCATGCCCCCGGACAGGGAGCGGGAGGTGGCGTCCCGCTTGCCCCAGAGGTCGAGCTCCCTGAGATACCGCTCGGCCCGCTCCCGGGCGGTGTGCCGGTCGATGCCGTAGTAGCCCGCCTGGTTGAGCACGATCTGGCTGACGGTCTCGAACTGGTTGAAATTGAATTCCTGGGGCACGAGGCCGAGATTCGATTTCGCCTCCCAGGGTTCGCGGTCGATATCGTGGCCGAACACTTCCACGCTGCCGGAGGTCTTGCGCACCAGCGAGGCCACGATGCCGAGGATGGTGGTCTTGCCGGCGCCATTGGGGCCGAGCAGGCCGAAGAAGTCGCCGGGGGCCACTTCCAGGTTCACGTCCCGCAGGGCGGTGACGCCGCCGGGATACGTCTTGTTCAGCTGACGCAGGGAGAGCGCGTTCATGGGGTGCCTGACAGGAGTCGGAGGTCACCGCCCGCGGCGGTGAAGGCCGCGTAGGCTAGCCGCTGGGGGCTCGCTTGTGCAACCCGCTCGCGCTCGGCTATTCAGATCCGCGAGGTCGTGCTTGCGCATGGGGCCGTGCCGCGATGGTTCGTGGTGACCGTTTACGGGACCCTCTGCGGCATGGATGCCGCAGTGGAGCCTACATGGAGGTATTCACGGCGTGTCCCGTAAACGGTCACCACGAACCATCTCCCCGGGCGCCGTGCCGGGTTCCGCGGTGTCGTGCTTGGGCAAGCTTTGGGAACCACACCCTGACCCTGCTTCACGAACGGTCTCGATGCGGTCACTCTTCGGTAGGTCGGCAAGCGCGGAGCGCTCGCCGACAGCCGCGCTCAGCGCGGCCCGGGCACCCAGCGTGCGGAGGGCATCTCGAGCTTCCGAGCTCGCGGTCAGATACCGGGGCGAAGCCTGTGAACAGGACAGGAGCGCGGTTGGACAGCTTCAGAGGGGCGACGTAGAATTAGGGGTTGATCGATGAGGGTGAACAGCGCCTGACGCAGGTAACGGGAGGGCATCCGCGGATCCCTCCCGTTTTTGCGACCGGGGGGAGGACTGCATTGGCCAAAGCCGCCATTCTCGCGCTTGCAGACGGCACAGTGTTCCATGGCCGGGCGCTCGGCGCCGAGGGGCAGACTGTCGGCGAGGTCTGCTTCAACACCGCCATGACCGGGTACCAGGAGATCTGCACCGACCCCTCCTACCACGGCCAGCTCGTGACCCTCACCTACCCCCATATCGGCAACACCGGCGCCAACCCGCTGGACGAGGAGTCCCTGGGCCCGCAGCTGGCCGGGCTCATCGTGCGGGATGCTCCGGTGCGCCTGAGCAGCTGGCGCGCCCGGGAGTCGCTGCCGGACTACCTCGAGCGCAACGGTGTGGTCGCCATCAGCGACATCGACACCCGGCGGCTGACGCGGATCATCCGCGAGGGCGGCGCGCAGAACGGCTGCATTCTGGCCGGCGAGCCGGACGCGGACGCCGCCGTGGCGGCGGCGCGGGAGTGCCCGGACCTCAAGGGGCGCGACCTGGTGCAGGCGGTCACCACCGCCGAGGCCTACGAGTGGCGGCTCGGCACCTGGGCGCTGGAGCGGGGCGAGCGCGAGCCCGAGCCGCGCCCCGAGGCGGAGCTGCCCTGGCACGTCGTCGCCTACGACTTCGGCATCAAGCGCAACATTCTGCGCCAGCTGGTGGATCATGGCTGCCGGGTCACCGTGGTGCCGGCGCAGACGCCGGCTGCGGAGGTGCTGGCGATGCGCCCGCACGGGGTGTTCCTCTCCAACGGGCCGGGTGATCCCGAGCCCCTCGGCTACGCCATCGAGGCCACCCGCGAGATCCTCGCCAGCGGCACGCCGGTGTTCGGCATCTGCCTCGGCCATCAGCTGCTGGGCCTGGCCGTCGGCGGACGGACGGTGAAGATGAAGTTCGGCCATCACGGCGCCAACCATCCGGTGCTGGACGAGGACGCGGGCCGGGTCATGATCTCCAGCCAGAACCACGGCTTCGCGGTGGATGCCGAGAGTCTGCCGGCCAACGTGCGGGTGCTGCAGCGCTCGCTGTTCGACGGCTCCCTGCAGGGCATCCACCTGACCGACCAACCGGCCTTCAGCTTCCAGGGGCATCCGGAAGCGAGCCCCGGGCCGCACGACGTCGCGCCGCTGTTCGGCCACTTCATCGAGCTGATGGACGGTCGCCGCGGCGACGCCGCCTGAGCGCTCCTACCCCGGCCCCGCGGCCCCCGACTCGAGGCGAACGCAAGACGATGCCGAAGCGCACCGACATCCAGAGCATTCTCATCATCGGCGCAGGGCCGATCGTCATCGGCCAGGCCTGCGAGTTCGACTACTCCGGCGCACAGGCCTGCAAGGCCCTGCGGGAGGAGGGCTACCGGGTCATCCTGGTGAACTCCAACCCGGCCACGATCATGACCGACCCGGAGATGGCCGACGCCGTCTACGTGGAGCCCATCGACTGGCGGGTGCTCGAGCGCATCATCGCCAAGGAGCGCCCGGACGCCCTGCTGCCCACCATGGGCGGGCAGACGGCGCTGAACTGTGCGCTCGACCTGGACCGCCACGGCGTGCTCGCCGAGCACGGCGTGGAGATGATCGGCGCGAGCAAGATCGCCATCGACATGGCCGAGGACCGCGAGGCCTTCCGCAAGGCCATGGCGCGCATCGACCTCGAAACCCCCCATGCGCTGCTGGCCCACTCCATGGCCGAGGCCATGGCGGCGCAGGCGGAGATCGGCTTCCCGACCATCATCCGGCCGTCGTTCACCCTCGGCGGCAGCGGCGGCGGCATCGCCTACAACCGCGAGGAGTTCGTCGAGATCTGCGAGCGCGGCCTCGATCTCTCGCCCACCAACGAGCTGCTGATCGAGGAATCGGTGCTCGGCTGGAAGGAGTTCGAGATGGAGGTGGTCCGCGACCGCGCGGACAACGGCATCATCGTCTGCGCCATCGAGAACCTGGACCCGATGGGCGTGCACACGGGCGACTCCATCACCGTGGCCCCGGCGCAGACGCTTACCGACAAGGAATACCAGCTGATGCGCGATGCCTCGCTCGCCGTGCTGCGCGAGATCGGCGTCGAGACCGGGGGCTCCAACGTCCAGTTCGCCATCAACCCGGACGACGGGCGCATGGTGGTGATCGAGATGAACCCGCGGGTGTCGCGCTCCTCGGCGCTGGCGTCCAAGGCCACGGGCTTTCCCATCGCCAAGGTCGCCGCCAAGCTCGCGGTGGGCTACACCCTCGACGAGCTGCGCAACGAGATCACCGGCGGGCGCACGCCCGCCTCCTTCGAGCCCACCATCGACTACGTGGTCACGAAGATCCCGCGCTTCACCTTCGAGAAGTTCATGAAGACGAAGCCGGTGCTGACCACCCAGATGAAGTCCGTGGGCGAGGTCATGGCCATCGGCCGCACCTTCCAGGAGTCTCTGCAGAAGGCGTTGCGGGGGCTGGAGAACGGGCTCGAGGGACTGGATCCGCGGGTGCCGGCGGATGCCGCGGGGGCCCAGGCGCGGGTCGTCCAGGAGCTGCGCCTGCCGGGGCCGGAGCGCCTGCTCTGGGTGGCGGACGGGTTCCGTACCGGGCTGGAGCTGGACACCGTGCACGAGCACACCTGGATCGATCCCTGGTTCCTGGCCCAGGTGGAGGATCTGGTCGCCCGTGAGCAGGCACTGGCCGCCGCCGGCCCGGACTCGCTTGACGCGGACGCGCTGCGCGAGCTCAAGCGTCGCGGCTTCTCCGACGCGCGCATCGGCCGCCTGGTGGGGTTGGGCGAGCATGCCATCCGCGAGCGCCGGCGCGGCCTCGGCATCCGGCCGGTGTACAAGCGGGTGGACTCCTGCGCGGCCGAGTTCGCCACCGCCACGGCCTACATGTACTCCACCTACGAGGAGGAGGACGAGGCCGAACCGAGCGACCGGCAGAAGATCATGATCCTCGGCGGCGGGCCCAACCGCATCGGTCAGGGCATCGAGTTCGACTACTGCTGTGTTCATGCCGCCCTCGCCCTGCGCGACGACGGCTACGAGACCATCATGGTCAACTGCAACCCGGAGACCGTTTCTACCGACTACGACACCTCCGACCGGCTCTACTTCGAGCCGCTGACCCTGGAGGACGTGCTCGAGATCGTGGAGACCGAGCGCCCGGCGGGCATCGTCATCCAGTACGGCGGCCAGACCCCGCTCAAGCTCGCCCGGGATCTGGAGGCCTTCGGCGCGCCCATCATCGGCACGACGCCGGACTCCATCGACCTCGCCGAGGACCGCGAGCGCTTCCAGGGCCTGATCAACGCCGCCGGCCTGCAGCAGCCGCCGAATCGCACCGCCCGCAGCGCCGCGGAAGCCCTGGAGCTGGCCGCCCAGATCGGGTACCCGCTGGTGGTGCGCCCCTCGTATGTCCTGGGGGGGCGGGCCATGGAGATCGTCTACGAGGAGGCCGAGCTCGAGCAGTACATGAACGAGGCGGTGAAGGTCTCGAACGAGTCGCCGGTGCTGCTGGACCGCTTCCTGGACGATGCCGTCGAAGTGGACGTGGACGCCGTCTGCGACGGCGAACAGGTGCTTATCGGCGGCATCATGGAGCACATCGAGCAGGCCGGCGTGCATTCGGGCGACTCCGCCTGCTCGCTGCCGCCCTACAGCCTCGCGCCCCAGGTAAGTGACCGGCTGCGCGCGCAGATGCGCGAGATGGCCCTGAGCCTCGGCGTGGTGGGGCTGATGAACGCCCAGTTCGCGATCCAGGGCGAGGAGATCTACGTGCTCGAGGTCAACCCGCGGGCCTCGCGCACGGTGCCGTTCGTCTCCAAGGCGGCGGGGCTGCCGCTGGCCAAGATCGCCGCGCGCTGCATGGTCGGACGCAGCCTCGCCGAGCAGGGCTGCACGCGGGAGGCCATTCCCGCCTACTATGCGGTGAAGGAAGCAGTGTTCCCGTTCATCAAGTTCCCGGGCGTCGACCCGATCCTCGGTCCGGAGATGAAGTCCACCGGCGAGGTCATGGGTCTGGGGCCGGGCTTCGGCGAGGCCTATGCCAAGTCGCAGCTGGCCGCGGGCGTGGTGCTGCCGCGCAGCGGCAAGGTGTTCATCAGCGTCCGCGACGCCGACAAGCAGGCGGCCGTACCCATCGCCCGCGATCTGCTGCGCCGGGGCTTCGCGCTGGTCGCTACCGGCGGCACCGGGGCCGTGCTGCACCAGGCGGGCATCGACTGCGAGCTGATCAACAAGGTGACCGAAGGCCGTCCGCATATCGTGGACGCCATCAAGAACGAGGAGATTGACCTCATCATCAACACCACCGAGGGGCGCCAGGCCATTGCGGATTCCTTCTCCATCCGCCGCGAGGCCCTGCACCACAAGGTCTGCTACACGACCACGATTGCCGGTGCCCGCGCCACCTGTCAGGCGCTGGACTACCTCGAACCGGCCACGGTGACGTCCCTCCAGGACCTCTACAGGGAGGCAAGGGCATGAGCAAGACGCCGCTGACCGTGCGCGGTGCCGAGAAGCTGCGCGAGGAGCTGGACCGGCTGAAGAGTCAGGAGCGCCCGCGGATCATCCGTGCCATCGCCGAGGCGCGCGCCCATGGCGACCTCAAGGAGAACGCCGAGTACCACGCGGCCCGCGAGCAGCAGAGCTTCATCGAGGGCCGCATCGCCGACATCGAGAGCAAGCTCTCCAATGCCCAGATCATCGACGTGACCAGCCTGCCGGCCAACGGCAAGGTGGTGTTCGGGGTAACCGTCGTGCTGGCCGACGAGGAGGACGGCACGGAGAAAACCTACCGGATCGTCGGCGAGGACGAGGCCGACATCAAGCAGGGCCTGATCTCGGTCCAGTCCCCCATCGCCCGCGCCCTGATCGGCAAGGAGGAGGGCGACGTGGCGGACGTGCAGGCGCCCGGGGGCAATCGGTCGTACGAGATCGTGGAGGTGCGCTACGAGTAGCGCACAGTTCAAAGTTCAAAGGGACAAGTTCAAAGTGGCGGCCAGGCGCCGCTGGCCATACAGACCGCGGTGAATGTTGTCACGGCGCCCGACTCGCGGACTTTGAACTTTGAACTTTGGACTGCGCCGCGGGCGTATCGAGCTGCCCTAGGGCAGCTCGATACGCCCGCGGCGCTTCTCTGGGTTCGGCCGGTACAACAGCACCACATGGCCGACCCGCTGGACCAGCTCGGCGCCCGTGGTGGTGAGGACCTGCTGGAGGTATTGGCTGCGTTGCTCGCGGTCGTCGGCCAGGAGGCGGATCTTGACCAGCTCGTGGTCCGCCAGTGCCCGCTCGAGCTCGGCGAGCACGGCGTCGGTGAGCCCGGCGCTGCCGGTGCGGACCAGCGGGTGGAGATCGTGACCGAGGCCTCGCAGATAGCGTTTCTGGGCCGGAGTAAGCGACATGCGTGAGAATTCCCGATGAGCGGAGCGGACCGCGAAGGTCGCACAGTCTCCCAGCAGCCGGGTCCGCTGGACAAGGTCAAGCTCGAGCTCGCCGTGGTCCTCGGGCTGGTGGTGGGTGTGCTGGTGGTGGTGCTGAGGCTCGAGCTCGGCCAGTGGACGGAGCTCGCCATCCTGGCGGTGGTGGGCTTCGGGTGCGGCGGCTGGCTGGCGGCGCGCACCCGTGGCGTGCTGCGGCGCCACGAGCAGCGGCGCGAGTGAGATGCCGCGCACCCGCAGCAGCCGCCGCTGGCTGAAGGAGCACTTCAGCGACCCCTACGTGAAGGCGGCGCAGCAGAAGGGCTACCGCTCCAGGGCGGTGTTCAAGCTCGAGGAGATCGACGGCCGCGACCGGCTGATCCGCCCGGGCCAGCGGATCGTGGATCTCGGCGCGGCGCCGGGCGGCTGGAGCGAATACTGCGCCGCCCGGCTGGGTGGCCGCGGGCAGGTCATCGCGCTGGACGTGCTGCCCATGGAGCCGCTGCCGGGGGTGACGGTCCTGCAGGGGGACTTCACCGAGGCGGCGGCGCTGGCTGGCCTCGACGAGGCGCTGGGCGGCGAGCCGGTGGACCTTGTGCTCTCGGACATGGCGCCCAATCTCTCCGGTCAGAAGGCCGTGGATCAGCCGCGGGCGATGCTGCTCGCCGAGCTGGCCCTCGAGTTCGTGGACGGGCGGCTGAACCCGGGGGGCGACCTGCTGGTCAAGACCTTTCAGGGACAGGGCTTCGAGGCGCTGCTCGCAGACATGCGGGGGCGCTTCCGGCGGGTACACAGCCGCAAGCCGGGCGCCTCGCGGGATCGCAGCCGCGAGGTCTATCTGCTGGCCCGAGAGTTTCTTGCGTAGTAGGGTCGGGCTACGATAGCCCGAGGCATCTGCCGGCGGCAGTGCCGGCGCAGCGACAAAGGTAGTTCGCCTTGAACGACATGGCCAAGAATCTGATCCTCTGGGTGGTCATCGCCATCGTGCTGATGTCCGTCTTCAGCAATTTCCAGGATCAGGGCTCCACCGCGCAGGAAGTCCCCTACTCGCAGTTTCTGAGCGAGGTAGACAGCGGCCGCGTGGATTCCGTGACCATGAAGGGTCCGGTGATCCGCGGCACGCGCAGCGACGGCAGCAACTTCAGCACCTACAACCCGGAGACGGACAACAACGCCCTCATCGGCCAGCTCATGGACAACGGCGTCCAGATCCGGGCCGAGGCGCCGGAAGGGCGGAGCATGCTGCTCCAGATCCTGATCTCCTGGTTCCCCTTCCTGCTGCTGATCGGCGTCTGGATCTACTTCATGCGCCAGATGCAGGGTGGTGGCGGCGGCCGTGGCGCCATGTCGTTCGGCAAGAGCCGCGCGCGGATGATGTCCGAGGAGCAGGTGAAGATCACCTTCGCCGACGTCGCCGGCGTGGAGGAGGCCAAGCAGGACGTCATGGAGCTGGTGGAGTTCCTGCGCGATCCCTCCAAGTTCCAGCGCCTCGGCGGCCGCATCCCCCGCGGCGTGCTCATGGTGGGCCCGCCCGGCACCGGCAAGACCCTGCTTGCGAAGGCCATCGCCGGCGAGGCCAAGGTGCCGTTCTTCAGCATTTCCGGCTCGGACTTCGTGGAGATGTTCGTCGGCGTCGGCGCCTCCCGGGTGCGGGACATGTTCGCCCAGGCGAAGAAGCACGCGCCCTGCATCATCTTCATCGACGAGCTCGACGCCGTCGGCCGCCAGCGTGGCGCCGGCCTCGGCGGCGGGCATGACGAGCGCGAGCAGACCCTGAACCAGATGCTCGTCGAGATGGACGGCTTCGAGGGCAACGAGGGCATCATCGTCATCGCCGCCACCAACCGTCCGGACGTGCTCGACCCGGCGCTGCTGCGTCCGGGCCGGTTCGACCGCCAGGTGGTGGTGCCGCTGCCGGATGTGCGCGGGCGCGAGCACATCCTGCGCGTGCACATGAACAAGACCCCGATCGCGGACGAGGTGGATCCGCGGGTCATCGCCCGCGGCACGCCGGGGTTCTCCGGCGCCGATCTGGCGAACCTCGTGAACGAGGCGGCGCTGTTCGCCGCCCGCCGCAACAAGCGCCTGGTGGACCAGCAGGACTTCGAGGACGCCAAGGACAAGATCCTGATGGGCGCCGAGCGCAAGTCCATGGTCATGACCGAGGACGAGAAGCGGCTCACCGCCTATCACGAGGCCGGGCACGCCATCGTCGGCCTCAAGGTCCCGGAGCACGATCCGGTGCACAAGGTGACCATCATCCCGCGCGGGCGGGCGCTCGGCGTGACCATGTTCCTCCCCGAGGAGGACCGCTACAGCTACACCAAGCGGCGGCTCAACAGCTCCATCTGCGGGCTGTTCGGCGGGCGCATCGCCGAGGAGATGATCTTCGGCGCCGAGCGCGTGACCACCGGCGCCCAGAACGACATCTCCCGGGTCACCGAAATCGCCCGCAACATGGTCACCAAGTGGGGCCTGTCCGACCGCATGGGCCCGCTGGCCTACGGCGAGGACGAGGGCGAGGTCTTCCTCGGCCACCAGGTGACGCAGCACAAGACCATCTCCGACGAGACGGCCCATGCCATCGACGAGGAGGTGCGCCGCATCGTCGAGGAGAACTACCAGGAGGCCAAGCGCATCCTCGAGGCGCATGTCGAGCAGCTGCACGCGATGGCCGATGCGCTCATGAAGTTCGAGACCATCGACCGCGAGCAGATCGACGACATCATGAACGGCCGCCCGCCGCGCCCGCCCCGGGACTGGAGCAAGCCCTCCGCGCCCGCGGACGGCGGTGCCGGCAAGCCCGCGGAGGAGGGCGAGGCCGGCACCGACGACGGCAAGCTGGGGCGCCCCGCCAGCGAGCACTAGCGCGGGGCAGCGCGTGCTGTCCCGGCTCCAGTGCGGCCGATTCGCCGTCGACCTGACGCAGCCCTGCGTCATGGGCGTACTCAACGTCACCCCCGACTCCTTCTCCGACGGGGGTGACTTCATTGCGGCCGAGGCCGCCATCGCCCGGGCCCGGGCGATGGTCGAGGATGGCGCGGCCATCATCGACGTCGGCGGCGAGTCCACGCGTCCGGGTGCCGATCCGGTGCCGGTGGAGGAGGAGCTGCGACGGGTGCTGCCGGTGGTGGAGGCCCTCGCCGCCGAGCTGTCCGTGCCCGTCTCCGTGGATACCAGCAAGCCGGAGGTGATCGCAGCGGTCACCCGCGCCGGGGCCGGGCTCATCAACGACGTCCGCGCGCTGCGCGAGCCGGGGGCGATGGAGGCAGCGGCGGCGAGTGGCCTGCCCGTGTGCCTGATGCACATGCAGGGCACGCCGAAGACCATGCAGCAGGCGCCGCAGTACGACGATGTGCTCGCCGAGGTGGCGGCGTTCCTGGCGGAGCGCCGGGACGCCGCCCTGGCCGCCGGCATCCCGGCGGAGCGCATCCTGCTCGATCCCGGTTTCGGCTTCGGCAAGACCGACCCCCACAACGCGATGCTGCTCGCCGGGCTGCCGCGCCTCGCCGGGCTTGGGGCGCCGCTGCTGGTGGGGCTGTCGCGCAAATCGCTGGTAGGCCGGGTGCTCGGGCGCCCGCTGGGCGAGCGCCTGGCCGGGAGTGTGGCGGCGGCGACGCTGGCGGTCTGGCAGGGGGCGCGTATCATTCGCGCCCATGACGTGCGTGAGACCGTGGACGCCGTGCGGCTCGCGAGCTACGTCGCCGCCTACGCCTAGCCCGCCTGTCTCACCGATCCGCGGCCGCAGCCGCGACTCGGTAAGGTAGGCGGGCTACCGGCGCCGATGCGCCCCGGGGCGGGCGCGCCAAAGTGTGGAGGGCACTGGCATGCAGAAGCGCTATTTCGGCACCGACGGCATCCGCGGCCGGGTCGGCGAGAGCCCCATTACCGCGGATTTCGTGCTCAAGCTGGGCTGGGCCGCGGGGCGTGTGCTCTCGGGTCGAGGCACCAATAATCAGGTGCTCATCGGCAAGGACACGCGGCTGTCCAACTACATGTTCGAGTCGGCGCTGGAGGCGGGGCTGTCGGCCGCCGGGGTCAACATCCAGCTGCTCGGGCCGATGCCGACGCCGGCGACCGCCTATCTCACCCGGACGCTCCAGGCCAATGCGGGCATCGTCATCAGCGCCTCGCACAACCCGCACCAGGACAATGGCATCAAGTTCTTCTCCGCCGAGGGCCGCAAGCTCGACGACGACACCGAGCTCGCCATCGAGGCGCTGCTGGACGAGCCGCTGACCACCGTCGCCTCGGAGCGCCTGGGCAAGGCCTTCCGCTTGGTGGACGCGCCCGGCCGCTACATCGAGTTCTGCAAGCACTCCCTTCGCCCGGGGCGCAGCCTCGAGGGCCTGCGCCTGGTGGTGGACTGCGCCAACGGCGCCGGCTACCAGGTGGCGCCGGCGGTGTTCCACGAGCTCGGCGCGGAGGTGATCCGCCTTGGCGTCCAGCCCGATGGGCTCAATATCAACGTCGACTGCGGCTCCATGCATCCGGAGGCCATGCGCCAGGCGGTTCTCGAACATCGCGCCGATGCGGGCATTGCCCTGGATGGCGACGGTGACCGGGTGCTGATGGTGGACGAAAAGGGCCGCCTGCTGGACGGTGACGAGCTGCTCTGGGTGATCGCCCGGGATCGCCATGACGGCGATGGCCTTGCCGGCCCGGTGGTGGGCACGCAGATGACCAACCTCGGCCTCGAGCTTGCGCTGCAGCGCCTCAAGGTGCCTTTCCTGCGCGCTCGCGTGGGCGACCGCTACGTGCTGGAGATGCTGCTCGCCAATGGCGGCACCCTGGGGGGCGAGTCCTCCGGGCACATCGTCTGTCTCGATCGCACCACCACTGGGGACGGCGTGGTCTCGGCGCTGCAGGTCCTCGGCCGTGCGGTCGCCGTGGGACGCCCGCTGAGCGAGCTGGTGGACGGCATGGAGAAGCTGCCCCAGCACATGGTGAACGTGCCCGTGGCCCAGCGCCGCGATCCGCTGGAGACGGCGGCGGTAGTCGAGGCGGTGAACGACGTGGAGCACGCCCTTGGCGAGGCCGGTCGGGTGCTGCTGCGGCCTTCCGGTACCGAGCCCGTGGTTCGGGTCATGGTGGAGGGGCGCGACGAGGCGGCGGTACGCCGGCATGCCGCGGCCCTGGCGGAAGTGGTGCGGGAGGCCCTTTCCGCCTCGCCGGCTTAGCCCGCGTATCTCACCGATCCGCGGCTGCGGGCGCGGATCTGGCGGGCAGGCCGGCGTTGCGCTCGGCCCGGGTGCTCGACGTACTGTCGAGTACGCCTGCGCGCCCGGACTCTCCCGCGCGTTGGGCAGCGCGGAACCCTTCCCGCGGGCCTCTGGCCGCACAGCGCGCGTGCAGACAAGGCGCGCTGAGCAGCGCTGTACCAGCGAGTACAGTCAAGCAGCGCAACGCCGGCTGCGCGTGCGCTGTGCGGCCCCGTAGGGCGCTTCAGAGCGGCGCCCTGGACTGCGTTGGCGTTCTTGCAAAGGGCTACGGCCATTCGCTGCGAACGCCGCCTTGCCAGGCCGCCGCTCTGAAGCGCAGAGGCCCGCGGGAAGGGTTCCGCGCTGCCCATCTCCTGCCCGCCATCTCCACGCCCTCGCTTCGCGAATCGGTGAGATACGCGGGCTAGGCGTCCGGCGCCCCCGGATTGCGTACCTGCCTCAGCCACTGTTGCCCCCGCCCTCGGCAGGCGCCGAGGGCGTCGGTAGGGCGGCGCGTTGATTTCATGCCGGGCGCCGCGTAACCTTGCCGCGATTTTCCCCACGGGACGCAACGCGATGCGGCATCCGCTGATTGCCGGCAACTGGAAGATGCATGGCCTGCGCGCGCATGCCCAGCGCCTCGCCGCCGAGGTGGCGAGCGGCGTCCCGGCGCCGCAGGCGGTGGAGGTCGCGATCTGTCCGCCCTTCGTGCACCTGGCCGATGCCGCGGCGAGCCTCGCGGGGAGTGCGGTGGCCCTCGGGGCGCAGAACGTCGCACCGGAGGCGGAGGGCGCACATACCGGCGAGGTGTCCGCGGCCATGCTGGCGGACGTCGGCTGCCGCTTCGTCATCGTCGGCCATTCTGAGCGCCGGCAGCACTATGGGGACGACGACGCCCTGGTCGCCCGGCGTTTCCGTCAGGCCCGCGAGGCGGGGCTGGTGCCGATCCTCTGCGTGGGCGAGACCCTCGCCGAGCGCGAGGCGGACGCCACCGCGACCGTGGTAGCACGTCAGGTGGATGCGGTGTTCGCGGCGGTGGGGGCGAACGGGTTCGGTGACGCGGTGATCGCCTACGAGCCGGTCTGGGCCATCGGCACCGGGCGCACGGCCACACCGGAGCAGGCCCAGACGGTGCACGCGGCGCTGCGCGACCGCCTGGCCGGACATCTCGGCGAGGCCGCCGCGGGGGTGAGGCTGCTCTACGGCGGCAGCATGAAGCCGGACAATGCCGCGGCGCTGCTCTCCATGCCCGACGTGGACGGCGGCCTCATCGGCGGCGCGTCCCTCAAGGCGGAAGACTTTCTCGCCATCTGCAGAGCGGCGGCCGAGCGCTAGGCCAGCCGCGGCTCGACGCTGTAACGGGAGACCCATGTATACGGTTCTGCTGGTCATCCATCTGGCCATTTCCCTCGTGCTCATCGGCATCGTGCTGCTTCAGCACGGCAAGGGCGCCGATGCCGGTGCCGCCTTTGGCAGCGGCGCCTCGAGCACCGTCTTCGGGGCGCGTGGCTCGGCCTCTTTCCTCGGCAAGCTCACGGGCGTGCTCGGGGCCGGTTTCTTCGTCACCAGTCTGACTCTGGCCATCATGGCCGGCACCTTCGGTGGCGGCGGCAGCGTGATGGAGCGCTTCGCCGAGGAGCCGGCAAGCAGCAGCGCGCCCGCCTCGGAGAGCGAGGGCGACGGTCCGGCGCCGGCGCCGGAGGGCGCGACCGCGGGCGGCCGCGAGTCCGATGCGGAGGCGCCCGCGCCGCCGCCGGGCGACGAGTAACCGCTGGTGCCCGGGCCGCGGGGGCGGCGTTGTTCCAGGGGCCGGGCGCTGGTATTCTTGCCCCCGGCTGCCAGCCAGCCGAAGCGGATGTGGTGGAACTGGTAGACACGCTGTCTTGAGGGGGCAGTGGCGCAAGCCGTGCCGGTTCGAGTCCGGCCATCCGCACCACATCGAGGAGGGCCCCGCCGGTACTTGCCGGCGGGGCCCAACTTTTTGATTTAGCGCAATTTTTCCGGTGCCCTCGAGTTGACTTGGAACCGTTCCAGCCATAGACTGGCTGACGGTCCGGCGGGCTCCCAACGCCCGCGCCGAACCGCCTTCCGCAGCAGGGGCAGCCCGTCATGGACATCGAGAGCTACCTTCCGATCCTGGTGTTCATCGTCATTGCCATCGGCATCGGCATCGCCCCGCTGGTGGCGGGTTTCGTGCTGGCGCCCCGGCGCCCGGACCAGGACAAGCTCTCCCCGTACGAGTGCGGCTTCGAGGCATTCGAGGACTCGCGCATGAAGTTCGACGTGCGCTACTACCTCGTTGCCATTCTGTTCATCATCTTTGACCTGGAGATCGCCTTTCTCTTCCCCTGGGCGATCGTGCTGGACCAGGTCGGCCTGTTCGGTTTTGCCGCCATGGGGATATTCGTCGGGGTGCTGCTGGTCGGATTTCTGTACGAGTGGAAGAAGGGGGCGCTGGAATGGGAATAGAGGGCGTTCTCGAGAAGGGCTTCGTCACCACTTCGGCGGACAAGCTCATCAACTGGGCGCGCACCGGCTCGCTCTGGCCGATGACGTTCGGCCTGGCCTGCTGCGCCGTGGAGATGATGCACGCCGGCGCGGCCCGTTATGACATGGACCGGCTCGGACTGATCTTCCGGCCCTCCCCGCGGCAGTCGGACGTAATGATCGTCGCCGGGACCCTGGTCAACAAGATGGCGCCGGCGCTGCGCCGCGTCTACGACCAGATGCCCGAGCCCAAGTGGGTGATCTCGATGGGGTCCTGTGCCAACGGCGGCGGCTACTACCATTACTCCTATTCGGTGACCCGCGGCTGTGACCGCATCGTGCCGGTGGACATCTACGTCCCGGGCTGTCCGCCGACGGCGGAGGCCCTGCTCTACGGCGTGGTCCAGCTCCAGAACAAGATCCGCCGCACCAACACCATCGCCCGCTGAGGAGCGCCCATGGCCAAGACACCGGAACAGCTCGTCGGCAGTCTGGAGTCGATCCTCGGCGAGCGCCTCGTGGCGACGCGTGTGGCCTACGGCGAGGCCGAGATCGAGGTGGCGCCGGCGGAGCTCTACGGCGTGATGCAGACGCTGCGTGACCACGACGTCCTTCGCTTCGAGGAGCTCATGGACATCGCCGGCGTCGACTACGCCGCCTACGGCCAGGACGAGTGGATCACCGAGGAGGCCTCCAACACCGGCTTCAGCCGCGGCGTGGACGGCTTCAGCACCGGGCGCCTGGGCCTGACCGGGATCTACGGCGTGCAGGAGATCCAGTCCAGCACCGGCCGGCGCTTTGCCGCGGTCTACCACCTGCTCTCGCTGACCCGCAATCACCGGCTGCGGGTGCGCTGCTATGCCGAGGACGACAACCTGCCGATGCTCGACTCGGTGGTGCCGCTCTGGGCGTGCGCCAACTGGTTCGAGCGCGAGGCCTTCGACCTGTTCGGCATCCTCTTCAACGGCCATCCGGACCTGCGCCGCATCCTCACCGACTATGGCTTTGTCGGCCATCCCTTCCGCAAGGACTTCCCGCTCATCGGCAATGTCGAGGTGCGCTACGACGAGAGCCGCCGGCGGGTGGTCTACGAGCCCGTCTCCATCGAGCCGCGGGTGCTCGTGCCGCGCGTGATCCGCGACGACAACCGCTACGCCGACCGCCGCAGCGAGCCGAAGGAGGACGCGCGGGATGCCTGAGATCAGCAGCTACACGGTCAACTTCGGCCCCCAGCATCCTGCCGCCCACGGCGTGCTGCGCCTGGTGCTGGAGATGGAAGGCGAGACGGTGCGCCGGGCGGACCCGCATATCGGCCTGCTGCACCGGGCCACCGAGAAGCTTGCCGAGACCAAGCCGTACAACCAGAGCATCGGCTACATGGACCGGCTCGACTACGTGTCCATGATGTGCAACGAGCATGCCTACGTGCTCGCCATCGAGAAGCTGCTCGGCATCACGCCCCCGGAGCGCGCCCAGTACATCCGGGTGATGTTCGACGAGATCACCCGCATCCTGAATCACCTGCTCTGGATCGGCGCCCATGGTCTCGACGTGGGCGCCATGACGGTCTTCCTCTACGCGTTCAAGGAGCGCGAGGAGCTGATGGACTGCTACGAGGCGGTGAGCGGCACGCGCATGCACGCCACCTACTACCGCCCCGGCGGCGTCTATCGCGACCTGCCGGCGCGCATGCCGCAGTACCAGCCCTCGGACTTCCGCAGCGAGAAGGACCTCGAGCGGATGAACAAGGACCGGCAGGGCACGATGCTCGACTTCATCGAGGCGTTCTGCGACCGCTTCGTGGGCACCATCGACGAGATCGAGACCCTGCTCACCGACAACCGCATCTGGAAGCAGCGGCTGGTGGACGTCGCCGTGGTCTCGCCGGAGCGGGCGCTGCAGCTCGGCTTTACCGGCCCCATGCTGCGCGGCTCCGGGGTGGAGTGGGATCTGCGCAAGAAGCAGCCGTACGAGGTCTATGACCGCATGGACTTCGACATCCCGGTGGGCACCAACGGCGACTGCTACGACCGCTACCTGGTGCGCATGGAGGAGCTGCGCCAGTCCGTGCGCATCATCCGCCAGTGCATCGACTGGCTGCGCCGCAACGGCGGCCCGGTGATCCTCGACGACCACAAGGTGGTGCCGCCGAGCCGGGAAGAGATGAAGGACGACATGGAATCCCTCATCCACCACTTCAAGCTCTTCACCGAGGGCTACTGCACGCCACCGGGGGAGGTCTACGCCTGCGTCGAGGCGCCCAAGGGAGAGTTCGGCGCCTACATCGTCTCCGACGGCGCCAACAAGCCCTACCGGCTGAAGCTGCGCGCCCCCGGCTTCGCCCACATGGCGGCCATGGACGAGATGGCGAGCGGGCACATGCTGGCGGATGTGGTCACGATCATGGGCACCATGGATATCGTCTTCGGGGAGGTGGACCGGTGAGCAGCGCCGAGCAGATCCAGGAATCCGGGCTCACCGCCGAGGAGCGCCGCGAGATCGACGGCTGGCTCGCCCGTTTCCCCGATACGCCCGAGGGGCGCCGCTCGGCGGTGATCCCGGCGCTGCACGTCGCCCAGCACGGCAGCGGCGGCTGGCTGCCGCGGGCGCGCATGGACGCCGTGGCCGAGTACATCGGCCTGCCGCCGGTGAAGGTCTACGAGGTGGCGACCTTCTACTCCATGTTCGACACCGAGCCCGTGGGCCGGCACAAGGTCAACATCTGCACCAACATCTCCTGCATGCTCTGCGGCGCGGAGGAGATCGTGGCCCATGCAGAGAAGAAGCTCGGCATCCGTCTCGGCGAGACCACGCCGGACGGGCGCATCACCCTGAAGCGCGAGGAGGAGTGTCTCGCCGCCTGCACGGGCGCGCCGATGATGCTCGTGGACGAGGTCTACTACACCGACCTCACCCCCGAGAAGATCGACGAAATCCTCGACCGGCTGGAGTGACCATGACCCGCGTCTGCTACACGACCCTGGACTTCGACGAGCCCTGGACGCTGGAGAACTACCGCAAGGTAGGCGGCTATCAGGCGCTCGAGAAGGTATTGGGCGAGGGCATGAGTCAGGAGGACGTGATCGAGGAGGTGAAGTCGGCCAACCTCCGCGGCCGCGGCGGCGCCGGATTCCCCGCGGGCATGAAGTGGAGCTTCATGCCCCGCAGCGCGCCGGGGCCGAAGTACCTGCTCTGCAACTCCGACGAGTCCGAGCCCGGCACCTGCAAGGACCGAGACATCCTGCGCTACAACCCGCATGCGCTGATCGAGGGCATGATCATCGCCGGCTACGCCATGGGCGCGACGGTGGGCTACAACTACCTCCGCGGCGAGTTCATGAAGGAGCCCCTCGAGCGCATGGAGCAGGCGGTGCGCGA
Source organism: Spiribacter halobius (assembly GCF_020883455.1). Taxonomy (NCBI): domain Bacteria; kingdom Pseudomonadati; phylum Pseudomonadota; class Gammaproteobacteria; order Chromatiales; family Ectothiorhodospiraceae; genus Sediminicurvatus; species Sediminicurvatus halobius. The sequence continues at coordinate 2,803,182 of NZ_CP086615.1, read as the reverse complement.
GGCGCGTGAGGCCGGCTACCTCGGCGAGAACATCCTCGGCTCCGGTTACGACTACGAGATCCACAACTACATCGGCGCCGGCGCCTACATCTGCGGCGAGGAGTCGGCGCTGATGGAGTCCCTGGAAGGCAAGAAGGGGATGCCGCGCAACAAGCCGCCGTTCCCCGCCCAGGTGGGCGTCTACGGCCGGCCCACCACGATCAACAACACCGAGACCCTGGCCTCGGTGCCGGCGATCATCCGCAACGGCGCCGAGTGGTTTCTGGACCTCGGCAAGCCCAACAATGGCGGCACCAAGATCTTCTGCGTCTCCGGTCACGTGGAGAAGCCGGGCAATTTCGAGATCTCGCTGGGCACCCCGTTCCGGGAGCTGCTCGAGATGGCCGGCGGCGTGCGCGGCGGCCGCCGGCTCAAGGCGGTCATCCCCGGCGGCTCGTCCATGCCGATGGTGCCGGGCGAGCAGATGCTCGAGCTGGACATGGACTACGACTCGCTGATGAAGGCCGGCACCGCGCTCGGCTCCGGCGGGGTGGTGGTGATGGACGAGACCACCGACATGGTCAAGGCGATCATGCGCGTCAGCCGCTTTTACTATGCCGAGTCCTGCGGCCAGTGCACGCCCTGCCGCGAGGGTTGCGGCTGGATGTACCGGGTGATCAAGCGGATCTACGAGGGTCACGGCCGCCCGGAGGACATCGAGCTGCTGGAGTCCGCCGCCGGCCAGATCGCCGGGCATACCATCTGCGCCTTCGGCGAGGCAGCCGCCTGGCCGGTGCAGAGCGTGCTCAAGCACTGGCGCCACGAGTTCGAGTACTACATCGAGCACAAGCGATCCATCGTCGAGGCAGCGGCATGAGCGCGAAGGTCGAGACCCAGCATCCCGAGACCGTGAGCGTCGAGATCGACGGCGAGACCTTCCAGGCGCCGAAGGGGGCCACGATCATTGCCGTGGCCGACGAGCACGGCATCGACATCCCCCGCTTCTGCTACCACAGCAAGCTCTCGGCCCCCGCGAACTGCCGCATGTGCCTGGTGGACGTGGAGATGGGCGGGCGTCCGGCGCCGAAGCCGCTGCCTGCCTGCATCACCGCGGTGGCCGACGGCATGGTGGTGCGTACCGCCTCCGAGCGGGCGCTGAAGGCGCAGAAGGGGGTGATGGAGTTCCTGCTCATCAACCACCCCCTGGACTGCCCGATCTGCGATCAGGGCGGCGAGTGCGAGCTGCAGGACCTGGCCCTCGGGTACGGGCGCAGTGTCTCGCGCTTCGTCGAGGGCAAGCGCGTGGTCAAGGACGAGAATCTCGGCCCGCTCATCGCCACCGAGATGACCCGTTGCATCCACTGCACCCGCTGTGTGCGCTTCCTCGACGAGATCGCCGGCACCTCGGAGCTCGGCGCCATGCACCGTGGCGAGCACACCGAGATCAGCACCCTGGTGGGCCACGGCGTGCACTCCGAGCTCTCCGGCAACATCATCGACCTCTGCCCGGTGGGGGCGCTGACCTCGCGGCCCTACCGCTACCGGGCCCGCGCCTGGGAGATGCTGAGCCATCCCAGCGTCGCGCCCCACGACTGCCTCGGCTCGAACATCCACCTGCATCAGGTGCGGGGTACCGTCAAGCGCGTGGTGCCGCGGGACAACGAGGCGGTGAACGAGTGCTGGATCAGCGACCGGGACCGCTTCTCCTACGAGGGCATCTACAGCGAGGAGCGCCTCACGGAGCCCCAGATCCGGCGCAACGGCGAGTGGCAGACCGTGGACTGGCAGACGGCCCTGGAGGCCGCCGCCAACGGCCTGCGCGACGTCGTCCGCGATCACGGCGGCGACGCCCTCGGCGCCCTGATCTCGCCCTCGGCGACCCTGGAGGAGATGTATCTGCTCTCGCGCCTGGTGCGCGAGCTCGGCAGCGACCATATCGACCACCGCCTGCGCCAGGGGGATTTCCGCGACGGCGCGCCCGCCGACGGCTTCCCGGGTCTCGGCCTGCCGGTGGCCGAGCTCGAGCGCCTGGACGCCGCGCTGCTGATCGGTGCCTATCCGCGCCACGAGCAGCCGCTGCTCAACCATCGCCTGCGCAAGGCGGCCCGCCGCGGCGGTGCGGTGATGGCGGTGAACCCGCGGGGCTTCGACTGGAACTTCGATCTGGCCGTTGAGCAGGTGGCCGATGCCGCGACACTGCCGCGGGAGCTGGCCCTGGTGGCAACGGCACTGGCCGCCGAGCAGGGCGTTGCCGTGCCGGAGGGGCTCGGCACCTGGGCCGGGCGTGCCAGACCGAAGGCCGCCCACGAGGCGATCGCCCGGGCGCTGGCCCGGGGTGAGCGCGGTGCCGTGCTGCTCGGCGCCCTGGCCGAGGCGCATCCGGCGGGGGCGGAGCTGCGGGCCCTGGCCGGCTGCATCGCCGAGCTCGCCGGGGCCCGCTATGGTCGCCTGACCGATGGCGCCAACAGCGCTGGCGGCTGGCTCGCCGGCGCGCTGCCGGAGCGCCGCCCCGATGGCAGTGCCGGCCAGGGGCTTGATGCCCGGGCCATGCTGGAGCAGCCCCGCCGGGGCTATCTGCTGCTCAGCGTCGAGCCGGAGCACGATACCTGGGACGGGGCCACGGCGCTGGCGGCCCTGGCTGCTGCCGATACCGTGGTGGCCCTCACCGCCTGGGACGGACCCGGCCTGCGCGAGCATGCCGACGTGCTGCTGCCCATCGGCACCCTGGGCGAGACCGCCGGCACCTTCGTCAACGCCGAAGGCCGCTGGCAGACTTTCGCCGGCGTGGCGCGGCCCCTGGGCGAGGCGCGTCCGGCCTGGCGCGTGCTGCGCGTGCTCGCCAACGTCCTGGAGGTGGCGGGCTTCGAGTACCAGGCCCCGGACGAGATCCACCACGCGGTGCGCAGCGTCGCCGGCGAGGCGGGTGTCGCTGCGGCGCCGGACTGGGCGGCACGGCCGACGCCCGTCAAGCTCGAGGGCCCCCTGCGCATCGGCGCGCCGGCCATGTTCAACGTCGACGGGCTGACGCGCCGGGCGGCCTCGCTGCAGCGCACGGCGCACGCCGGCGAGGCGGCGGTGCACGTGTCGGCCAAGGTGGCCGGGGAGCTCGGCATAGGCGACGGCGAGCCGGTGCTGGTGCTCCAGGCCGGGCGCGAGCGCCGCCTGCCGTTGCGCATCGATGACGCCGTGCCGGCGGGCAGTTGCTGGATCGCCGCCGGCCTGCCCGGCAGCGAGGGGCTCGGGCCGCTGGTGGGCGAGGTCACCCTGCAGCGCGCCTGACGCGCGGGACGAGGAAGCGATGCACGCATGAGTGAGCTGATCGAACTGAGCTGGATCGTCACCAAGATCGTGGCGCTGATCATCCCGCTGTTCCTGGCGGTGGCGTACATGACCTATGCCGAGCGCAAGGTGATCGGTGCCATGCAGCTGCGGCGGGGGCCCAACCGCGTCGGCTGGCACGGCCTGCTGCAGCCCATCGCGGATGCGCTCAAGCTCCTCATGAAGGAGGTGGTGCTGCCGCAGAACGCCAACCGCTTCCTGTTCGTGCTCGCGCCGATGCTCTCCATCATGCCGGCGCTGGCCGCCTGGGCGGTGCTGCCGGTAGGCGAGGGGCTGGTGATCGCCGACATCAACGCCGGGCTGCTCTACGTCCTGGCGATGACCTCCATGGGCGTCTACGGCATCATCCTGGCCGGCTGGGCCTCGAACTCGAAGTACGCCCTGCTGGGGGCGCTGCGTGCCGGCGCCCAGGTGGTCTCCTACGAGATCGCCATGGGGTTCGCGCTGGTAGGGGTGCTCATGGCCGCCGGCAGCCTCAACATCGGCGAGATCGTGCGCGCCCAGGAGGGGCCGATCTGGAACTGGTTCTGGCTGCCGCTGCTGCCGCTGTTCCTGGTCTACTGGGTGTCCGGAGTGGCGGAGACCAACCGGCTGCCTTTCGACGTCGCCGAGGGCGAGTCGGAGATCGTCGCCGGCTTCCACGTAGAGTATTCGGGGATGGCCTTCGCCATCTTCTTCCTCGCCGAGTACGCGAACATGATCCTGATCTCCGGGCTGGCGGCGATCATGTTCCTCGGTGGCTGGTATTCGCCCTTCCACGGGCTGCCGCTGCTCGGGCCCCTGTTTGACTGGGTGCCCGGCATCGTCTGGTTCTCGCTCAAGGTCGCCTTCTTCCTGTTCTGCTACATCTGGTTCCGCGGCACCTTCCCGCGCTACCGCTACGACCAGATCATGCGGCTCGGCTGGAAGGTGCTGATCCCGGTCACCGTGGTGTGGCTGGTGGTGGAGTCGGTGTTCATTCTGACCGGATTCGGCCCCTGGTTCTGAGCCGGGGCTGACCGTCACGACCCGCACCGGGGCGCCGGGCGGGCGTCGCGCAAGGGGCCGAGAGCCCGAGGTGAAACGCATGCAGGCGATACGCGACTTCGTGAACAGTTTTCTGCTGGTCGAGCTGCTCAAGGGCATGCGGCTCACCGGCCGGCACCTCTTTGATGCCAAATACACGCTGGAATACCCGGAGGAGAGGGCGCCGCAGTCGCCGCGCTTCCGCGGGCTGCACGCGCTGCGCCGCTATCCCAACGGCGAGGAGCGCTGCATCGCCTGCAAGCTCTGCGAGGCGGTCTGCCCGGCGCTGGCCATCACCATCGAGTCCGAGCCGCGGGAGGACGGTACCCGCCGCACCACGCGCTACGACATCGACCTGTTCAAGTGCATCTACTGCGGCTTCTGCGAGGAGTCCTGCCCGGTGGACTCCATCGTCGAGACCCGGATACACGAGTACCATTTCGAGCGCCGCGGCGAGCAGATCATCCACAAGGAGGAGCTGCTGGCGCTGGGGGACAAGTACGAGGCCCAGCTCGCCGCCGACCGCGCTGCCGACGCGCCCTATCGCTAGCCCGCAGTTCTCACCGATGCGCGTAGCGAGGGCGCGGAGATGGCGGGCAGGAGATGGGCAGCGCGGAGCCCTGCCCGCGGGCCTCTGGCCGCACGGCGCGCGTGCAGACAAGGCGCGCTGCGCAGCGCTGTACCGAGGTACAGTCAAGCAGCGCAACGCCGGCTGCGCGCGCGCCGTGCGGCCCCGGAGGGCGCTTCAGAGCGGCGCCCTGGACTGCGTTGGCGTTCTTGCAAAGGGCTACGGCCATTCGCTGCGAACGCCGCCTTGCCAGGTCGCCGCTCTGAAGCGCAGAGGCCCGCGGGAAGGGCTCCGCGCTGCCCAACGCGCGGGAGAGTCCGGGCGCGCTAGGCGTACTCGACAGTACGTCGAGCACCCGGACCGAGCACAACGCCGGCCTGCCCGCCAGATTCGCGTCCGCAGCCGCGGATCGGTGAGAATTGCGGGCTAGTGGGCACCTGACAACGACCCGCGGCTCCGGATGCCGCGGCGCGCGCCGGTGGGGGCGCGCGACGAAGAACCGCTCGACCAGGGGCACGACGTGATTGAGCAGCTGATCTTCTACGTGTTCGCGGGCATCCTGCTGGCCGCGGCGACCATGGTCATCACCGTGCGCAACCCGGTGCACGCCGCGCTCGCCCTGGTGCTTGCCTTCTTCAACAGCGCCGCGCTGTGGCTGATGGCGGAGGCCGAGTTCCTCGGCATTGCGCTGGTGCTGGTGTACGTGGGCGCGGTGATGGTGCTGTTCCTGTTCGTGGTGATGATGCTGGACGTCAACATGGCGCCGCTGCGCGAGGGGTTTGCCCGGTATCTGCCCATCGGTGCGCTGGTGGCGGTGGTCATGGTGCTGGAGATGCTGCTGGTGCTCGGCTCCGGAGAGGTGGACCTCGCGGGCATGACCGCCGCCGACGTCGGCGCAGCGGCTGAGGGCGGCAACAACGTGCGCCTGCTCGGCAGCGTGCTCTATACGGTGTATGTCTATCCGTTCGAGCTCGCGGCGCTGATCCTGCTGCTCGCCATCATCGCCGCGATCATGCTCACCCTGCGCCGTCGGGGCGGGACCAAGCACCAGGACGTGGCCCGTCAGGTGCGCACCACCAAGGCGGAGCGCCTGCGCGTGGTGCGCATGACCGCCGAGCGCCGCGAGAAGTCATAAGAACGGGCACGGGAACCGCGGAACCAAGCCAAACAACGGCCGGGATCAAGCCAATGATCGAGCTCTCCGACTATCTGGTACTGGGCGCGCTGCTGTTCGCCTTAGGGATGGCCGGCATCTTCCTCAACCGGAAGAACGCCATCATCCTGCTCATGTCCATCGAGCTCATCCTGCTGGCGGTGAACTTCAACTTCATCGCCTTCTCGCACTTTCTCGGTGATATCCACGGGCAGGTGTTCGTGTTCTTCATCCTCACCGTGGCCGCCGCCGAGTCGGCCATCGGGCTCGCCATCCTGGTGGTGCTGTTCCGCAACCGGGACACCATCAACGTCGGCGACCTGGACAGCATGAAGGGCTGATCGCATGCAGACGCTGTATCTCGTCATCGCGCTGGCGCCGCTGCTTGGCGCCATCGCGGCGGGCCTGTTCGCGCGCAGCATCGGGCGCGCCAACGCCCACCGCGTGACCATCGCCGCCGTCGGCCTGTCGGCGGTGCTCTCCCTGGTGGTGCTGGTTCTGCACGTCTGGGGCGGGGCGCCGACCTTCAACGGCACCATCTATACCTGGGCGGTGGCGGGTGGTCTGCAGCTCGAGGTGGGCTTCCTGGTGGACCGGCTGACTGCACTCATGATGGTGGTGGTCACCAGCGTCTCGCTGGCGGTGCACGTCTACACCATCGGCTACATGCACGACGACGCCGGCTACCAGCGCTTCTTCAGCTACATCAATCTGTTCACCTTCTCCATGCTGATGCTGGTGATGGCGAACAACTTCCTGCAGCTGTTCTTCGGCTGGGAAGCGGTAGGCCTGGTCTCATATCTGCTGATCGGCTTCTGGTTCAACCGCGAGAGCGCGATCTTCGCCAACCTCAAGGCCTTCCTGGTCAACCGGGTGGGCGACTTCGGCTTCCTGCTCGGTATCGCCGCGGTGCTGATGTACTACGGCAGCCTCGACTACGCCGAGGTGTTCGCCGCCGCCGCCGACAGCCCCGACCTCACCATGAGCCTCTTCGGCGGCGAGATGCTGGTGGCGAGCGTGGCCTGCATCCTTCTGTTCATTGGCGCCATGGGCAAGTCCGCCCAGGTGCCGCTCCACGTCTGGCTGCCGGACTCCATGGAGGGTCCGACACCGATCTCCGCGCTCATCCATGCGGCCACCATGGTCACCGCCGGGATCTTCCTGGTGGCCCGCATGTCGCCGCTGTTCGAGCTCTCCGAGGCGGCACTGTCCACGGTGCTGGTGCTCGGGGCGATCACGGCGCTGTTCATGGGGCTGGTGGGCCTGGTGCAGAACGACATCAAGCGCGTCATCGCCTATTCCACCCTCTCCCAGCTCGGCTACATGTTCGTCGGCCTCGGCGCCTCGGCCTACGCCGCCGGCATCTTCCATCTGATGACCCATGCCTTCTTCAAGGCGCTGCTGTTCCTCGGCGCAGGGGCCGTGATCGTCGCCCTGCACCATGAGCAGGACATGCGCCGTATGGGCAACCTGCGCAAGTACCTGCCCCGCACCCACATCACCATGCTGCTGGGTACCCTCGCGCTGGTGGGCACGCCGTTCTTCTCCGGCTACTACTCCAAGGACGCCATCATCGAGGCGGTGCACCTGGCGGACCGGGCGGGCGCGACCTTCGCCTACTGGTGCGTGCTGCTCGGCGTGTTCGTCACCGCCCTCTACAGCTTCCGCCTCTACTTCCTGGTGTTCTGGGGCGAGGAGCGCATTGATCCGCACGCCAAAGAGCACATGCAGCACCTGCCGCGCTACGTGCTGCCGGTCATGGAGTGGCCGCTGGTGGCGCTGGCGGTGCCGTCGGTGCTGATCGGATTCTTCACCATCGGCCCGCTGCTCTTCGGCGGCTTCTTCGGCGACGCCATCTTCGTGGCCCGGGACAATGACGTCCTCGCCGAGCTCGGCAGCCACTTCCACGGCGCCTTCGCCTTCGGACTGCACGCGGCGGTCAACCCCGCGTTCTGGCTGACGGTGGCCGGCGCGCTGCTGGCCTGGTTTCTGTATATCCGCCGTCCGGACCTGCTGCCGCTGGTGCACCAGCGCGCGGCACTCGCCATTCGCGTCCTGGAGCGCAAGTACGGCTTTGACGACCTCTACATCGGCGGCTTTGCCGCCGCCGGCCGTGGCCTGGGGCAGGTGCTCTGGCGCGGCGGCGATGCCGGGCTCATCGACGGCGTGATCGTCAACGGCACCGCGCGCACCATCGGGCGCATCGCCGGCGTGGTCCGCGGCGTACAGTCCGGCTACCTGTATCACTACGCGTTCGCCATGATCATCGGCCTGCTGGTGCTGCTTACCGTCTTCGTTGGCGGCTGGCGTGGCTGGTTTTCCTGAGCGGGGCGGCCGGTGCCGCTCCGCCCGCGCGACTGGGCAAGGAATCTGAGGAATGTTTGAAGGTTGGCCCCTGCTGAGCCTGCTGGTATGGCTGCCGATACTCGGTGGCGCGGTGGTGCTGCTTGCCGGTGACCGCGACGCGGACCGCGCGCGCTGGATCGCCGTGACCACCGCCGCGGTGACCTTCCTGCTGAGCCTGGGGCTTTGGACGGGGTTCGAGCCGGGCACGGCGGCGATGCAGTTCGTCGAGCGCACGTCCTGGATCTCCGCGTTCGACATCGACTACCACCTGGGCGTCGACGGCATCTCCATGCCGCTGATCCTGCTTACAGCGTTCTCGACGCTGCTGGTGGTGATCGCCGCCTGGGAGGTGATCCGCTACAAGCCGAGCCAGTATCTGGCGGCCTTCCTGATCATGGAAGGCATCATGATCGGCGTGTTCAGCGCGCTGGACGCGATCCTGTTCTACGTTTTCTTCGAGGCGATGCTCATCCCGATGTTCCTGATCATCGGCATCTGGGGCGGGCCGAACCGGATCTACGCGACGCTGAAGTTCTTCATCTACACCTTCCTCGGCTCCGTGCTGATGCTGGTGGCGCTGATCTACCTGCGCACGCAGGCGGGAACCTTCGACATTCTCGCCTTCCATGCGCTGGAGCTACCGCTCGCCGCCCAGACGATGGTGTTCCTTGCCTTCCTCGCCGCCTTTGCGGTGAAGGTGCCGATGTGGCCGGTGCACACCTGGCTGCCGGACGCCCATGTGGAGGCGCCCACGGGTGGCTCCGTTATCCTCGCCGCGATCACGCTGAAGATCGGCGGCTACGGTTTCCTGCGCTTCAGCCTGCCCATCGCGCCGGAGGCGAGCATGGCGCTGGACTGGCTGGTGATCGGGCTGTCGCTGATCGCGGTGGTCTACATCGGCCTGGTCGCCATGGTGCAGGAGGACCTCAAGAAGCTCATCGCCTACTCCTCCATCGCGCACATGGGCTTCGTTACCCTCGGGTTCTTCATTATCTTCCGCATCCTCGCCAACGGCGGGGACGAGCAGGGCGCGGTGCTGGCACTGGAGGGCGGCGTCGTGCAGATGGTCTCCCATGGCTTCGTCTCTGCGGCCATGTTCCTCTGCGTCGGCGTGCTCTACGACCGCATGCACACGCGGTTGATCCGCGACTATGGCGGCGTGGTCAACCGCATGCCGGTGTTCGCGAGCTTCTTCGTGCTGTTCGCCATGGCCAACGCCGGCCTGCCGGGCACCTCCGGTTTCGTCGGCGAGTTCATGGTGATCCTCGCGAGCTTCCAGGCGGGCTTCTGGTATGCCGCCATCGCGGGTCTGACGCTCATCCTCGGTGCGGCCTACAGCCTCTGGATGATCAAGCGCGTCGTCTACGGCGAGGTGGCCAACTCACAGGTCGATGCGCTGCAGGATCTCAACCGGCGCGAGTTCGCCGTGCTCGGCGCCCTGGCCGCGGTGGTGCTGCTGGTGGGCATCTATCCGGCCCCGCTGATCGAGGTGATGGAGCCCTCGCTCACCGAACTGCTCCGCCAGGTGGCGCCCGGCTCCTGAGCCGACGGCGCCCCGCGGTCACGAACTGCTGGCTCGAGGACGACTATGAGCTTCGAAATGCCCCAATTCGCCATGGCGGCCCCCGAGATCTGGGTTGCCATCATGCTCTGCGTGGTGCTGGTGGTGGATCTCTTCGCCAGCGGGCGGGAGAGCGCGCCGGCCTTCTACCTCACGCAGTTCACGCTGGTGGTGGCGGCGTGGCTGGCGCTGGAGACGCACTGGGGCGAGGCCGCGACCACGTTCAACGGCATGTACGTCTCGGACAGCCTGGCGGCGGTGCTCAAGGTCGCGATCTGCGTGATCTCGCTGCTCGCCCTGGCCTACAGCCGCGACTACCTGCGCCAGCGCGACCTGCTGCGGGGCGAGTACTACCTGCTCGGTCTGTTCGCCGTGCTCGGCATGCTGGTGATGGCTTCGGCCGCGAGCCTGCTGGTGCTGTACATCGGCCTGGAGATGCTCTCGCTCTCCCTCTACGCCATGGTCGCGTTTGATCGCGAGAGCCGCATCGGCGCCGAGGCGGCGATGAAGTACTTCGTCCTCGGTGCGCTGTCCTCGGGCATGCTGCTCTACGGCATGTCCATGATCTACGGCGCCACCGGCAGTCTGCTGCTGGCCGACGTGGCCGCCGCCAGCAGCGGCGAGGCCAATCTCCTGCTCGCCTTCGGCATGACCTTCGCCCTGGTGGGGGTCGCCTTCAAGTTCGGTGCCGTGCCGTTCCACATGTGGATCCCGGACGTCTACCAGGGCGCGCCCACGGCCTCCACCCTGTTCATCGGCAGCGCACCCAAGGTGGCGGCGCTGGCGCTGTTCGTGCGGCTGCTCGGCGAGGGGCTGGGCGGCCTGCATGACCAGTGGCAGGTGATGGCGGTCATTCTCGCCGTGGGCTCACTGGTGGTGGGCAACCTGGTCGCGCTGGTGCAGACCAACCTCAAGCGCATGCTGGCCTACAGCACCATCTCGCACATCGGCTTCCTGTTCCTCGGGCTGATCGCCGGCAGCGACGACGGCTACGCCGCGGCGCTGTTCTATGCCATCAGCTACGGACTCATGGCCGCCGGCGCCTTCGGCATGATCATCCTGCTCTCACGCCGCGGGTTCGAGGCGGAGATGATCGACGACATGAAGGGCCTGAACGAGCGCCACAGCGGCTTCGCGTTCGTCATGCTGCTGCTCATGTTCTCGATGACCGGCATCCCCGGCACCGTGGGTTTCTACGCCAAGTGGCTGGTGCTGCAGGCCCTGATCGATGCCGGCCTGATCTGGCTCGCGGTGCTGGCGGTGGTGTTCGCGGTGATCGGTGCGTTCTACTACCTGCGCGTGCTGAAGGCGGTCTACTTCGACCGCCTCGAGTCCGACGGCCCGCCGCTCGAGGCGCCGCTAGGGCAGCGGGTGATGCTCGCGGCCAACGGCGGCGCGGTGCTGCTGCTCGGGCTGTTCCCGGATGCGCTGATCTCGGCCTGCCGTGCCGCCTTCGGGCTGTAGCGCGCCCGTCGGTACGATGCGCCCAGCGAGCACCACCCGGGATTGCCTGCCGGACCCGCAGCGGCAGCGGTGGATCGGTGAGGCAGGCCGGGTGGCCACGGCATGAGCGATGCCGCGGCAATCTGGCTGCTGTTCGGTCTGGCGCTGGTGGCGGCGAACCTGCCCTGGCTCTCGGAACGGCCGCTGTTCCTGCTCCCGGTGCCGCCCCGCGGTAAGCGGGAATGGATCCGTCTGCTGGAGTGGCTGCTGATGTTCGGCCTCGTGGGCCTGGCCGGTGCAGCACTGGAGCAGCGCACCCAGGGGCAGCTGCAGGATCAGGACTGGGAGTTCTGGGTCATCGTCCTGTGCCTGTTCGCGGTGTTCGCCCTGCCGGGCTTCATCTACCACCACGACCTCCGCCGCCACCTTCGCAAGCGCCGGCGCGGGCGTTAGCCGCACCTGTGGCGCGACCCGCGGCCCGGCCATGGCACCGACCGGGATGCGAGACCGGGGACCGCGCGGCGCAAGGACGTCGCACACGGCTGCGCCGTGCACGACCTCCGAGTGTGGAACCTGAAACCGACTGTCCAGTGCCGGGCTGCGGCCCTTGAAAACGCCGCAATGCATCCGTAATATGCGCGCTACCGATTGCGGGGTGGAGCAGTCCGGTAGCTCGTCGGGCTCATAACCCGAAGGTCGCAGGTTCAAATCCTGCCCCCGCTACCACTCTTAGTTGACAGGCCAGGCCGCTGGCCTGCAACTGCGCGACGAGGCCGCGGTCGGGGATCAACCGGATCACACCGGTGATCTCCCGTACCGCCTCTCTGGCCTCCGCTACGTCGTCCAGCTCCTCGAGGCGGCGCACCCATCCCTCATAGATTTCGCGCGCCCGGGGCAGCACCTGGGTCGGCTCGTAGGCCTTGATGGCGGCCAGCCGGTCTTTGGCCGCATCCCTGCGTGCCTCGGCCGCCTCCAGGGCGCTGCGCGTCGATGGCGTGATCATGCCCTGCCGGATGGCCGCCATGATGTTCTCGATCTCGCGCTCGGCCTCTGCGACCTCTCGTCGGGTGGCCGTTGGATCCGGCTTCTCGGCCGCCATGAGGCGGCGTACTTCCTGGGCAAACAGCTGGTAGGCCTCCTCGCTCAGTAGCTCGGCCTTGATGTGCTCGAGGAGACGCTCCTCGGCGACACGTCGCGGCACGCACTCGCTGTTCGTGCAGGCGCTCGGTCCGCGGTCCCGGTGACGGCCGCAGCCATACCGATACCGGTCGATGATGACGTAGTTCCCGCCGCAGACTCCGCACTGCAGCAGCCCACTCAGCACGTACTTTGGCCCACGGCCGAGCCGTGCGTGGCGCCCGAGCGCCTCCTGGGCCTTGCGTGTTCGAGCGCGGGTATCCCGCTGACGGGCTTTCACCGCATCCCACGTCGCCTGGTCGACGATGCGAAGATCCTCGTGCTCGGTGATGATCCACTCGCTCTCCGGGCGCTCCTTGCGCTTGCGCTTTCCGTCGGCGGGATCCTTCACCCAGCGGGATCGGTTCCATATCTGCTTGCCGGCATAGAGGGGCTGGTTTAGCAGGCCGGTGCCGCGCTTGGCGTCGCCGTAGATGGCGGTCTGCGACCACTTGCCGCCGCGGGGTGACGGTATGCGGCGCTCGTTCAGCGCGGAGGCGATGCGCCTCGGGCTCCACCCGGCGGCGTAGCGCTCGAAGATCCAGCGAACCCAGGTCGCGGCGTCCTCGTCGATCTCCCGGCGGTGTCCGTCGTGGTCCTCCACGGAGCGGTAGCCGTAGGGCAGGCCGCCGGCGGAGTAGCCGGCGAGGGCTTGTCCGGTGAGGCCGCGGTGCGTCTTCTCGGCTAGGTCGTCGAGGTAGAGCTCGGCCATCAGGCCGCGGACACCGGCCTGGAGCTTGTAGCCTCGCTGATCGGTGTCCACGCCGTCGCTGATGCCGATGACGCGGATCCCGCGGTACTGCATCAGCCGCAGTGCCTGCGTAGATTCCACTTGGTCGCGCGAAAGGCGAGAAAGGTCATCCACCAGGAGCACGTCGAAAGCGTGGGCCTCAGCGGCTTTGAGCAGGCGCTGGTATCCAGGTCGCTCCCTAAGCGATCCTGAAACGGCCTCGTCGCTATAGGGCTCCGGCTCTGGCCAGCCCATGCGCTCGCAGTAAGCGGCGCAGTTGCGGAGCTGGTCTCGGATGGACTGCTCTCGCTGCTGGTCGCTGGAGTATCGGGCGTAGGCGGCGGTGCGCATGGAGTGAAGCCTAGCCGTTGGCTGCCCGCTTCGTGCAGGCCCGATTCTGTTGACCACTCTCCCGATCCCGCCGTTGCGCGGTTTCACGTGTCAGATGCTCGCGTACGGCCTGGCGGGCGATCAGCTCGATCAGCTTGCGGTGTGCTTCGCTCACGCCACCCTCCACACGTCGCCCCGCCGCATCGCCTGGATCGCTCCGAGAGGTATGCCCAGTCGGTTCGCCGTGGTCTTCGGCCCGTGCTGTTCCGCATGCTCAAGGATGATTCGCCAGTCGCGCTCACCAATGCCGAGGTGGTAGTGGGCAGGCGCCTTGCCCTGGCGGCCTGGTCGGCGCGTGAGGGCTCGGCCGCGCAGGCCGGCGTCGTAGCGCATGCGCAGTGTGGTGAGCGCGATGCCGGTGCGCCGGTGGAGCTCGCCGATGGTGATGCGCTCTCCGTCGATCTCGACCCAGCGGTAGGTGTTGCGGGCGCTCTGCCGGCGGAGGGCGGCGACCTGTAAATCGCGGCGGGGTACCCATCGGATGCCGAGCATCTTCGCCCAGCGGCCGACTGTGCCACGTGGCACACCCAGGCGCCCGCAGGCCTGGGACTGGCTCAGGCCGTCGGCGATGCACCGGCGGACCAGGGTGGCGACGTCGGCACCGTGGCGGGCTTCAGTGCTGCGGGCGAGGTCGCTGTCGATGCTCAATGCGTGCCCCTCCTCCGCCTCTGCGCCCGTCGGGCGCGAACCTGCTCATCCACGCCGCTGCGCGCATTCCACGCCAGCACCGCCTCTCTTCCTCGCGGGGCCTCGGTGAACGACACCGTGGCGCTGCAGCCGCTGCACTGGATGAACGTGATGCCGAGCTCCTGGTTGGTCCAGTGAGCGACGGCGGGACTGCCGCAGAAGGGGCAGGGGGCTGGGACCTTGCTTGTTTCGGCGTAGCGGGTCATGGCGTCTCCTCGCGGTTCGCGATCTCCAGCAGCACGTCCGCGTGGCACGGAGCGTCCGGCGGGCACCAGCAAGCGAGGTTCTTGCCGCGGAGCTCGTCGATGTGGTGGATCACGTGTTCCCGCGCGGCCTTCTGCTTATCGGCGTTGAAAGTGGTCAGGCAGATGAACCCCGCCATAAGGCCGCGGTAGAGCTCTACGCACTCGGCACGCGTGCCGTGCTTTCCGGTGATGAAGGGGTTGCCCCACGGCGTGGAGCGGTCGACCTTCACCGTGTTCTCGGGCATCCGCCAGCCGCGGGCGCGGCGGAGCTGGATGCGTTTGGGAGTCATAGCGCGCCCTCCCGGTAATCCATCACGAAGATCAGCGCCTCGGCGGCGCTCGTGGCCTCAAAGACGACGGTGCGGCATCGCCGGCAAAAGACGGTGACCCAGCCACTGCGGCCGCGTGAGGCGTAGGTGAGGTCATGGGTCATCGCGTGCCCTCCGCGAACAGCTCCTGCTGCTTTGGCTCCGGCGGCGGAGGCGGCGGTGCGGTTTCCTGCAGCAGGCGCCTGATCTGGCGGAACCGGCGGAGCTTGGCCAGGGCCTCTTCGGATCGCTTGGCGACGGCCAGCTCGTTAAATAGCTGCTGCTCCTCGCGCTTCAGGGCGTCGCGGTCAATGTCGTTGTCTGTGCAGGTTGCGGCGTTGGCGATCATCGCCTCTGCTCCTGGTGCGCCAGCGCTGCCTCCAACTTCCGCAGCCGCCGCTCAACTGCATTGCGCACGGTCTTCTGCAGCCCAGGCACCTCAAGCGCCGCCAGACACTGGGCACGGTCAAACCGCCTCGCTGCCTCGATGCGCGATTGGGCGTCGGTGTGGCCCACCGGATGGCCGTTGAAGTGGCCGGTGATGAACGGGTTTTCCATGGGTTTCTCCGTCACTGCTTGGTGATGCCAGGCTGACGTTCGCCGTTGAGCGCGGGGGCGCCCTTGAGAAACCGGCTGCCCTCGATCTGTCCGGTGACCTCCAGGTACTGAACCTCGACCTTCGCGCTGTCGATGAGCTTGCCGGCGGTTTCGCTGATCGCCTTCGCGCGGGTGAGCTCCTGCTCGAGGGATTCGCCGTCGGCTTCCTTCAGTCGCTCCAGTGACTCGAACAGGTGGTCGCGCAGATCATCGATGCGGTTCTTCATGGCGCTTCTCCTGGATCTCTCGGATGCGGCGCTTGAGGACGCCGCGCATATGGACCGCCTCGGCCACCGGGCGCGGGTAGCGTGTCCACATGCTGTTGCGGCGACCAAGCTCGGAGCGCGGGATGCACTCCAGGTTCTCGATGCGGAGGTCGGTGCGGTCGCCGTTGCGGAAGATGACCGCGTGGCTTCGAGGGACGGGGCCGTAGTGCTCCTCCCACAGCATCACGTGGACGTAGCGCCAGTTCCGTCGGCTCATCCCGGGTGGCGCGTCGTCGCGGACCTTGCGCTTCAGGTAGCCGTCCGCGTCGGTGGTCTCGGTGCCGACTGGTACCCAGGTGTGCGGCCGCTCACCTGGCTGGAACCGTGTCTCGCGCGAACGCCCGCCGCTGTCGAACTGTTGGCCTTTGTTCCAGGCGCTCTGGCCGCGGCGGAACCGGCCGTTGTGCTCCGGCCGGGCCATGAATGCTTCGCTTTTGCGCAGGCCCAGCTGGCGTGCCTTCAGGCCTACCGCACGCGGATTGCGCCCCAGGAGCTCTCCGAGCTCGCGGTTCGGCGTGTCTGCGTACAAGGCCTCGAGCCACGACAGCTCAATGTCCGTCCACGCTGTGCCGGTATGGGCGGCCATCAGTCGGCCTCCAGCGGATCCACCGGCGCGTCGGACGTTTCCTCGCGGGCGAGCAGATCCAGGGATAGCAGCATCTGCATCACTTCCCCGCGCAGCTCGTCGATACCGCCGCTGTTGTCGATCACGTAGTCGACCGCGTTGTCCGGCACCGGGCGCTCGCTGATGTAGTCCGACTCGGGCTCGACGCCGGGGCGGTCCACCCGAACCACGTGTCCGCCCATGGCCCTGATCCAGGCGAGCTCGTTGTCGAAGCGGGTGGAGGTGTTGGCCATTCCGACCGGCGGGGCGTCGGACTGGTGGTGCTGCCACCAGGTAGCCTCCGCCTGGCGCACCCAGTAGTCCGGATCCTGCTCGCGGCGGTAGTCCGTGCCCCAGCGCTGGAGGATCTCGCGCGGGCTGTTCGGTTGCGTGAGGATCAGCTCGCAGAGGTCGGAGTCCGCGACGCCGGCGAGCATCCGGCGGCGGAAGCCGTGGTCACGGCAGCGATCCACGCTGAGCCTGGGCCACGGAATCTCCTTGAGCGTGCGCTCCTTGAGGCTCTCGGCGCTGACGCCGAAGGCTTCGGCCACCTCCTGGTAGAGGGCGTCCGAGAAGCTGAACGCGCGCCAGCCGTGTACGGCGGTGAGGATGCTGGCGACGGTGTCCTTCCCCGCGCCGGCGGCGCCGGCCAGACCGATCAGGTGCATCAGTCGTCCCCCTTCGGAAACCGGAGTCGGTTGTAGCCGATCTCCTCAATGCGGTGGCGGTGCCAGGGCGCCATGGGCGCCAATCGGCAGAGGCAGCGCAGGTCGCCCCGGAGTAGCACCAGGACGTCCTCGCCGGTCGAGATTAGGGTTGCTCTCACTGGTTGCTCTCCTTCTCATCGCAGTCGCAGCCCATCGGGACCTGGCGCAGCTGCTCGATCGGCAGCCTCTCTACGTGGCAGTCCGTGTCTCGGTAGTGCTCCAGCACGTCCGCGAGTCCGTTCGGCGTGCCAAGGTCGCCGAGGATGGCGTCGGCATGGCCGCAGGGCAGGACGATGGCGTAGCCGTGGCTCGGTGAACTGCTCATGCTTCGCCCTCCCAGCCGATGGGCATCCGGAAGCCGGCGGCGTGCTTGTGGCCACCGCCGCCGTACTGCGTCGCGATCTCGGAGACGTCTGCGCCGTCGGGGTGAGAGCGCAGCGAGAAGACGCGGCCGTCTGGTGTGTCCCAGTAGCAGGCGGCGAAGGGGTTGCCTTCGGCCATCAGGTGGCCGGCGTCGCTCGTGAGCGTGTAGGGCACGTTCGCCACCGGGACGCGGTGGCCGGCGATCACCATGTAGCGCATGGTCACGTCGACGAGCTCGCGGACGTCCTTGTGGTGCTTGCGCTCGATGGCCTCGCCCTCGGCGCGCAGGCGCTCGAGCGGTGTCTCCATGAGTTCGTCCCACAGGGCGAAGTCGTACTCGCGGGCGAAGACGGCTGCCTGGATCTCGCGGGTGCCTTCGAGCGCAAAGCGGAAGAGGTCGCGGTCCTCGACGTGGTCGATCAGCGCCGGGCGTGGCGCGTCGTGGAAGAAGTCCCAGGCCAGACCGGCGCCGGAGCGCTCCATGTCGAATAGGGCGATGACGGGCGGCCGCCATAGCTCTGCGAGGTCGCGGAGCATGTCGGGGACGTCGTCGTAGACCAGTCTCCCGCCGCCGCACTCCGTCACCTTGAACGGCTCCAGGTCCTCCGCGGCGCTCTTGTGGTGGTCGAGAATCAGGATGGAGCGCGCCTGCTGGGCCATTTCCTCCAGCACCGGGCGCTTGTAGGAGAAGTCCACCATGATCACGTCGCGGCCGGTGACGTCCGGAGGCGGGTTGCCGTGGGTGGCGGCGACGCACTCGATTGGTCCGAGGGCCTGGCGCACTGCCCAGGCCGCGGTGAAGCCGTCCGCGCAGTTGCCGTGATAGATGCAGAGCGGTTCGCTCATTGGGTGCTCTCCTGCTCTCGCGCCTCGATGAGGCGGTAGGTCTCGCCGACGCTCACGCCTGGGCCCGACAGGCCGCGGTGGACGAGCTCGGCGTACATTTCGGGGTTGATGAACCGGGCGGACATCTGGAAAGCCGCATCCGCGACTTCCCGGTCGCTCATCTCGGCCAGCCGGAGCTGGATCTCCGGGCGGATCGGGACCGGCCCCACCGGGGTTCGCATGTGTGTTGCGGTGGTCATCAGGTCACTCCCAGCTGTTGATGCAGCAGCGCTTGAACTTCCGCCCTGAGCCACATGGGCAAGGCTGGTTGCGCCCGACCTTCGGGTGCTCCCGGACATACGTGACGGGGTGGATGCGGCTTTTGGCCGGGCGCTGCATCGGATGCAGAGACGGGCGCTGCATTGAGCCTTCGGGCACGCGCAGAACTCGCCGGAGTTCACGGTTCGCCTTCTCGAAGGCCTCGATGGCGTCGCGGGCGATCGGGTCAAGGATCTGCGTCATCGGGTTGCCACCTCAGAAAAGCGCCGCCAGCACCGCCGCGCCTACGGCGCAGCCCGCGACAAAGACCACGGCCAGCACAGCAGCGGTCGCCAGCTGCATGCCGTCGTCGATGCGTCGTCTCGGCTTGCTCATTCCTCAGCCCCCCGCTGAAGCCGCCGGGCGATCAACGCTCGGATACACATGGCCGCCGTCTGAACAAGCTCCTTGTCCACGGCAGCCTCGGGGCCGTGTTCGTAAACGCTCTGGATCGCAGCGCGCAGGGCCTCTCCGGATTCCTCGCACACGATGGCGACCTGGTGGATCGGGTCGTCGGGAAATCCTGGGTGCTCCTGAAGCGCGATTTCCAGCTCGTCCTCGAAGCGCAGCATCACTTGACGTACTTGAGTCGTCGTGACGCCTGAATCATCGATTTGCTTCCCAGTCATCGCCTCCGCTCCTCCATCTCCTGGCACTCCACGCAAAGCCGGACTCCCGGGATGAGCTCGCGGCGGCGCTCGGGGAGGGCGGCATCGCACTCGTCGCAGTGCGTAGCGCTGTGGCCCGCGTAGCGCTGGCGGCTGGCGAGGGCTTCCTCGATGGCGGCCTCGGTTCGCTCGGTGGCGATGTCGGCGGCGTCGGCCATCACGGCACCTCCGGTCCAATCTGGATAAGCAGGTAGCGCCCGCCTCTGACGCGGCAGTCGTGGCCGATCTCAAACGTCCACTGCATGCGCTCGAAGTCGGCCTCGGCGCTGGTGCCCACATGCCCTTTGGCGCTTAGCTCGTTGGCGATCACGCTCGTGGCTATCTTCCGGTCGCTTTCGCCCATCTTCGGAAGAGCTTCAGCCAGCGCGTCGTGTATTAGTCCGGTTAGCTTGCGATCGGCCATAGTCAGTCCTCCCGGATCAGCGGCCGGTTGAGTTCGGTGAGCCGGGCGATGCCGGCGGTGGTCCGCTGGCAGAGCTCGAGCGGCAGGGCCTTGCCCGGCAGCCAGATCAGCAGGTGGCCGTCGGCGGTCATGCCGACGCGGTCGGGTGTGACGGTCGGGTTCAGCTCCGGCGCGAGCTCGCGGATGCGGCCGGCTGGCTGGTCCCAGTTCTCAGGCGGCTGCCAGTCCGGGGTCGGCATGCCGCATCCTGGAGTCGTTTGCCGAACGGTGGCGGCTTGCGGTTTGTCTGCCGGGGCGCTGGATTCTTCGATCGAAACGCGATCGGATTCCGAGTCTTGCCGGGCAGCGCCAAGACCAGTGACGCTCCAGCGCTTGTGCGGTCCGCCCGGCAGGCGCTCGCCCTCGATATCGCCCGCGCGCTGGAGCTCCTGCAGGGTGCCGTTGAGCTGGGTGGCTGCCGTCGTGTCGCGCTCGATCTCGAGCAGCTCGCGCAGCTGCACGGTCGTCGCCGGCTGCTTGCGAAGCTCGGCGAGCACGGTGATGCGCCGGCCAGTTGGGCTGAGAGTGCTGAACGGATGCTCCACGGGTCGCTCCAGGCTGTGGGGGATGTGGCTGTGGTCCGAGCCGGCCCTGCGCGGGGGCGGTGCCGGCGGGCGGTAGTCGCCCGCCGGCTGTTGGAAGCGCGAGGGGCGGGCAGGGACCGGGTCGTCACTCACGCCGCGTCGCCCCCCTCCGGCCCGCCGCCGGGCAGGGCGCCGACGTACTGGCCGTGATGGCGCGGGCGCTTCTGGCGGGCGAAGTTGTCGGCGTGGGGGCGGCCACGGAGCTGGCCGCTGCCGGGGGTGACGTGCACCAGGTAGCCGGCGCGGGTGACGCGCGCGGTGGTGTCGCGCCAGTGGTCGCCGGGGAAGATGTGGACGGTGGCGCTCATCGTGGCTCTCCTCTCAGCGGGCCCGGGCGTGGTCGACGGCCTGGGCGAGGGCGTGGACGGCTTCGTGGGCGTCGGCCTCATGGGTGGCCTGGTGGATCGGGGCCCAGCCATGGACGGGGTGCCAGACCTCGACGGGCCAGAGCTGGGTGGTGAGGTCGACGCGATAGCGCACGGCGTGGCCTGCGATGCGGGACTCCCACCAGGCCAGGCGGCGGCTGCCGTGCCACTCCCACTGGCGGCCGTAGCGGTCCGTCAGGGCCTGCTGGTGGTCCGGCAGCGGCGGCGGCTCTTGGGCCTCCGGGCGCCGGGCGCGGAGCTCGGCGGCTCGGGCGCGGTTGAGCCTGGCGAACAGGTGGCTGCGCAGCAGGGCCGCGAGGGCCTGGCCGCGGGAGCTGAGCCGGCCGCGGTTGGCGAGGGCAGTGACGCGCCCCAGGCGGCGGCGGATGGTGGCGGTGCTGCTCACCATGGGGTGATCGCTCCCTGGCGCTCGATGACCTCGTCGAGCCGGCGCTCCGGGCCGCCGCGGTGGTACCAGCGCTCGAGGCGGGCGCCGTTGCGGCGCATCTCGGCGGCGCGGCGGAGCTCCTCGGCGTGGTTGCGCTGGTGGTCCAGGGCAATCTGGATGAGCACGCCGGGGAGGCGCGGCCAGTCCGCGCGGGTCACTGGCCCGGCTCCATGTCGGAGTGTAGGGCGTCGATGCGGGCGGCGAGCTCGTAGAGGCGGTCCGCGGGGCGGTCGCTGAGGGGGCCTGTGAGATCGATCATTACGCGCTTCAGCAAGAACGCATCGCTATCGCTGGTGTCGGCCACACGTCTTGCGTAGACGTCCACGGCGTTCACGTGGCCGAAGTAAGTCACGAACACACTGGCGCGGCCCTCGCGCTGAGAGGCTACGGCAGCGCGCATGAGCTCGCCGAGCGCGTGCTCGATGCGGCGCTCGTTGCCCTGGATTACGGCGTGCACGGCCTCGGCTGGTGCGCTGGCCGTCTCTGCCAAACCTCTGCGGACGAGCTCCGCGCGCGCTTCGGCGGCCAGGGGGCCGCCCTCGTAGGCGTATCGGGCGACGGTGCTGTCCCAGAGCTCGTCGAGGCGGGGCTCGTCCAGGGGGCGGGCGGTGGCTGTCTGGTTCATGGCCGGTCTCCTCGCTTGGCTGACGTCGGAAACTAAAGCATCGCCGTTGCTGGAAGTCAAGCATTGCTTTAGATCGAGCACAAGCGGCCTTTGTGGCCGACGGGCGGTGGCCGTCTGAGAGAGGGGTTAGAGCTCTGCGAGGATCTCGGCGCGCTTGGCTTGGTGTTCTTCGGCGGAGATGAGGCCCTGGTGGTGGAGCTCGTCCAGCTGGCGGAGGCGCTCGGCGGCGGGTGTGGCGCTGGTGGGGTTGGTGGCTGTCGGTTGCGGCTGGGGCGGCGGCTGGATGTTGCCGCGGGCAGCCTCTACCGCGCGGGCTACGCTGCGGACTCGGCCGGCGTCGAAGCTCTTGAACTCGAGGCTGTCGTTGCTCGTGTGCAGCCGCAGGACGCGGTGGCCGGCGAAGGTGAGCTGCTCGACAGAGCTGATGCGTGCGAGCGGCATGGTTTCCAGCACCTCGCCGAGCAGGCCGCGGCGGTGGAAGATGACGCGCTGGTCGGTGACGATGAGCACGCCGTTGTGCTGCCAGTCCTTCCCGCTGCCGAACATCTTGCCGATGTAGCCGGGCGCCCAGGTGCGGATCTGCTCACCGGGGTTGCGGTGGCGGCGGCGGAAGTTGGCGAGGTGCTTATCGGTGCCGCTGGCCATGGGGTCGCTGCGCCTCGCTTTGGCTAGAAGAAGTCCTGCACCGCCTGGCGGACGACGCCGATGATGCGGCCGCCTGGCGGGAAGGGCTGGATGGGATAGCGGTCGTTGCGCGGGCGGAGGTACTGCTGGTCGCCGTCGACGATGAGCTGCTTGAGCGTGGGCGCATCACTGCCGGGCAAGAGCGCGATGACGTAGTGCTCGTGGCGTGGTTCCACGTCCGGATCCACGACGACGATGGCACCGCGAGGTATGTCCGGTGAGTTGGTGTCGTCCTGCACGCGCAGCGCGAAGGCATCAGGCGACACCTTGCGCGTGGCGATGATCGTCTCTTCCGTGCGGGTATCTTCGTGCACGCCTCGCCACCTCCCTGCCTCATCCCAGCCGATAAGCGGTATCTCACCACGTATAGCAGGGCCCGTCTCCAGGGGGTAGGCGGGTTCCGAACGGCGAAGGAAGGCCGGCTCGTCGAAATAGGGGCCGGCGTCCTCGGCAACGACCATGGGCTCGAGCTCTTTGGGCAGCGTCGTCTCTCGACTGCTGCTCATGACCTCGATGATCTCGCCGGGCGGCTGGATCTGGTCCGCTGGGACCTGCAGATAGCGTGCGAGGCGCACCAGGTTGGCGCGGCTGATCTTGCCCGTCTTCCGCCAGCCGTAGACGGCCTGCTCGCTCACGCCCAGGGCGTTGGCGACGTCCACGGAGCGAACGCCGGCCTGCTGCATCGCCCAGCGGATGTTTTCGGCCAGCTCGTGGTTGGTTTTCTCAGTCATGGCTTGAGTGTGCGGCCGTGCTCCGGTGCTAGGAACAAGCGCCGGTTGTCCTCGGGCATTGACGTGTAGCTAAAGCGCTGCTTTACTTCCTTCACCTGAAGGGACCCCGACCGGGGTGAGAGGTGAATGGTGACCGAGAGGCAGGAGCTGGACGCGGAGCGCAGGGGCGCAGGCGATCCGGGCGCTGGAGGCGGCGGTGGCGGCTTGCGAGTCCCGCGCGCGGCTGGCGGCAGCGATCGGCGTGAGCCCGCAG